>NZ_JAAOMA010000034.1:0-57073 GCF_011602385.1 Chromobacterium fluminis | reverse complement strand
CAGGGGGCGTGGGGCCGCGCAGCGGCGGGCTGACCGGGAAACGCCGCCGCCGGCGGCGCCGCCGTCAGGCGGTGAGCGGTTTGCTGCCGCCCACGTTGCAAGGAACAGGCCGGCCAGCAGCGCCGGCCGGCGCGCGCTTAGTAGGACGCCATGTAGAGGATGGAGCGGCCCAGCTTGATTTCGTCTTGGGCCTTGGCGATGAACTGTTTCAGCTTGAGGTAATCATTGACGAATAAGCGGCCCGGCTCTCCAAAGTCGCCGGCGGCGAAGTCTTGAGCCAGCCGGCGCACGTCGCCGGCATCCAGCCGCACATTCACGCCGTCCGCTTCGGCATCGCCGCCTTTCTCCGCGCATAGCTCGCGCATCCATTGATCCAAGATGGAGAATTTGCGCCAGCTACACATGGCTTTGACAGCAGAGGAGTTGCCCTGCCCGTCGCGCTCGTCCACGTTGATATCAAACTGCTGACCAGCCGCATAAGCTTGGCTGACGGAAATCGCGTACATATCGAGGCCCATATTTTTTCCTTTGATTCGGGTAAAGCGTGACAGCCGTAGGCTGTCGGCTCCTGACGCTGGCGGCCACGCCGCCGGCGTCAGACTTGGCCAGCCACCTGACAGCGGCCGGCGCTGGCCGATGGCTACCACCACGAATCGTAGAAAACGGCGCGATCCTGCTTTATTTCCTCCCGCGCCAGCCTGATAAATTCTTTCAGCCTCTCAACGTCATCATCGTAAAGCTCGCTGCCGCCAAAAAAGAAACCCGGTGTATGGGTCAAACTACCTGTCGTCATGGCGGTTTCGAGCTGGTCCAAATCCTCCGCCATCAAGCGGACGGCCTCGCAATTGAAAACGGCTGTGCCGCCCTTCTCTTCATAAAGCCGTTCCATCCAGCCATGGAGATGGTTGAATTTTCGCCAGTACATCAGCGATTTTCTGGCGACACGCTCTTGATCCGCTTGCGAGGTTTTCAGGTTGGTCTGGGTATCCCCAGCGAATTCGGCGTTTACAGAAAATGCGTACATATCGAGGCCCATGGCGCTCTCCCGTTGACTCGGGGTAGCGCGAGGCTTCCGACTCGGCCGCCGTTCCGCTCTACCCGTAGCCTCGGTGCCTGGCCGCGATGCCGGTCAAGGGGACCGTGGAATTCAGGAGCCGCTTGCGGCGAGGAAATGCCGCGAAAGCCCCTTGAAGGCGCTGGCTGGGCACAATCCTTGGCCTGGCCGGCGCCGTCCGGCGTAGAGCGGACACGGCATGATGGCTACGGGTAGAGCGGGCCAGCCGTTGGCTGGCCTGCTTAGAATTTGTTCCCGGGGCGGCTCGCTGGCGGCCGCGCCGCCGCCAGCGCCGGGTTTGGTCATTCCGTCTGATTGCCAATCAGCTCGTAATACTCCGACTCGCGCAGCATGGTTGAAACCCACTCCCAATACCCTTCAATCGTGCACCCTCCATTTACCCAAGCCTGCCACTGGCTAAGCGAAATGCATGGGTGGCCGAATTCAGAGCCCACATACTTGTTCGCCAATTCGCGGGGGCTTAGCTCCATGTCCTGTGCGGCCTGTTCCTCCGAGTACGGCGCAAAGGTCCGCAGTGCTTCCACTACCTGGCCATCCTCGGAAAAGTGGACCCAACCCACCTGATAACCTTGGGTTTCGAGCCATAGACGAATGACTTTAAATTCAGGGAACCCGCATTCAGCCAGGTTGTACCCCAGGTAGACAAAGTAACCGCGGCTGCATTGGGCCGATTGCAACGGGTCTTCGGGGTCCCCCGCCGTGGCATCGAGATAATGCTGGGTCATGATGGCCAAATGCGAAATGGACAGAATCGGCACGGTGTGAGTTTTAATCATGTCGTTCCCCCTCACGCAGCCACCGCCAGGCCCTGGCGGACCTGCGCCAGCCGGCGCACGCCGGCGGCGTGGTATTCGGGAAGCAATTCAATCCCGATGTACCGCCGGCCCGCCTCCGCGGCCGCGACGCACGTTGACCCGGAACCGGCGAAGGGGTCTAGCACGATGTCGCCCGGTTTGGTGAAGGATTCAATCAGCGGCCGCAGGCAGGGAACGGGCTTTTCAGTCGGGTGGTGGCGGTTGCCGGTGTACTGCCACGGCATCACATCGCGCAGCGGCTGGGCCGGCTCTGCCGGCCGCCCTTTTGCCAGCAGGTAGGCGGACTCGTGGGCGTAACCGAAATAGCCGCTCTTACTGGCATACGATTTTGAAAACACGATGTGGCCGACTACGCGGAAGCCGGCGGCCTTCCACGCGGCGAAGAAAGCATCGACTTTGGTCCAGCCGTAGAACGACAACATGAAGCTGTCCGGCTTGAGCACTCGATGCATTTCCTTCACCGCCGGCGCTAGCCAGTCGTCGCGCACGTCGTTCGCGATCGAGCGGCCGGAGCGGTCGCGGAAATTCACCAGATAGGGCGGGTCCGTCAAAATGAAATCGACTGCGCCAGCAGGATAGGTCGGCAAAACAGATAGGCAATCGCCCAGGACAAAGCGGCTCATAATGGCTCCGAGGTCATCGGACAGTGCGACGTCGCCGTTGTGGCCGTACCGCACTACCCGACGCCTCGATGGCGCGAGACGCCGCAGGTCAAGGTGAGCGTGGAATACCGGAGCCGCGCGCGGCGAGGATATGCCGCGAAAGCGCCTTGAAGGCGGCGGCCGGGCACACTACTAGGCCCGGCCGTCGCCGGCCTGCCGAGGCGGCACGAAGCCACGATGGCTTCGGGTAGCGCCCGGACAGGGAGGGAGAGAAGTATTCTCGCCCTCCTCCTTTTGCCCGCGACGGCGGGCATGGTTTTTGGGAGAGGTGCGCGCGGCGGATGCCGCGTTTCGCAGAGGCCGGCGACGCCGGCGGCCGAGGGGGTGAGCTGCTCGACCAGGTGGCCAGGCAGGAAGGTGCGCATGATTTCCCGGGCAGGGGGCAGCGGGCTGGCCGCCGGCGGCCGGCACGTTGCGGGTGTGGGGTCCGCGTAGCGGGGCTGCCCGGGAAACGACGTCCACCTGGTGGACGTCGCCGCCGGCACGGCGGTTGCGCGCCAGGCGTCGTGATCAGCTGGCGATCTCCCAGGTGCGGCTGACCACGCCGATGAACGTGGCCGGGCCGGGGAAGTCCTCCATCTCTGTTTTAACCCACTTCTCCAGCTCGTCTTCGCTCAGGCCGTCAGGGGCGTCCAGCTCGTACTCTTCTTCGCTGACTTCGTTCACGCGGACTTTCATTGCAGACCGCCTTCCAGCTTGGCCACCACCAGGGTGCTGCGCGCTTGGCCGAGCGGTAGCGAGATCTCGAGGTCCTCGAGCGCGTCCATCTGCAAATGGTAGGGCAAGGCGTCCACCCGTGGTCCCTCGGCGTCGAACTCCAGCCAGCGCACATGCCGACCGGCGATATCGATAGCCCAGCTGCGCAGCAGCTGCAGCTCCGGCCACTCGACAAACTGGTCCTCGTCCTGGGGATCGATCTGGATCAGGTAGCCATTGTCGTACTGCGCGGCGATGATGTTGCGGCCCCAGTCGCCGGCGTTGTTCTCCAGCTCGTCGCGCAGGGTCTGGGAAAGGTGGTTCAAGCTAAGCGTCGGAACAAAGCTGAAATCGTGCATGGTAGGTCCTCGGTAGTAACGCGGGGCGCAAGCCCCGCTATGAATTTGTCAGTCGCCGAACGGGATGTCCGTGAACGGCAGCAGCTCGTGCAGTTTTTCGTCGAACTTCTCCGCCGCAGCGGGCTTCGCGGCGAGGCCGTCCTGGTAGTACTTTCGCAGCAGGTCGTTCAGCAGGTTGTCGACGTGGGTGTCGCACAGCGGCGCGTCGTAGCAGACCCGCTTGGGCAAGAGGAAGGTGGCCAGCTGCGCGCCGATCTCTTTGGAAACCTCCGAATCGAACTCGCCGTGGGGGTGCAGGCCCTCCAGCTCAGCAAACGCGGCGATCTTGAGTCTGGCGTTGTGCACGCGTTCCGCGACGATGCCCAGGCCGTAACACAGCTCGTAATGGCTCTGCCGCCACTGCTCCAGCAGCTGCTCGAACTCGTTCCCAGCTGCCGCGCGCATGCCCTCATACAGACAGATGGCCGTGGCCATCATGCTGCGGCGGGAGTGCTCCTCAGGGGCCGCAGCGGCGATGATGCCGGCGATGGTGGTCGGCTCCTCGGGTTCAGGGGCTATCGGCTGGAATGCGCCTCCAGGGGCACGTCTCAGAGATACCGCGTTGTTGTAGTCGACTTTACCGTTGGGTAGTAACGGATCAACCATGACGTCATCCAAGACCTCATCGTCATCCTCTTGTGAAACAAGCTCCAGAACTGGCCAGATTTCGTGTGCAAGCTGGGCGGAAGCTTCGGCGCTATCGGCTTCGACATGGAATGTCCGAATTACTACGTGGTATTGGTGGACGGCGAATGTAGGCATGTTTTGAATCTCAATCTATGGGGAGAGGCAGGGGCCAAGCCCCTGCCAAGCGGCGATCAGTTCGCGATGTTCATCACTTGGGGCAACCAGCCCTTGCCGGCCAGCAAGCCTTCGGCATACTCAGCGGCCTCGGCCTTTTTCATCCCGCCGATGGGCAGCGCGGCCTCCGGCGACACCACCTCCGCCACAACGTCCTGGATGCGCTGCTTGTTGACGTGGGAAAAGTAGCTGCTGGCCGTCGGCTGCCACCACTTCTTCATGTCCAGGTTGGTGACCTTAGCCACAGCGTCGAGGCCTGTGCGTTCCTCCTCGGTGCCGGCCATGCCGTCGACGCTGGCCGCCGTCAGGAAGGCCAGCAGGTCGATCAGTTCGGACTGTTTCCAGTCGAGCAGCCAGTCGATGGATTTTTCGTAGCCTTGCGGGAACTTGGCTTTCCATTTGGCGCGGGCTTCCTCGCGGGCGATGTAGGCCGGGGTGGCCTTGATTTCCTCGTTGTCCTGGGCCAGCTTGTGCTTGGTGGTGTGCAGATTGATCTTGGTGGCCAGCGTCTGGCTGTGGGAGCCGAACTCGTCGCACAGCAATCGGTGGGCCAGTACCGCCAGGGCAATCGCGGGCTGGGCGATCAGTTCGGCCTGCACGGCGATGGTCATATCGGCGGTCAGCTTGTTGACCAATCTCTCGGAATGGACCGCCTTATCTTTCGGCGTCCGCACTTCGTAGCCGCTGCCGTTCTGGATCGTTACGCCCTCTTTCTTCGCTGCGCGGATTTCCTCGCCGCGCATTAGGCCGGTGCGCTGCTGAATCTGGCCTTGCGCATCCACAAACACCACCGCTCCGCATGTCGAGCGATCCAGTTCTTTGCGCTCTGCGTCAATCGCATTCAGCTTGCTTTCCAGGGCTTCGCACTCGTCGCCCAGTACCTGCCAGCGCGCCTCGTACTCCTCCTCCGGCATGTCTTCGTCGGCTTCCTGCTCCAGCTTGTTGATGTCCGCGTTGACCTCGTCGAGCCGGGCCTGCATGCGCTCATACTCCTGCTGCTGCTCTGCCGGCAGTTCGCGCAACGTTCCTGGATGTACGCCGAACTTGTGCTCATCATCGAAGCCGTTGGGGCGAACCTCTACCCACTTCCACCCTGCCGCCAGGAGCGTGTCGACCTCGGCCTGCAGCTTGGCATCGGCCAGCTGCTGAAGCAGCTGAAGGTCGCAGATGTAGACGTCGTCTGGTCCACCAAAAATGTCCTCGCGAGTCGCGCCGCCGGCGTTGCGGTATGCCTCCAGGCCGACCAGCTTGGCTTTCCGATTGCTGTTGGCCTTGGTTTCCTGTTGAGTGATCAGGGCGCGCAGCTGGCTGGGATTGCGGTTCCAGCTGCCGGATTCAAACCAGATTTTTTCCTGGAGCGCGTGATCTTCGGTCAGCGCCAGCACCTGCATTTGCTCCAGCGTCAGCTCGTCTTCGCGCAACAGTTCGAACAGCTTGGGCGACATGTTGGCCAGCTTCAGATGGCGCTGAACGGTCAACGGGGTAACCCGGAACTGCAGCGCGATAGAAGCGATGCTATCGCCCTTGTCTGCCAGCAGCTTGAACGCCCGGATCTGGTAGTAGACATGCATGTTCTCGCGGTCGCGGTTTTCAGACAGCGAGATGTAGAGCGCCTGTTCTTCCGTGACCAGCCGTACCGCGATGGGGAAATCCTGGCTGATGCGGCCATTCTCGAACAGCCAGTCCAGTGCGGCGTGACGGCGGCGGCCGGCGACAACTTCGTAAGTCAGCTGGTTCTTTTTCGAGCCTTTACGTTGAATCACTGCCAGGTTCTGGATCAGGCCACCGGCCAGAACAATCTCCTCGCCCAGTTCCGGGATGTTGGCCAGCTTCGCGCCGGCGCGGACATTCAGCGGGCTTTCCACCAGCTGGCCATAGGGCACCTGGATGAACTCGGCGTTGGCCACCAGCTTTGCAGCCGCCTCAGCGATTTCAGTTTTAGGTTGCTCAACAGTTTTCGTGGTCATGGTCTTTGCCTTTCGGGTTTTCCACTCCCCCCTAGGAGAGTGGCGCCTGCCGGATCTAAAAATCATCCGCGCAGCGGATTCAACAAGTGGCCGGGTTTGGCCGGGGGAGGATTTGTCCTCTCTCCCGTGGAGTTGCGTATGCCTGTGCCGTGAGTGCGAAAGAGCACATCCGGACGGCAATGCAAATCGGCGCTTGCGCCCCCGCGTGCGGGTTGATTTGCATTGCCGGCTGGTTGTGCTGCACTCACATAAGGGCACGGGTATGCGCAATTCCACGACCGAGGGAGAGAGGGCTTCCCCCGGTCAACACTCGGCTAGGCGAAGCCCCGCGTGCGGCTGCTTTTGAACCGGCGGGCGCCGCTCGCCTTGAGAATGGGCGGCGCAGCCGCGGCCGCAGCCCCTCACGGGGCCGTGGGGGTGGGGTTTAGAGCTTGAGGTGGTAAGGTGAGGATCCGCAGGACGCGGCGTCTGAGCGAGCCCACGACCGCCAGGAACTGGCGGTGATCTGACAAGAGCTTCTTGGAGTGCATGCGCGCGCTGACCAGTTCCACACGCAGCCTGGGTGGCGTTGGAGCCAGCCGTACCTGGTACGCGCCATCTGGCCGCCCTTCTTCCTCCAGCTGGCTGGCGGCCTGGATCCGCGCTGTTACACCACCAAAATGACAAACCCGCCGGGCGGCGGGTCGTTTGACGTAGTTCTAGGTAGACAGCGTATTAAGCTAGCGTGGAAGATTGACGCGCTTCTTGAAGAATCTGTCTTATACGCGCAGCCCCAACTTCCTGGCACCAGGCTTTAAGTTCTGGCTGCAAAGCGACGGAATGCGGGACCAGCCCACTCGCGCCATCTTCAGCGTTGCGTCCAGCACCCTTCCGCGCGCCGCCGCGGCCAACAGGCATAGGGTTTCCCCACTCCGTCTCAGTCATTTTTCTGCTCCTCGGCTAAGTACCATGCGGCATGCCAGGCAAGTCGATCAAGCCAGGGCGGAATGACCGTTTCGGCGACTTCGTAGCGAACAGCGACCCACGGCGCGGCCGGCGGCAGTAGATCCGGCAACGCCTCGCCATGGTAGAGCTCTCGCCACAGCTGCGGCGAAGAGCGACTGTGCAAGCAAACACCAATCACCGCGATGGGCACACCTTCGTCGCGGATCGTGAACACCGCCCGCTTTCCGCCGATCTCCCCAGAAGCGGTATATCCTGTGCCGCGACGTACCGTTGCGGTTCGGCCGCTGGAGAGCGGCTCCAGCAAATTTTCGTATGCGCTCCCGAGCTCAACCGGTTCAATGTCGTCGAACGTGATTTCTTGGTAGTACGCATCGTTGAGCGCCAGAAAATTCAGGTGTTTCATTGCAGCAATCCCGCTATTTGCGCGCGCATCTGCTGAGCATCGCCCAGCATGAGCACATCATAGGTTCTGATATCCCCGCCCGCCACGCTTGCTAGCTTGCGCATGAACGCAATGGCTTGGGAGTCCGATTCAGGGCCAATGTATAGAACATCAATGACCCCTCTAAACTTCTTCGCGGCCTCTAGAGCCCGGGCCCGATCATCTGGGACGCCATCACAGATCACCAATGTCACGCCTGGGTCGAGGGCCGCCACGCGCTCGAGGGCCGTATGCAATGCGGTATTCGCCTCGGTAGAGTCGGGTATGTCCTCGACCTCCCTTGTTTCCGCGCTGAACACGAATAAGCGCGCGTCCCTGGCCTCCCTGGCAAGGCGTACTGCGCTGCGCATGATGTCGATCTTGCGCTGCCCACCCCATGCGATCGAGTCCATGCTGACACTGATATCAGCCAATATCACCACTTCACCTTGGCGCCGGTTTATTTTTTCCTGATGCGACGCTACTTTACCGGTCGATACAGGCAGCGACGCAGCGGCCTTTTTGATCACCAGCTGCAAAGGGTTGGTTACCGCCTTACTCATAGCTCGATGCCTTTTACCGTGATGGAGGGGATGTTCATGGCGCGTAGCGCGGCGACGGAAGATTGAGCCCAGCAAAGCAATTCCTTTTTCTTTGCTTCGAGCTTCCAGCTGGTGCGAATCGATTGTTTTTCCACGTCGTAGTGGACCAGATTCACGCTCCCATACCCTTCTACGTTGACGCCTGGATTCAAATACAATTGCGGCCTGCCGCTCGGGAACGATGTCAGGACCAGCGTCACGTCGGATAGAGGCCGCTCAACAATTTGAGCCGCCTCTCTAAGAATGGACGCAGCACGGTTTTGCTTCTCTTGCCGCTCACGCTCCCTATGTTTTTCGTCCTCAAGACGCTTGTGTAATTGCGCCTCTCTAGCCAGGGCCTCCCTCTTCGCTTGCATCCCTCCGCGCGCGGCAGCTTCAATCCGCTCTTTCTCGGTCACCAGCGCCTCTTTGAAAGCGGCAGCAAGGGCCGGACTGCGCCGTAGGGCCTCTTGCGCTAGACCAGCTGCAAGTTCAACGATCTGGTCGTCTGACAGGTCTGAAAAATCAAGATCACTCATAATCCAGCTCCCCGTTCCGAATGCAGAGACGGCCCAGGGCGCGTAGCAGATCATGATGCAACTCGGTAAAGTGCCCGCCGACGAGCTCGCCCTTCTGGTTGTAGATGCTGACATGGCTATCGGGGCCGCATCCGCGCCGGTTCACCTCCTCCAAACGCTTGGAAACCGGAATAAGGATCCCTCCCTGGTACTCCTCGTCATAAGGGTTGTAGCCTTGGTGACAGCGAGCAAAAGCGTTGAGACGGGCCAGCCGTTCCGTGTGCCCCCATCCTATCAAGCTGGGATAGGTCTTGGATGGCACCTGGATCATGCAGATAAGTGCTTGCATATCAGGCCTCTGCTTCATCAATTTCTTGATCAGTCATGTGCCAAGCCGCTTTGACGATGTTACGAGGCGAGCCGTACTTTTCAAGCAAGGCAGCAGCTAAGGCTTGCCGCTGTTTATCGGTGACGTGGCGATGGCAACGACGGCCTAGGGCTTGACGCTGGTCTTCAATTTCTGCGACGGCAGCGGCAATGCTGGCCAGTTTTTCACTGCCGATTTCAATGGCTAGGGAGATAAGAAGCGGGCGAACTTCATACGTGCTGGCCAATCGGCCGACAGTTTTGAGTGGGTGGTGATTCCACTTTTCAGCTTGCTGGATCTTATATGCAGCGATGTCTTTGTGAAGGCTATCAGCTTTCATTTCACTTCTCCTGCCCCTGTGACCCGAGGCGCAGTTTGAACAGACGATTGAGGTTATCAAATCCCCTGATTTGAATAATATATCAATCAAAGTAGTGCATCAACAATAATTTCCCATGTCATAAATGAGTAAGACCTGGCAAATGCCAGGCCTACTGAGAACTACTTACTGGAGAAAAACTTCATCCGTTCACGCTCCATCTCCTCCTGGAACGCCTTGAGCCGCTCAGGTGGGGCGCACACTGTAGCTCGCTCCCAGCCAGGAGGGTACATTGCATGCTTCAGGTAGAGGCGTTCAAAGTCTTTGCAGATCTGGGATACCCGCGCGCGCGACAAACCATGCAGCTTGTCCATCCCAGCTGTAGGGGACCCCAATACAAAGACGGCATGCGCTACCGCAGTAGATTTCTCACCCCAGCGCGCACTCTCCAACACCTTCTGAAACACTTCATATGTAATTCGAAACTCTTGCATGGAATTCTCGCGGGCCACGTCAAACGTGGCCTCCTACACGTTACTCTGCGATCGGCACCGGCTGCCCGATCCCATCAACAGCATTCTTAAGGCCCGCCTGCGCGACCCGGAGTCCTGCCAGGGTTTTTTCGCTAGGGGCCTGACCCTGCAGCCACAGGGAGAGCTTTTCGAGCTGCTCTGCCATGGCCTGCAGCTGTTGGGCGGCGGCGTTCAGGGACTCACAATGCGCATGGCTGGCGAATTCTCGCATGCGAGAATTTGTGTCAGTTGCATCGCTACTGGTGGAAGCCGGAGCGGTCAGGGAGGTAACCACCGGGTCCACCGATTCTCGCATGCGAGAATTTTCGTCGGTCCCATCGGGGCTTGTTGTAGCTGGTGCGGTTGAGGAGATCTCCACCGGTTCTTTCGATTCTCGCATGCGAGAATTCTCGGCGAGAGCGTCAGCCTCTTGCTTCTGGCTTGGGCCAGCCTTCGCCTGGCTCGCCACCTCCTTACGCTTTTCGCGCACAGCTTTACGCAGATTCATACTCGGGTCCGCTTTTGCCTCTTCGATAAACTCGGCAGCAGCTTGGGGGTTGGCTTTTTCCAGACGCTGGATCTCCAACACCGTGGAGATGTCGGCCGTAACACCTTCGGTCACAGCCATGCTGGCCTGGCCACCGGCCTCCATCGTGTCCAAAAAGCGGAGTCGTTCATATACCCAATTGAGTGACTTTTTGCAGTGTAAGGCCAGCTTTTCCGGGGTATCCAGCTCTGGATCCTGCATATCCTCGCGCAAGGATCTCGCCTCATCGAGCAAGGTAAGGCCCGCCTGATGGATGTTCTCGGCACGTTGAACACTGCGCGCCTGGGCATCAGTCAAGTTGCGAATAACGCAGGCGAGGTCAAGCCCCTTGCGATCGGCCGCCCGCAAACGGCGCTCGCCAGCGACCATGTAATACTCCTCACCGGTGTTTGGAATTGGTCGAACGATGCAGGGCTCGACTTGCCCCTCTGCTTCCATGCTGTTGCCAAGTTCCTCCAACGAGGCTTCTGAAAAACCGGGGTTGTCTTCACCACGGATCTGCTTCAGGCAGGTGATCTGCTTTACCTTAAGCATGACGATCTGCTCGCCAGGTTTCATCGCGGCAATTGAAGGTTTCTTGCGGAAATCCGACAACTTGGTATCGCTGCTCTTAATCTGGCTTCCAAAGGCTCCTGCCATGTCTGTCCCCTTACTCGGTTTCCACTTCAGCCAACCGCGCCAAAACGGCATCGCAGGCTGCCAGCTGTTCACGCGCGGCCACGCGCTGGGCGCCATTTGTCGCCTGATGCCACACTGGCCGCTTGTAGGCCAGGCTGGTGGACGCGGTGTTACGCGCCATCACGACTGTGTCGAACATCTGCTCACCGCATTTAGCTTTGAGGAACTCCAGTCCCTCCAATTGATCGCGCGAGTTGCTGTTAATGTTGCAAGGTAGCCACCCCAGGTGGTGCAGTTTCGGGTTGTAGCGCTCCTGTACATTAAGAAAGGCCGTCTCAAACTTGGTCAACCGTGCCATGGTGAACGGTCCCATGTTAATCGGCGACACTACCGCGTGGGAGGCGGCCATCGCGGCCAGCATGCGGCCTTGCAAGTTTGGCGGGGTGTCTATCACTATCAGGCCAAACCCAACACGCAGGCGCTGCAAGCTTTGCTGCAGCATACCGGCGACGTGATCAATGCCCAGCTCATCCACGTCCAGAATCGCTTCGTCCGCCTCGATCAGGTATAGGTTCTCGCCAACTTGACGCAACTCGCGGCCGTCCAGATCTCCACTGACCAGATGTGAGGCCTTGATATAGTTGCGACCACTGTCGTCATCCGGAAAGAGAACCGTCAGATCACCTTCATCAAAATCAATCAATATGGTCTTGATGTCGGATTCTGCCGCCCGGCAAGCCGTGCTGTACGTCTGGGTACTTTTGGTGACGCCACCTTTCTGGAAGGCGAACGCCACAATCGTAGCCAGAAGGTTTTTGAAAGAATTCACAGCCATGTTTATTTCCTTGCGTGAGGGTACAGGGGACCGCGCTTAACTATTAACACCATTGTATCATGTAAATAGTGTGTTAATAGTTAAATTTGTCGCCCTGTGGTGTTTTTGCACATCGGGGTTATGCACAAATACCGTGGATAATAGCCACTCAAACCCTATGAAATCCTGAAAAATATTGAATATTCATCAGCTTATGCTGCTGACCAAATAACGGGCAATCACAGTCGGCGGCGCAGATGCGTGCGGCCCTGGTAATAATCGGCATTTCCGTTCAGTTCACGCTCGAGCAGCTCCTGGAAAAACAGAGGGGCGTGCTTCTGCAGATACTTTTCCAACCGCTTCTGACGGACAGCACCCTTGCGCTCTGGTGGCCAGCGCTTGATTTCACCCTGGAAGAAGTCCAGGCAGATTGCATAGCCGCTGCCCGGCCGCCACAAGGCACGGAGTGGCGCCGGGCACTGCTCGCCCGCGGGAACGTCCTGGCTGCCTAGTTCTTCATCTCCTGGGCATGGCTGATGTCGAAGTCCCCAGCGCACGCTATAACGCCACATATTCACGTTGAGAGCCATGATCCTTCTTCCTCAAAACAGGTTTTGCTGCAGCATCGGCGCCGTAGGGTCGGTGAGGCCAGCCAGGGCCCCTTGCACGAATGGCAGTTTGGCTAGAGTTTCGATATGTAGCTGGGTCCGCTCGGGGAGCACGATCATTGGCTTTAGTTCGGTTTTGGCGAGTGACTGAAGTACATCTATGGCCGCCTCTCTCGTAGTTTTGGCAAATTGCTGCGAGCCGTGGTGGGAGCGGTAGCCAAGCGGCGCCAGGAACGGTACTTTGGTGCTAATAGCGTGGAACTGGAATGTGAATGCACTCCACGTCGATCCAAGCCCACTGCTATTGACTAGAACAGGAACGCCCTCAATCACGACCACAAATCGGCCGCGCAGCCCCCAGACCGGCTCATCCCCGTCTTTCGCGGCGATAGCCGTTTCGTACTGCTCGATTCTGGGGCTCTTACCAGGCTCGCTGCCGATCAAAGCCTGGCCACAAATCTCGGCCAACAGCTCCAGGTAACGAAGCCGCTCGCGAATCGACTCACCTCGATCGGCATTGACAATGGCGGCATGAAACCTCGCGATAGACTGCTGGCCAGCACCCAATTGGGATTGTGTAAATGTCGTCATGATTACTCCTGCACAGATGTACCGTCATTCCTGTTTGCTGCCAGGAAGACGGAGTAGGGAAGGTCCTCATCGCGCCGCGGCAAGAAACGCATGCTGGATACGGCCTGGATTCACCTCCTGCAGACCTGCGGCATAGACAAAACGATCTGCGCCGTCGATCTCCCTGCAGCAATCATCATCCTCCATCAGGTCGAGATCCTCCTCCGTGACCAGTATCTGTCCAGGTAGGGCGGTAGTGACGCTGTCCACGCGGCCATAGCGGCACGAGACCCAAACGTCGGCAGAGGGGAGGGCATGCGGGCCCAGAATTTCAATAATATCGCCACACTGTGGTGAGACGCCGGCGGCAACCGCTGTAGCAGCTTGCTCCTGGGAGGGCTTGTCTACGGCGTAAACAATGCCAGACACTTCGCCACATGCATGCCGGCGAACAATGATCCAGGCCTGCAGCGCTGGACTAGGTAAGGTGAAGAACATGGCTCTCTCCGGTTTAGGCTTAGCTGCGGAACATCACAAACTCGACGTCCACCATCAGCATCTTGCCGCCAGACAGATGCGTTACCCCCATCGTGCCGACTTCAATACCCGGGCGGATACGTTCTTTTTTTCCGTAGCCCGTATATCGAGTGCAGATCTGGCCAGTGAGGAGGAGCTGACCTTCAGAATGCAAGCCCAGAAACTCACGGATCTTGACCACCTCATTGCCACAAACCACCAGACCAAGGCCTTTAACCTTTTTGTCGGATAAATTACCCTCATATACGACATCAATGTACATATACGACTTACTACCACCGGACTTTATAACATCGGAAAAAACAGCAGGTTTCGCGATGGTCAATTCACCAGAGAGACTCAATTCCATGATGGACTCCTGCACAGAGTTATTTAATTAACGCCCGGTTGCTGCCAGGTGATTTAATCGAATCCGCCTTAATTCAGGCTATGATTCATTATTCTCTTTATTTGCCCGAAAGTCAAATCCAGTCAAATAATATTTGACTAAAATGCAACGTGATTTGGACAAAAAAAAAGCGCATGAATGCGCATATCTTTTTTATTTAGTAGAGAACGATTACTGTGAGTGAACCTCAGCACCTTGTTTATAGGCTCGTTCCCCTACCCAATAATTAATGGACCACTCCTTGCACTACCCAGAGAGCTTGGCCCGCTCACAGCGTTCGATCTGCCGGACTTCTTCCATCACATCCTTTGGCAAGCACACTTCTTCCTTTACCCAACCGCGCGGCACATCTTCAATATAATCCAACACTATCTTGCAATTTGCACTGACCAGCTGCTTTGACTTCCCAGTTTCCCGCGCTACCTCTGCCTGGGATTTCCCTTCTACCAATACAGCACGCGCCACCTCTATGGTTCCAAGCGATAGACGCTTCAAGCTAGGCATCAAGGCCTCGAACTCCTCAGGAGTGAGACGCTGGATATTTTTCGCCATTAGGCTCTCCAAATGGGGCGGAAGACCCGCCCCGTTAAATTTACAATCCTTTCCAGCTCAGCTGGATTCCCGATAAACCACGCCAAATTTGACCGTCGGTCTTGCCGATCAATTCTGCGAGTTGCTGACTATGCTCGTCCTTCGCGAATTTCTGGATGCGCTTACCAAACTCAACAAAGGTGAGGCGAGACCCCCATTTGACGAGCTTGCCAAATCGCTCAACTGCGAGAAAGATCAAAGAACTGTTGGATTGGTGTTTAACATGCATGACAATACTCCTGCACAGAGATTTATTGATTGGATTCATGGCGTTTGCTGACACCGTTGAGAACCCAGCGCATCCTCTAAATTACAGAGGGTGAAAATATTATCCCCTCATAAACCCGCCAAGTCAACTATAGTCAAACATGTTTTGACATAAAAGCCGCAAGGTATTTGTTTGCAATTGCGGTTCAGCCTACGTAGAATCGACCTTGGAAGCTCTAAAATCTCTTGCACAGAGTCCTACGAGTTCTCCCGCCCATGATCTTGCTGGGTCATGGGCACCCCTCCCCATTTTCGCGAAACCACTCCCCTCCCTAACTGCAGACCGGCCGCCCGCAGGGCATTCAAAATAATGGGCGGAGCCCATTCCTCCCGGCGCCACGGAACGGTTACGCGGCCCGCGTAGGGCGGAGAAGGGGAGCGCAGATAGCGCGGGGAAGAGGAACTCTTCCCCTCTCCATATATTGACATGTACCCACACTGACATTCGCGTCACAGGTATGCGTTAAAATTCTCGCATGCGAGAATTCCTCGCCGTCATCCACTCTGTTCTTCCATTGCTAGAGCCAGGCCGGCGTGCCGCTTTTGACGTCAAAAAAAATTAAATTTGATGATCGAGAATGCCGAAGGCCACGCTGTACATCGACGCGGTGGGTATGTGGACAACCCTGCGCGGGTTTCAGAGGGTGGATAAGTAGGTGGGTAACTGGTGGGCGAGAGGAGAGGAACGAGCCGTCCCTCGTCCACGGATTATCCACCTACTTATCCATGCTCTGGATGCAGGGTTGCCCACATATCCACGGCCCATAGGGATACTGACATCGTCCCAAATAAACCGGTTTTATACCCTCCGGGGCCTAACAGTAGGCGGAGGCATGAGCGCAACAAGCGCCTGCAGCTATAAAAATCCTCGCCCAGCATGCCCCTTGAACCGATTGGCACGGCGGATGTAGCGGAGCACTGTCCTAGGATCTTTCTGCCCAGTGACTTCCATAATGCGCGCCACATCCTCGCCGTACTCGGCCGCGGTGGTGATGAAGCCGCTGCGCAGGCTGTGCCCGCCGATAGCCCCTTTATCTTTTCCCAACACCGTCTTGGCTAACTGTTGCACTCGACGGCAGATCCAGTCTGCCGACAACGCGGCCGGCTGCAACGCACCGGAGCGATGCACCACGCGGTAAATTGGTCCCTCTTTAATACCAGAGGCGTTGAGCCAGGCCTGTAGGTGACTGACCGGCGTCAAACGGGAGCCGTTGTAGATTGGCTTTTCGAAACCACGCCCATGCTGGTCATTTTTCGACTTCGGTAACAACGCAACCAGGTGGCCATCCGCTTGGAACGTCAACCGCTCAAGTGTGAGAGCGGCCAACTCGCCAGCACGAAAAGCACCGGCGAACCCGACTGCGATCAGCGCACGATCACGCAACCCACCAAGGGTGTCCGGGCACGCGCGCAGCAGCAGCGCAATCTCTAGGTCGGACAGCGGCTCCTTCTGGTTCTTTGGCAGCTGACCGTGTCTGCGTAGGATGCCGGCCAGGGTATCCCGCACCAGCGCATGCTCGGTCGGTGAGGGTAGGCTCTGCAGTCGGTGCGCGTAGCGGATAGCAGCGAGGCGACGATTCAGCGTCACCGTGGCGAGTCCGGATTGGGCCTGGTGAGCCAAGAACAGAGCGATGCTATCAGGCGTCGCAGGGGTGCTCGCCAATGAATAGGCTGAGCACCAGTCTGTAAAAATCCTGAAATCACTACGATAGGCGCGTCGTGTACCGTCGGCCAGTGTGGCGCCCAAGTAGGCATTTGCGGCTTCCAGCGTTGCTTGTAAGGCAATGGGAATGCCATGGTAGTCGGCGAGTTGGCCACAATCGGTATCATCGTGACCATGGTTGAGATGATCGTCGTCAAGGTGCACTGCAGTCGGCCTCTACAAGTAACTCTGTTGAATTGTTGCACAGCAACTGGAGGTTTCCCATTGCGAACCAAGAGCTATGCTCAATCTAGGTGTTTATGCATCAACTGATCAAGCGTGATGTTGATCGCATGTGTACCGTGTTGCATAAGCCGCGAAACAGGGATAGATTGCTAGACGCTGCCGGGAGGCAGCTTAGCAATAGTAGAGCTTGATTTTGCATTTCATTCACTGCCGGACAGGCAGCTTAGTAAATAGAAGCCTCGTAAGACGACGCTGGTTTTCACTGCCGGACAGGCAGATAGTCATACGTGGCAACCTTTCATTGGGCTTGGCTACCTAAGGTGTTTTCCGAGGGCACGAGCCGGTGCGCGGCCTGCATGGCTGGTTCCGGCTTTCCTTTCGTGCTACCGTATCTGAATAGTTCCAAAATATAGCAAATTCAGACTATGGCAAAAGCGATTATTGTCGAGGATCACCAGTTCAAGCATGCCGTCACGGTCGCCAGCATCACTGGGCGAAACAGAGAGCGAGATGTAGCACTGCTGCATGTCCTGTTTGGCACGGCGCTGGCACCAACAGAAATTAGCTTGCTGATCGTGGCCGATTATTTGAACCAGGACGGGAGTGTTAAGCGGGATTGGAAGGTGCGCGAGAACATCGCCTACAATCGACGTGAGCGTCCCCTGTTTTGGGTGAGCAAGAAGCTATTAGCGAGCCTCGACACCTACCTTGAATTCAGGCGCAGCAACGGGCTGGGCACGATGTCAGGCGATGCCTACCGGGGCTTACAACCTGAAAGCGCCCTTTTCGTGACTGAAGATGGCCGCAGTATGGCCATGACTAAGCGCATAGTGAACGGCAAGCCATCCTATGCCTGCGACGTGCTGACGAGTCTATACCGCAAACTGTTTTCCCAGGCCGGCATCGAGGGCGCTAGCGCGACCAGTGGCCGGCGCACGTTCGCTACGAAGCTATATCGTCGACATCAGCGGGGCGAGGCGGGAGGGGGCGATCTGAAGCACATCCAGGAGCTGCTGGGGCATACCAGCATCAAGGCCGTTCGCAAGCTGGTGGAATGTAATCCGATGAACTTAGGGGCTATCGTGGCCAAGGTGATCTGATGACAGGGCAAGAGTTTGAAGCGGCGGTTAAGGCTGCCGGGTACTCGCAAAGCGGGTTTGCAAGAGCAATGGGAGTACATCGAACCACAATTGCAGAGCGATATACCAAGGACGAGGTAGAGCCATATTGGGTCTTTGCCTTGGCCGGGCTAATCGCCAGCCGAGCTGCAGTATCTGTATCGGCGCTTGTATCCAAATACGACAACAGCCGCGCAAAAATGTCTGGTTAAGCGACAAACTCCATTGCAAAAGTCAGTCATAGCGACTAAAATAAGCGTATAAAGTCGGCAATGACGACATACCTGTATTGGATATTAAATGAAGTCCACCATCGATAAAGTGTTGTCCGAGAGCGGCTGGGAAATAGATCGTATTACGGGAAATTCATCCAAATTCTTCGCTACCGCTGCTGGACAGCGCCCCGCCGTCGTTTACGTTTCCCGCGAGTGGGGTTATGACATGCTTCACTATGGCAAACGTGTGCGGTTCCACCTGTCGGCCGAATACTGGTCTGAAGGCAAAAATGCACTGTCTACCTCTTGGGCCTTCATCCTTGAAGACGATACAGTCGAAAGCACAACGCAGAAAATGAATAGCCATCTTGCTCAAATCCAGCAAGCCATCGATGTTACTTATGCGCGCCGGCTACACCTGTAAGACCATGGAAAACACCGCGCCCAGGTGGCGCCCGTATCCGGCCGGTAGTCGGACAGGAGAAATGACTCGTGCCAAAAATTGTTCAGATCAAGCTCTCGCTGCTGAAGTATTACGAACCGTTGCGGGGGGATACTCATACTAATAAATACACCCGAGCAATCGCTGATGACATCAAGAAAAATGGGGTCAAAAAGCCTCTAATCGTGAGGCCGGTTGGTGATATGTACGAGGTTGTCTGTGGCTTGGCTCGCTGGAAAGGTGCGTTGATCGCTAACCTGCCCACTGTCCCTGCCGAGGTGCGACAACTTACTGATAAAGAGGCCGCGAAACTGGCCTTTATGGACAATCAGCAGCAGAAAAAGTGAGTTCGTTCCTCGGCGCGCTGGAGAACGCCCTTGCATCGGCAGAACCCATGTTCATGACCGAATAGCGGAAAAGAAAGAAACCACAACGGTGACAACCGAAAATATTGGCCAGCAGCTGGGGCCGCGCTTGCGTGAGGAGCGCAGGCGATTGGGCATCAAAGTCAAAGACATGACTGCCAGCTTGGGTTTGAGCCGGAACATGTGGCACCGCTACGAAATGGGCGCTGTTCCGGGTCTGTCGATTCTGATTGCTTGCAGTGAGCTGGGCTTTGATATTGCCTATCTGCTGACTGGCCATCGTACTCCAGTTTTTCTGACTAGCACCGAGGCGCTGCTACTGGCCAGGTTTCGTACCGCCAGCGTAGATCGGCGAGATTTTGCATTGGAAACTCTTGCGTAGGGCGTTGCTAAATAACTCGGAAAAGGAGTTCCAGGATGAACGGTAAAACGAACCCGCGCCGAGCCGGTGACAGTACCGCTGCTGAGCGCCATGCGCTGCAGGTGCAAGCCCTTCAACGTATCAGCCACCGTCAGCGCCGTAACGGCCGCTGATCCCCGGAGAAACGCCATGCGAAAGCCGGCAGTTCAGGAAACGGCTCAAGAACACGCAACCAGACACAAAGTCGGTTCCAGCAGCGCGCGCGCCCGGCTGGAAAAAATGGTGGCGGCCGGCGCTGCAACCAGGGTTGAAGAAGTGCGGAATGGCACCCGTGTTGTCGTCTACACATACACCCCGAAGTCGTAACGGAAAATTGCGCTTAGCGCCCGTGGCTGGTTAGCTTTGGTGTTCCGTTTAATAACAACTTTAAGGAAGGACTTATGGCAGCCATCGTTCCTGAGCTGGTCAATATGGCCACCGATCCAGCCGTTTCTACAGCCGACCTATTGCTCAAGGCGCTGGTGGTCGCTCGCCGGCTAGCCGTGCCCGACCTTGTTGATTGGATCGACGGCGAGTTAAATGGCTACAACAAGGGAAAAGACATCCCCGACTACCGGCTGTTGCGTGGTCAGTTGAAAGCCCTCAACCCCATCAACGGCCCTATCCCATTAATGATGCCAACCGCTGAGTCAGCAGAGCACCTGACGTTGACTAGGGTTCGCCAATCTGTTCCTGAGCTGGTTCAATTGTCCCAAAGCAAACAGGGGTTGTTTTCCTTTTTTTCCGCTGACCTGGAGCACCGTCTGATGCAGGGCATGGAGGTGCCTATGCGTCCGGCAATTAGTCTCTCCACAGTCCAAATTCACGGCATTGTTGAGAAGGTTCGCAGTCGCATCTTGGAATGGGCGTTGGATCTCGAAGAGCGTGGCGTACTCGGTGAAGGGATGACTTTCACTCCCCAGGAGAAGCAAATGGTTCAGCAGCACTACCACTTTGGCGACGTGACTGGGTCGCAAATTCAGATTGGATCGAATAGCTCCAATCAGATGCAAACCAAGACGGCCGACCTGGATGCCCTCAAAGCCTTGATCGATGTTTTGCATGGGACCCTTGATCGAGGCGAGGTCGCTGGTGAGCCTGGCGATGAACTGCGGTCCGAACTGGCGACTTTGCAGGCTCAGGCGGTATCGCCCAAGCCAAAGTGGCACGTAATCAAAGCCACAGCAAACAGCATTAAATCGGTTTTGGAGAATGCGGCAGGCGGCATCGTTGCGGCCCAAACACTTCCTTACTTGGCTCCCTTCTTGAGCTGATACCAGGTAGTCCCCTCGGAAATTTGTGTCATGGAGCCTAAGCGTATTCACCTGGCAAACGAAAGCGGAAGCCGTTCGAGGTGTCGCTATTCATCCAGGCCCAGCCGGCGCGTGGTGATCGTGCAGCTGGCGGCTTTCCTTGAGCTGCCGCACGAGCGGCGATGCGTTGAATGCCAGAAGAAAGCGGACATTTTGACGGCGCAGGAATAACTCGGAAAAGCCTTGCCCATGCCGGTGGTCGCGCCGGTATCAGCAAGACCTTTCACCAGGCCGCCCGGAGCGGCCTTTGTCACGAGGAAAAGCATGACAGGGCAAGAATTTGAGGCCGGCATGAAGCGCCTGGGCCTGAGCCAAACCAAGATGGCCGAGATCCTGGGCTGTGATCGCGGCACGATAGCGGCCAGGTGCAAGGCAGATCGGGTTGACACGCAGTACCGCTACATCATGCTCGGCATGCTGGCGGAGCAGTCCGCCAAGGATTTGATCTTGGCCGTTGGTTCTTCCAGCAAAAGTGAGTAATTTTGCTGAATTAAACAGCAAATACCATTTGCATCTGCTGTATGGTTCTGCAATAATGAACCATATCGCTGGTTGAGCCAGCTTTGAACGGAAGAAGCCATGCCTGACTTTTACTACCAAATCAAGGGGCGGGAACTCTCAGCGTATGGTGAGGTGCCCGGCTGGGCTTGGCCACCCATCTTTAGTGGTCTTGTGACTGCTCCGGACAGGAAACAAGCGAAGGCCCAGATTGAGGAAGAGTACAGCCGGCAATTCCCGGTCCGGGTGTTGAAGAAGGACATCGAGCAGCATGCCTACCTGCTGCACTTCAAAGAAGTTGAACCTGACAACGATTACCTCCTGCGCCGGTTCCGCAAGACCGTGTGCAAGGAGTGCGGCACCATCTTCATCCCTATAGATAAGTACAACGACCCACACTCGGACCATCAGGGGTTGGAATACTGTTCTGACCGCTGTTCCAAGGAAGGAAGGTTTCGGGAGGTTCAAGAGTTTCGCCTTGCGCACGAAGGTAAGCTGCCGCCGGTAATCTATCAGGTCCGGCAGAAATCAACTGGCCGGGTTTATGTGGGCCAGTCCATCCGGCCGTTCACATTGCGTTGGTGGGAGCATCTCACCTACCCGAGTGAAAGCAAGTTTCATGAAACCTTGAGAGCGACACCGATCACGGATTGGGAATTTTCGGTGCTTGAGGTTGTTTCGGTGCCGGACGATTGTAAAAGCAAAGCCGCATACATCACAGATCGAGAGCGCCACTGGATTGATGCGCTGAACGCGGTTGCCGATGGATTCAACTCGGTCCTTCCGACCGGCGTCAGCCCTCAGCTAAGCCTCATTGAATAAGCACCACGGAAAAGAAAATGGCTGACGTAACCCGGCTGCTTGACAGAAAAGCAACCATTGCACAGATGAGGGAGCGCCGCCGTATAGTGGAGTGGTTGCGGAAGGTTGCAGATCACATCGACCGGGGCGAAGCAGAAACCGATCCATTTTGCGCTGTACTCACATTAATAGGCCGCAAGCAAAGTGAAGTTTTGGCGCTTGGGATGGCTGAGGAAAACGAGATTGCGGAGGCGGCAACAACGCTGTTTCGGCACGCCATCAGTCCTAGCGGCGAGCAGAACCACAGTATCTACCCTAGGAATTTTGTTCAGTTCCTCCGCGATTGGCAGTCAGCCGAAATGCTGATAAACGCCATGAAAAACAAATAGGACGAAAAATTATGAATCACACCAAAACGCAACATGGTTTCGCGTCGATAGCCTTCCGTGATCGCAACGACGCACCATGCCGCCTTCAGAAAAGCAGTCTGGTCACCGAAGACGCCTTGTGGCTTGGCGTTGATGACGCCGAACCCAAGATCATGGCGTGCAACGCGGCGGCACACGGAGTGGAAACTACCGAGACTACGGGTTGGGTGCCGTACCCGCTACCCGATGCCGTTCTGCTGACGACGGGAATGCACCTCACCCGTGAACAAGTCGCACAACTGCTACCGATTCTGCAACACTTTGTTGATACCGGCGAATTGTCTGAAACTGGCCACCCCCTCTAAAAACAGGAGCCTCGCATGTTCCCCAACTACGACGATTTGTCCGAGCTGTACCGCCGGCATCAGGATGGCCAGCATCTGCCGGACGCGGATTTGCAGCGCTTGGCGGACTACGCACATGGCGCGTGGCATGCTGCGCGTGATCGGGTTGAGCTGATAGACGACGGTCGGGTGGTGGAAGATTGGGAAGGCCAGCGCAACGAAAAAAACGTCGAGCGGATCGAGTGGGAAAGCATTTACACCGAGCTGACCGGCTCGAAGCCTCACTAGCCATCGGAAAAGACTGCGCAATGGACCTTACCCACCAGAACCTTTGCAAGCTGGCCGTTGAATGGCTGCAGCGGCCTTCTAGCCGGAAAGGCCCCGGCTGCGTAGTAGCGGTCTCTGAAACGCAAAACGCGATCAACAACGAAATACCGGATGCGATTGGTTGGCGGCCGTACCGGCATGGTGGCTGTGGGGCTACGGTCGTGGAAGTGAAGGTCAGCCGTGCGGACTTCCTTGCCGACGCCGGCAAGCCACATCGCCAGGCTCCTGAATTGGGGATGGGGGCATATCGTTACTACATGGCCCCGGTTGACCTCATTTCGGAGGCTGACTTGCCACCTCGCTGGGGGCTGATCGAGGTTACTGAACGTGGCCACATCAAGGTTCGTTGTGGGCATGTTTTTGCGTCGAATTGCCGGCCAGAAGAGCTGGATAACCAGTGGCGGCATGAGCAGTTCAACGTGCAGGCCGAAATATCGCTACTGGCGCTCGCGCTCGCTCGCGTAGGTGATCCTCAGAAGTTTCAGGGCATGCTTCGAGAAGCCGGGAATCGCGCAAGTAGGCTGGATAAAGAGGTGGTTCAATTGCGCGAGCGTATCCGGGTTCTTGAGAATGAAAAACATGCGCTGATTCGCAAAGAGTTGGCTTTTTAGAAAACCACGGAAAAGAGCCATGAACGCACGAATTCACGCAATCTACCGCAAAGCGGTTCAACGAAACCATGTCGCATACCGAAAGCTGTTTCCGCTCTCGATGGCAACATGGATGATCGTTGGCATGGCCGAGTATAAAGCTCGCACTGAGCGGTACGAGCGGTTCGCAAAACACGTTTTGCGTTGGCAAAAAGTGCTGACCGCCAGTGTCACCATCTAATCACGGAAGAGCGCCGGTTACGGTCGGCAGGAAAGGGCAAACTGTGAAGCTGAAAGATCATCCTCAGTTGGTGGGGGTGCTTGTGATAACGGTAGTCATTGTGGCAATCACGGCTATCGGTATCTCCCTGCAAATCTGGGTGTCTCATCGGGAGTCCACGCCGGAATGTGTGCCAGGTGAGGCTATTCCCCCGAAGGGCTGCGTAACAATCATCCGGCCTGCAGCGCCTTCCTACTGACATGACGGAAAATTACTATGCAACACACCATAAGCGACAGATTAGCAGAACAGATTGCCCACATGGTTCGCAACGATGAAGATTGGATTCCCGATGCTGATGGCGTTAATCCGGAAATCCATGTCGTCATCAATTATTTCGACAATGGTGTATGGCTTTGCGCACATAACGGCGAGTGCTTCATTCATAAATTCGAACGTACTCAACGACTGGCGTAGCTGATCGGAAATTGGTCATGACCCTAAAAGCCCTGTTCTCTGCCGCTCGTGCCTGGATCGTCGGCCCTCACGCTGTCGGTGTAATGCGTGGCCTGTACTCGGACATCGAACGTGACAAGGCGCTGGACGTGCTCGCGCAGAACGGCCTGGCAGCGCACTACTACCTGCCGGCCGTGGGTGTGGCTGATCGTGAGCTGGCGGCGGCGTGCCGGGAGCTAGCAGGATGCGGCTACCTCATTGTGGATCGTTACGGCGATCTGCAAGGTAAGGTCGCTGCCGCTCGGCCAACGTCTGATGAAATCGCCCAGGAGCGTCGTGCGGCGTTCCGTATCGTCAAACTGGCCGACACCGAATAACAATCACGGAAAACACCGCGCCTAGGTGGCGCCCGCGCCGGCCGGCAGCCGATGCTCAAACAGGATGAAATGAATGAGAAATGAACTTATCGCCGCCGTTGCATTTCTGGCCTTGGGTTGCACAGGAGCGAGCGCTGGTCCTGTGGCCAATCCCGCGCCTGAGTACAAAGACGCCAAGCTACATGCAGCATGCCAAGATGAAGGCACGCTGAGCAGCATGAAGGTTGCGAAGCCTTTGATCTGTGTCGATCACAAGTGGCAACAGGTTGTCTTCAAGACCAATCCGGACGGGTCCGCTCAGCCTCTCGTGTACAACGGTAAATGTTCGTATCGCTTTGTTGAGGGCCAGGAACAGATCGGCACAATTACTCTCAAGGCTGGCCAGCTTGCTGATGTCTGCATCCCCGCAGGATGGAAATTCCAAATGGCAGCCAGCTCGGACAGTTTGAACTGGTTTTTCAATCATTCGGAGTCAATAGAGAATGTGATGCTGGTAAAGGCAATGACACCAGGGGTCAACTCAACTACTTGGGTTTACGCATCTTCTCCGAACAGCAAAGAAGTGCAAAAGATCGTTGTGAACCTCCGGTCAGCCAAGTAACGGAAAAGGAGACTCAAGATGGAAGACCGTACAAGAAAATTTAGCGTTCAGCCTGTGCCTGTCGAGCAGAAAATGAGTGACCTGCCCGCAGGTCAGCAAGCCGAAGTCCAGTCTTGGCTAACGCTTCTGGTTGGCCAGTCTAATGAGCCGAAATCTGTCATGGATGGCATGACGCAGGCCGAGTGCGAAGCATTCAATCAATGGGTGTCCGAGCAGACTGGAGACCCCGAACATGGCGGGGCAATTGATTGCATGAAATGGCCCGGTTGGGGGGAAGTTGTTATGCGTCGTGCCAAAGAACGCGCTGCCAAATAACCATCGGAAACGCCTTCTGATTGCTGCCGGTACTGCCGGCAGCAATCAGAAGGCCAACTAGGAAAACAACCAATGGCAACACGCAAGTTCAATGTTGATCACCCGCAAGGCAAGTTCTTGATCGTTGTAAGCGAGCAAACGCCTAATTTCTTTGTTTCCACGGCAGTCTTCTACACAAAATCAGGAGACGGGCAGAGAGGCAATCTAAGCCTCAATGTGGATGCCAAAAATTTCCACGGCACCAATCACACGCAAGCCTATGATGCCGCCAAAAGTTGGATGCGTCAGACGCTGGGGGCAGCGATCAATATCGAAGAAGTCGTTGTTGTTGAGCAAAGCTGATCCAGCTCGGAAAGTTGCCATGAAACTCGAACAAGCCCAGCGTGCCATTCTGATAGAGGCGAAGCGCTATGGTGGAATTGATGCCATTAACTTGGAAGCAATCAAAGCACAAGAGTCAACCTGCACTGAACTGGAACGGGCCGGCCTGCTCCGTAGAGACGACTACCGGCCAGGCAGGGCAACTTGGTCTCTAACTTATATGGGCCATCAGGCATTGCTGAATTAAACAGAAAATGACTATGCCTTTTTTCTTGCTCGCCCTCTGTCTCCTCGGCTTCGGCTGGGGAGGGTATGAGGCCATCATGTGGTTTGAACGGTCCTTGCTGACCTACCAATCATCTGCCTGGTATGCATGGCCGTGGCACTGGCCCGGAGCGTACCTTGCGAATGAGTTCTTCACTGGAGGGATTTTCCCATCGACAACCGAACTCCCCTGGGTAATCCGCGGGCCATCACTGCTGTTGAGGGCAGTTATCGGATTGACGATCAATCTATTGATTGCCCTAGTGCCCATTTTTATGCTCGGCCTGCTTGCTCGGCTTTCGACCTGGGTGAAGTCAGACGCCTCCAAGGAGGCCCACTAACCCCACGGAAAATACACGCCGGCCGCCGCCGGCTCGAAGGAGGCAGCAATGAGAACATTGAAACGTTTCAGGCTAATTGTCCAGGGCTTACTTGCCGCGTGGTGCTTAGTTATGGCAATGATCGGTGCAGATAAGCACTTGTACATCGGCATGATGGAGTTTGCCGCAGGAGGTGTGTTTCTGTGCATCGTGACGGCAATTGAAGCCATGCACCTGCTGCGACAACCGCAGCAAATCGAATAGCGGAAAATAATTATGAATATTCTGCAAAACCAGCAAGCCATAAAAATCCTAGATGATGCGGCTGAAAAGCTGCGATCTATCGGTCTAGCTTGCTGGGTGTCGCCTACAGATATGCGTGAGTTCGGCATGGCCGTTTCGCTCCACGTTGGCGAAACCGAACTTACAGTTTCTGCCGCGCACGTCGCGCAAGGTGAGGGCGCTGTAGCCCCACATCTTGCCAATGAAAAGGCACGCGAACGTTTTGCACATCAAGTTGCAGATTTCATGGCTGATGCTGCGGTGTTCAAAGCATCAGGCGAATAGGCCGGAAAAATTTCATGAACAATGTTACCAAAATCCCGGTAAACAGCAGAACCCCCTCCCTGCTGGATGCTTATCGCCAGGCGCTGGCTGATGGCTACAACAAGACCGTTGATTGCGAGCGGCTTGACCTCTCGACCGTGAATGTCATGGTTGGGTTTCTAGCGGCAGCCACAATCGCACTGCGCCTCATTGGGAATGAGCATTGGGCGGCTCGTTTCGAGGAGTGCGCAACGATGCTTGAGCAGAACTGGTCGCTCTATGAAAAGGCTATCCCCGCCCTCTGCGCAGAGTTGGACGCCAGAGCCGCGTAACGGAAAATATGGAATCCCAACAAATGGATGTGTCTCTTAGCACTATAGCCGCGCGTTTGCGTGATGAGCGTAAGCGGTTGGGAATGACGCAAGAGACATTTGCCGAGGTTTCAGGCGCAAAGCGGCGAACGCTCGTAGATTGGGAAAAGGGAGTTTCGTCACCTACGGCCACTCAATTATCCGCCTTGGGTTCCATCAACGTGGACTTACTATATGTTTTGACGGGTCATCATCTCGGGCAGGGGATTTGCGAGAGTGAGCAAGAGGTTACTTTGGTACGTATGTTTCGAAACCTTTCCGCAAGTCAAAAGGAAGTTGTATTGCTGTTAATCACTGAACTGGCCGCAAAGAATTAAACCAATGAGAAAGCCTGCTGCCGCTGCCGGGCGCGTCTCGGCAGCAACGAGCAGACTCAACAGAGTTTCGCATGCGAAACATTGCAGCCAGTTGGCCGCCCACTGCCGGCTGGAAGCCGAAAGAAAGGTTTAGGGATGAAGCTAACTGATGAGCAAATCACTGCCGCTCTGGATCGCGCAGTAGATGCCAGCCTGCACATAGAAGATAAGAGCGAGCGCGCAACGGCGATACGCCGGCAGGCTGTTGTAGAAGGCGCGTCACTTGTCACGTCAGAGCTTGAGCAGCTTCGAGCACTAGCTGATGAATTGATTTCATTCCAGGCCGAATATGCTGAAAAAGCGTTCGAGCCGGGCGGCATGCCGGGCAATGAATACTACCGGCCAAAGCTGGTCAAAATCGTTAACCAGGCCCGCGTAGCCCGCGGCCAGTAAGACCCCGGAAAAATTCATGGAAAGACTGGATGAAGCCCTGAAGCTCCTTGGCATCGAGCGGGCACAACAAGCTCACCAGCAGCATGTCTTGCTCATGGCAATCCAGGGATTTGCGATGGCAGTTTGCGATGAGGAATTGGAACTGGCCTGCGAAGAAAAGATGAGCCAGATCCGGGCCGCTTTCGCCGCGAACACGAAAGCATAGGAAAATTATTCAGCACGAACTATCCGGAAATTCCGGATGGTTTCATAGATACCGGAAAACAGGCCGCCCCGGTAGGGGTAGTAGGACAGGAACCCGATAGCCAGATACTCCGACAACGGCGGTGAGCGCGAGCAAGACCCGGTAAACCTTGAGAGAGTATGGATGGTCGGCAGGTTGTCAAACCCTACCGCCCCTACCAAGGCGGCCAGAACGGAAATGCCCTGCCGGCACCGCCGGCACCAATACACAGGAGCTGCGTATGGATCTGCAAAAGGGAATGAAGCTAATCTACCAGGGGTTTGAGACAACACCCTCGGTGGAGATCAAGGCTGTGATGCTTGACGACCACCAGGAGTACGACGGCGGACTCCAAGGCGTTGCTGTTCGTTGGCTGAAGAAACCGGGCAAGCCCAGCGAATTCATCCCGTGCAAGAGTGGTGCCGAATTCGCCCGCGATGAGCGCTTTGCCAATCTGTTGCCTCCGCAGCCCTGTCACCCTGAAAACAAGCTGATGATGGCCGATAAATTACCTTTTGTAGATTTGACACAGCAACAGCAGGAACAAGCTGTTGCCCGCTACATCAATGCCCGAAGTGGCGATGGCTATCTGTATGAGTTGGATTACAGCGGCAATGTCCTTTGCCGCCAACTCTGCTGGTCGGCTTACTCTCCAGCCCAAGCATAGACCTCGAAAAGGAAACCATCATGCTATTTGAATTAATAACTGTACTGTTGATTGTATTTTTTTCCCATACATCGTTGTAGGTGTCGTGCTTGGGAAAATTTTTACAGGACTCAGAGAGGTATTCTATTTGCCTGTCCTGATGGCCGCAGTCGGTACAGGTGGCTTGGCTTGCATAACATGGCTGAATAGTACGCCTGATAATTCACGTCAGTTTGTGAGTCTTATGGAGGCCGTTTCTCAATCCAGCTTCGGTGGATTGCCGATGCCATATGTAGCAGCCGGTGTTGCTTTGGGATTGTTTGTTGCTTCCATGTCAAAGATGTGGACACGTAAAGACGGATCGTAAGCATCCAGACCATTGGAAAATTTATGAATATCTCTTTAATTGTTGTAGTCGGCATCGTATTTTTAGGCGTAATAATAGCGATTGCAGGCATGTCTTTTTTTTCAGAAGTGGTTCGCTGTCGGTGTGGGTATGTTTATAGAATGTCATTTGGCATCGAGGAATTTACATGTCCCAATTGCGGTTTGAAATATAATAAATATAAATGAACCAGGACTAGCAGGCCGTCTAACGTGCATTGAAAAAGCCCCCACCAATCAGCCGACTGACGGGCCCCGGTGCTTGAAACGGATAATGATTTACACGGCAGTTTATGAAGACTACAGCGTCGATGTGTTCAAGACCCGCAAGTCGCTCTGCGAATTCATGTCCAGGAGCTGATACGTGCTTGATGACGATTCGGAGGAGGAATCCATCGCAGCCTCTCCAGCCGACATCGTAAGGGCGGTTAAGTGCGGACTCGAATCCCATTGCTAACAAAATCGGAAAATCAGGTAAGCCTTTCCACTCGTTTCATGGCTCCTCTCACTCTACGCCATAGCCCAGCCGCTTTAAAACCTGCCCCACCCATAGATCATCCGCTGGCATCAAGTTTTTCTTGAACAGGTATCGCCGGCCGGCATCCGCCAGCACGCCCAGGCGGATCGCCGTTTCTATCCTGAAGACAAAAAGCTCAACGTTGACGGGTGCCAACGGCGCAAGCTGCTCCAGCTGGGCCATCAGTGCGGCCCGAATTTCTTCCTGACTCGGAGGGGTTTGGTTGCGCGGCCGCGGCACGATCACCTCCGGCCTGGCCAGCCTGAGCGGAGCGAATGGAACTGGCGCGGGCCTGGAGATCACCTGGGGCTCTACCCGGGAGGAGGGCGCCGGCGGCGCCGGCCGCGGCGTGCGGTAGATCCAGCTCTTGTAAGCTTCAGCCCGCAGCCACTGTTGGACATCGCCCTTGCGGATCTGCTTCTGTTGCCGATGCTGGATTTCGCGGACGAAGGCCGTCAAGTTGAGCGCGATCGCAGGTACCCGCTGCGCCTGCCACTGCGCGCGAGTGGCGGCGCCGGCGGCGAGATCCCACTCCACCAGCAGCTGCAGCGCGCGCTGACGGTACCAAACCTGGATGGCTGCGCCACCTGGTACCGTCGCCGGCGGCAGCGTCACCGCCTCGAGGGATAGAACGCGAGCTTGCGGACCAGGCAGACCCAGCTGGCAATCCGGCGCCTGTAACACCTCGACAATGGCCAGGAGCAAGGCCTGCCCCATCGCTTCGGCGCAGGACGCACGCGAGTGGTGAGCAAAGTGATGGATGTTGATCGGACCTTGGCGCGCCACCAGGGGTCCGCGGCAGCCCGGACACACGCAGCCGCAGGCGAGGCCCTGGGCAACTTCGCTGACTTCCACTAGGGCATCGCCCTTCAATCCAAAAGGGATCAGGCTCATGAGCCGTTCCTGACCAGCGACCGGCGCCTGGCCATGGCCAGGGTCAGGACTTGAATTGCCACCACAACATCCCCGCCACCATCAGCGCCAGTAACACCGCGCCGCGGCTCGGCGCATGCAATCGCCACAGCTGGCTCACGGCCCAGCGCAACGGCTGGCGGCATGCGCGCCGCAGCTGATCGTTCGCCTGCTCCAGCGCGCGAACCCGCCCATCCCGCTCGAACGTGAGGAGCTCATTTTCTCGCCGCTGCGTTTCTAGGACGTCGCGGATATCGCGCTCCTGGATATTTTCTTGCCAAGACAGGACAGGGAGCAGCTCGCGCACCTTCATCGGCCGCGACCGGCCTTCCTGGTGTCCTGCATCCTGGTAGTCGAACACGATGCCGAATCGTTCGTAGAAACGATTACGGCGGGCGCGGTTTGCTTCATACGCCTGGGCGTTCTCCAATTGGATCGGATGCACGTCGGCTTCGGGCCAGCGCTGCACCCAAGCCACCAGCTCATTCATCAGATAGGTGCCGACTCGCTGCCCCCGCAGTGACTCTGGATCCAGGAACACCGTTCCTGGCGCGCCATTACGACCGGTCAAGGATACGATCTCGCCGTCGTCGAACTCTCGTCGGTAACTGGCCTGGAAATGGCCGCTAGCCAAAGGCTGCAGACCGCCGTTCGACCAGAGCACCTGGTAAAACAGCTGCAGCTGGGCTTCGAAGGTATGACCCTCTTTCTCATCCGGCACCACGGTTTCCTCGCGTTCCACCAGCAGCTGCGCGATCGGTGCCCCCTCAGGATGCCGTTTGTCGCGCACGTCCAGCAGATAAAGGCGAGCGTTCCCACGCTTGCCCGAAAACCAGTTCCCTTCCAGTGACGGTAATGCCATCTCTTTCCACCTCTGCCGCAATAAAATGCCAACATTCTATCAAGGACAGCGAGACGGCGGGCGCACCACCCGCACGCTCATCCGTCGATCGCCAGCGGCATACGCCGCAACAACGGCGCGGATAGCTGGTGATAGCCGTTTTCCAGCCGCGGCGCATGGCCATGCAACCACTCGGTGGCCAGCGGCTGGCGCAGGGCGTCGGCCAGCTGCCGTAGCTGCGCCACGTCGTCGCACTGGATCGCCAGCTGGTGGCTGATCGGCAAGCGTCCGGCCGGCAACCAGATCGGGGCGACGCGCGCCAGGATCCGCGGCAGCACTAACATCGGCCGCGACAAATCCCAGCGATGGAAGGACTCGGGCGGCTGCCAGGCGCCGGCCTGGCGGCCACGGGCCGACATCGCCGGCAGTGTGCGCTGCAAGTGCAGGCGGATCGACGGTGCCGGCAGCTCCCCAGGGACCGTCCGGATGGCCCAGCGCCGCGGCGGCTGCACCGCTTCGCCGGCCAGGTCCTCCGGCGCCAACACCGGCACCAGGAGATCCGCCGGCAGCGCCGCCGCGGCGCCGGCGTCGACCAGGAACACGCCATCGGTCCCCAACCAGGGCGCCAGGCGCACTGAGGCCCGCTCGCCCAGCGTTGGCCGGTCGCGATAGCGCGCGGCATCGACGCCAGGATAGATCGGGGCAGCGCTCAGCGGCTGGCACCCCGGCTCGCCGGCGCCCGCCAGCAGCAAGGCCACCGGATGCACCCGCGGCGGCGTGCCGGCAACGCGGGTTTTCGAGCGAAAGAAGGTGCTGCGCGCGTCCAGGCGCTGTAGGTGGGCGATGGCCACGTAGCGTCCCATCTCGGCGCGCAATGCGGCGCCCTGGGCTGCTGCGAGCCAGCGATCGGCTGTCACCAGGCCGATGCGGCCGCCGGGCTTCAGGCAGCGCACGCAACGGTCGAGAAAGGCGTGCAACAGATCCGCGCGGGCATGGCCCGGGACGACCGCATCGTATTGCCGCTGCAGCAGCGACGGCACCCGAAGCCGGCGCAGGTAGGGCGGGTTGCCGGCAATGAAATTGACGCTTGGCGAGTCAGGGCCCGCGGTGAGGAAGTCAGCGCACACCACCATGCGAGCGGCCAGCCGCTGCGCATCGCCGGCGCTGCGGCCGGCCAGGATCAAGCGCGTTTCGACTCGCTGCCGCGCCTCCGCGGCCGCCGGCGGGTGAAACTCCCAGCCGGTCAGCTGCAGCAAGGCCTCGTCGCTGGCCGCCGGCGCCATCGCCAGCACACGCTCGAGCGCCCGTACCAGGAACATGCCGTTGCCGCAGCTCGGATCCAGCAGGCTGCCGCCGTTGGCCGGCCACTGCAGCAGATCCAGCAGCTGGTCGACAACGGGCTCCGCGGTGTACAGCGCCGTCGCGGCGTGCACGGCTTCAATTGCTTCGCGCTCCGGGTCGCCATCCAAGGCCAACGGGTATTGCCTATCGACGTTCATCCGCGATCTCCGGTAACCAGGGCGTCCAGCAAGTCCGGCGGGCGCCGCCGGCGCGTGGTCAGCGGCAGGCCATGGCGCGCAAAAAACGCCTTGCGCGCCGACAGCCAGGCTTTATACGGATAGTGCGTCCGCTCGCCAAAGGGATACGCGGCGTCGATGGCGCGGGCGATCTGCGCCTTATCGTTGACGCCGGCCTGCAAATGCTCTACGCGCACCTGGTCCATCACCGCCAGCGCGCTGTCTCTCCAGCTCAAGCTCATGATTGTCTCCCTGGCTCACGGCTGCGACGCGCCGCCGGCGCCGACCAGGTCGGCATATGCGTCAAAGGCCGGTTTGATCTTGCTGCGGATCTTGCGGACCACCGGGTTCAACTGCTGCGGCGCCACTCCGTGACGGGCGGCCGCTTCGTTCTGCGGCAGGCCGCGCACAAAATGGTCCTGCAGCGCCGCGCGGATGCCAGGCGAGCTGACCCGAGTTTGGGTCAGCATCAGGTCCAGGGAGGCTTCGGTAATCGGGTAGGGACGGGGCATGGGGGCTTTCTGATAAAATGGGCGGACTACTGGTCCTCAGTAGGTGGCGCGCGGTGTCGGAACCGTGCGCCACACCTGGTTACGCCATGCTGGCGGTCAAGCGCTGCTCCAGCTCCTCCAGCTCACTGGTCAGCGGCAGGCCTGCCGCCTTCAGCAGCTGCGCCGCGGTCGACTTCACGCCGTCGCTGGTCTTCTGCATTTTGCCCAGCACCACACAACGTCCCTCCCACAGCTTCGACGATTTTTGCGGATCCAGCGTGGCCAAGCCGGCCATCGGCGCCCAGTTCACTTGTTCCGCCGTGCCGGCGCGGTTCAGCAGCTGGCGGCCAAACAGCGCCAGTGCCTCCAGCCACACTGCATGGCCAATCACCCATTCCTCACGCACCTGGCTGGCGGCCACGCGGTTGTCCATCATCGCGTCCCATTGCGGGATGTGCTGGGCGCACTGCTGGAAGAAGGCATTCAGCACCTCGGCCCAATCGGCCTGCATGGCCGGCTCCAGTTCCGCGATGTTCTTCTCGCTGACGCCGGTCAGCAAGGTGATGAATTTACGGACCACCACCAGGCTCCACAGCTTGTGCGACTTTGCGCCCGGGCTGGCGTTCTCGAAGTCGATGCGCGATTTGAGCTTGGGCAGATGATCCAGCAGCTTCAGCACGAAGGCGTTGAAAGGGTTGCGATGATCGTACAGCGCGTTGATTGCGCTCGACGGTTTGACCTGCTTGGCGTTGATGTCGGCGAACATCTGCTGACTGCGCGCCAGGCCCTGGTCAAAGTACAGCGTCACCGCGATGGTCTCTTTTGCGAACGCCGGCCGCTGCGCCAGCGCGAGCTCGATGCCTTTGCGCCGGTGCTGACCGTCGTTGATCAACATCGTCGCGCTGATCGGAATCGACAGCATGCCGACGCGGTCGCTGGCGCCGGGCAGCGCCACCGGCTCGAAAGCCATTTCCGCGGACACGCTGGCGGTCAACGCCGGCAGCACGTAGTCGATAGGGTTGGCCACCATATAGTCCGCGATGTCGCCGGCGCGGCGCGTATTCAACACGCGCTGAGCGCGGCATTCCGCCGGCACCACTTCCTCATCGAACTTGAACAACTTGGCGAGCACGCCGTAAGGCACCTGAGCGACGTAGTAGGCGCGGCCAGCCTGGATGCCTCGCACCGCGGGGAAGGTATAGGTGATTTCGTCGCGCTGCAGCTCCAGCTTCCGTACATCGTGCAGAGCTGCGTTGCGCCGCGCGCGGTCCTCGGCCTCTAGTACCGCCATGCGCTCGTCCTCCTCCAACGACTCGCGGGCGCGCACCTCGTATAGGGCGCGCAGCTCGTCCAGCGAGATTTTCAGCAGGGCCAGTTCGCCGGTGACCAGGCGTTGATTGAAATCGACACCGGTGCTTTCCGGCCGCAGGATGTCTTTCATCAGCTCGAGCTTGCGCCGGTCGAGCTCTTGCCGCTCCCAAGCCTCGACCAGATCCATGCGCAGGTCGCCCTTCTTCAGCGGCTCAGCACTTTCAATCGCGGCGACTCGACGGCCATAGTCGGCCCCGGATTTGCGGTTTATCTCGTGAGCCTTCTGCCTCGCGTTGAAGTCGTCATCGTGGTAAATGCCAATGATGGTGCCGGCCGAGTGGAATTGCCGGCCTATGGTCACGCCGCACAAGGCGATCACATAGTGTTTGTTGACTTGCTGCATGCTGGTCCCCGTCAAGAATGGCCGGCGACCCCACAAGGTCGGAAAGGGCGCCGCCGGCGTTGAATATGGATCAATAGTATTCTATTTATTTCCACAAATCAATAGATACCTATGTATTTTGATAGAGAGGCTTTTCCGAAAAGCGCGGTCAGGCTGCTAGAATATGCCTTTGTTCTCAACAGCCGGGTGCGTCCGGCAAGCTGATGGAGCTTCTATGCGATATGCGCTGATTGATGGCGTGCGGGAGGAGCCGCAGCCCAAGCTGAAAGGTATCTGCCCTGGGTGTGGTGAGCCGGTGATCGCCAAGTGCGGCCAGCATGTGATCTGGCACTGGGCGCATGCGTCGCGCTGCCATTGCGACACCTGGTGGGAGAACGAGACCGAATGGCACCGCAGCTGGAAAGACCGCTTTCCGGTCGACTGGCAAGAGGTGCCGATGCGGGATCCGGTGACGCAGGAGATGCACATCGCCGACGTGCGCACGCCGGCCGGCCTGGTGCTGGAGTTCCAGCACTCGAATATCGAGCCGGCCGAAGTCGAGGCTCGAGGCCGCTTTTACCAAAAGCTCGTTTGGGTGATAGACGGCTGCAGGAACGACGCTGATCGCTTCAATTTCAGCAACGGCCGTTCCCACCCGAACCAGAACGGCATCGCTCAATTCCAGTGGTTTCCACGCAGCAAGCTTTTCGAGCGCTGGCACATCACCGTACCGGTGTTCATCGATTTCGGTGAAGAGCATGGTTTTTGGCGGGTGCTGCGCTACGACCCAAAAACCAAGGTGGGCCGCGCCGGCCTGGTGGATCCGGCGGGGTTCGCCGAGCTGGCGAGCTCGGGCACCACCGACTTTAGCTCGATCGGTGGCCCGGCCTCGACCTGAGTGCACCTTCCCCATAGATAACAAGGATCACTATGCGCGACAGACACAACCTAGGAATAGAAGGACTTTTGGGGCTTCTGGCCTGCATCGCAGTGCTGATGATCAATTATGTAACGCTACCGGGCTTACTGGCCAAGATACTTGCCAGCTATGCCACCTTATGCGGTCTGCTCATTGCCGTTCTGCACTTTTTTGAAATTGGATCAGGTCGTACCTGGCCCGGCGGCTTCCTACCCTTAGCGCTCGCAATATGGGCCGTAAAATTGTTGCTGCAATAGGCCGGGCGCCATCGCGCTAGGCCTCACCTTTTCCTGAACAATTGGACACGATGACAAAATTTGATATCGAAAAACTGAAGGACAACGCGGTAACCTCGATCCGCCTTGGCGTTGAAGATTTCTTGCACAGCCAGAAGCCTAAGGACGGAGAGGGGCGCAAACAGGATGTGTCCCGCGCGCTGTCCGCCAGTCGGAACTTGTTCGCCGGCTTGTTGCTGCTGATGAAGTACAAAATTGCCTCTTCCGTTGACGATGAAGAGGCTGCATACAATCTGATCCGCAAACCGAAAAACAAGAATGCCATTCCTCACCCGGATGGCAAGGGAGGAATTCGCTGGGAACCCGAAGGTGGTTTCCAGGAGAACACGATCGATGTCTCTGGAATCGAAGAGCGGTTTAGTATTCTCGAGATCAAAATCGACTGGGAGACCATAAAACGAATCCAAAAAACCCGTAATGGGCTGGAGCACTTGCACCCCATGGCTCCTCTTGCTGACATCGCCAGCATGCTGGCGGATCTGTTCCCACTATTGCGAGACTTCTCCAGAGATGAGTTGGAAGAAGATCCCGCAGAGCTGCTGGGTGAGGCCTGGCCCATCATGCTGCACCATCACACGTTTTACGCGGCCATCCGCAAAGAATGTGAGCAGGGGTGGAGCCAAACCGGCGTACCGCCTCGCATGCAGCCCTGGTTGGATCGTTGCCACTGTCCAGCCTGCTTCTCTGAATTGCTGCAACCCCATCCCGAAGACGTAGAGAAGTGCCTCAAGGTTGACGACCATGACTTTCGCTACAAGTGCCATGTTTGTGGTCAGGTCGACCTGATTGAGCCAGAGTTGATCCGGGAAATGCAGTATGAGATGGATGGCTCTGACCGGTTCAGTGACCAGCCATCAGACTTTGAAGAATGTGACTGCTGTCATCGCCATACCTTCCTGACCCGTGATGGTTGCTGCCAGTGGTGCGATCACGAGCTGGAAGACCGGGAATGCCGCCGATGCGACACCCCTCTACGCCAGGAGGACCAGGGCAATGGTGGCTACTGTGGCAGCTGCAACCATGAACGCGAGAGAATCATGGCTGAGTAGAATCCCGGCCACACAGCGAAGCGCTGGCGGCGCCGGTATCCCGAACGCCCGCCAGGCCTCAGAATTGCATGAGCAGATCCGCCAACCACGCGCCGACTCTCCAGCCGGACGTCCCTGCAAGCACAAAGAGCGTGTAGCCGATACCTAGCGTGGTCACCGACCACACGCCATAACGGCGGAAAAAGTTTTCCATGTTGTTCTCCTGGTGAGTCGACTTGCTGATGCCGCTGGCCAGCGGCATGGGCAAAGCGACGCGATATTACCGAGCGACTACTTGAGGACTACACAATCATCTTTCGCGCTATACCGGTGGCTAGGGAAGCGTTCGCGCCAGGCTGCCACTTCTTTTGCGAGCTGGTCCTGCTGTTCTTGCACTGCGAGCAGCCAATCCGCGTCATCGGGATTGACCTCGCGAATGCGGTGGCCACTGATGATGCGAGCCATTTTCAACATTTCTGCCATTTCACATCTCCATATTTGAGGGATAGAGCAGAGCCCACTCCACCAGGGCGCCGCGCGAATCGTTTTACTCTTCAGCCTCTTCACCCCGAGGCCTCAGCCCGTGCTTGAAGTTGTTTCTGAGCTCCACGTAGTTGCCCAAGCTCGCCGCGGCAATCATATGGCTCAAGCCCTGGACAACCTGGTCCCTCGAGAGAACGCCCTTGCTGAAATCATCCAGCACGTCGTGCAGGAAAACATCCAGATCGTCATGATCTTTTTCCGTCAGCACCGGCGACATGCGCGCCTTCTCCGCTTCGACCTCCTCGCGGGAGCGTTGATCGAAGAGCGCTTCACGTTGAACTCCAGTCATGCTTTTTTCCTCGTGTGGTTTTGGCCGGCTTTCGCTGCGGCTTGGCCCGCTTTGTATGCCGCCCGGGCCTTGGATCCAGGTAGGCCCGCGGCGGGCCCCGCTTGGCCGACCGGCAGGGTAGGGTAGGGTAGGGTGGTCATAACCGAGATAGAAGGCGGCGCCCAGTCCGGTCAAGCGGTTGGTCGAAGAGTTCGCCTTCAAGGCCTGGTATACCGCCTGCTGGTCCTGGTTCATTGTCCGGCACCCGTTACGGCCTATGGTTTGTGGACGCCTTCCTCATCATCGAACTTGTCCAGAGTGGTGACAGCTTCGTTCGCGACACTCGCCACCTTGACCAGGCGTTTCCAGCACTCCTGATCCTCCGTCTTGCACTGGGGGAAGGTTTTAAGGGCATTTTTGGACTTGTTCTTATGGCGCCATTCAACCTTCACCCAGTACAGACCGACGACGTTCAGCGCCTGGGTTTTTTGCAGAATGGCAAACTCACGCCAGCACTTGGTGTCGTTGCCGCAGATTCGCTCCCCAGCAGCCTGCATTTGGGCTGCAGTTGGCTCCGCCGTCGACGTGGCGGCGGCCGCGCCGCCGGCCAGCGCCAGCAAAGTAACGATGGCCAGTAAGTTCTTGCTGATATTCATGAGGTTTCCTTGACGGCTTCCGGCCGGGGGCGGGCGCACTTGGCGCGTGGTTTCGCATGCGAAACTTATCTATTGAGCCAGCTCGTGGATGTTGGACTCGCCGTTAACGGCTTACCTGGCTAGCTGGCTTCAGATTGGCAAAGCGTTCATCGCAGACGAAGTCAACACTGCTTTTACACGGGATGAAAGCGCTGGGCTTTCCGGGCTTTTTTAACCAGCGAACCGCAACGCCTTGCAGCCCGCCGTCGTACTCTTGGTACCCTTCGAGCATCACCGCCTTGATCTCGACGGACGGCGATTGCTCAAATCCCTGGTAGATCAGCTTCATGCCTTTTTGCAATTTCATGTACCGCTCCGGTGTCTTTGTGGCTTCCCCGTGGCTGCTACGGTGGCCTTGAGTGTGGGGGCTTGCATGCGGCGACATCGGGGCGCTAGCTCTCCCCCAAGGCCTCCCGTCGCATGCCCTATCAGCGTCGACCTACCCCCACACTCAAGTCCACTGTCTTTCAATCTGCGGGCATATGCTCTTCGTTCTCAGGGACCAGTGCTGGATCACCATCCGTCAGGTTGGGGATTACAACCGGATAAGCATCCTTCTCTTTCGACCTTTTCAGTTCCTTCAAAAAGCAGGGGTAGGCTTCACGCAACATGGAGTTCTCACGCAGAATATATGGCTCCAGCTCCGGCCAAGGCCCGTTAATCACATCCGTGATGTATTCCCAGATTAAAGAGGCGTAGTTCTCCTTGAGGAGCGTTTTCTCTGCCTCTGGCCACCTACCTTGAATAATATTTCGCGCATACATAAAGGCATACTCACCCTCGCTCAGCACGATGGGTTCGAGTGGCAAAACACGACGGCCCACTTCCGAGCAAATCTCAAAAGCAATTTCCGCTGCAGAGGATTCATATTCCTCATCTTCGGCCAGATCAATCTGATAGCCCTCATCAGCCAAAGACTCAACAGCCGATGCTACGGCGTTGAAAAATCCCCGGTCCCCTCGTTTCCATTTAAAAATGGATTCATTTTCGAACGGGATATAGCGCTGCGCTGCGGCGTCCCACTGATTCAGCCCATAAACATTTTGGTAGTCATAATCGATCTGTAATTTTATTTGCATGCCAAATTCCTTAGTAACCTGCGCTGTTTCTACAATTTTACCCAAGAGGAGCCCCCCTCAGGTATCCGCCAATTTCTGCGACGCAGACGGATCACGATAGGATCGGTGATGTTCGATACACTGGTCCTGGTTCTCGAAAACCAGCTCGCGGCCGGACAGCTCGAGCGGAATCTGCAGTCGATTGGCCATGCGCACGAAAGCGTTCGCCTCGCCCTTGATCAACATGTGACCGGCGCATTGCCGATCCAGTTTTTTGTGGCAGACGAAGGACTCGGCGGCGAGCAGCTCGCGCACCCGATCAGCGCCCAACCAACCCTTCAGCGCGTCTTTGCGATACGGGCAGTCTCGGCAGGGCTTTTTGATATGCGGCAGATTCGACACGACGCTCTCCCTCAAGCTCTTCAATTAAATGCACCAGGATAGGAGTGGAGTTGGCTTGCTGATGCCGACAAATACGTGCCGGCATGGGTAAGGCAACTTCGAATTCGCTATTCGTTCAAATGCGCAGTCGACGCATGGAAAGCCGCTCAGCGAGTAAAGGTGATGAGATATTGGCCGTCGCCCTGTTTGGCCACCTTGGCTTTACCACTGGCCACCACGCGATTCCCCAGCACGATAGACGCGGTCGCCTCCGCGGGCCTCTTCGATATCAAGCCAGGGGGCTGAGGCTTCGTCACTAACGAATCTACAATAACAACGACGACAAGCATGAGCAGACAAGGGCTTAAGACTAGAGCCATCTGCTGTCTTTTAGAAGAAGAATCGACCTTCGAATCAATCCAGAGCCGCACAGGTTGAGTGATGTTCGAATCAGTCCAGAGCCGCACAGGTTGAGTGATTATTTTCAGACTCAGTATGCGGGCGACAACGACCAGGGTGATGCAAGCCATGTAAAAATTAGTCCATGCGGCGTGCATTTTCATCAATTCTGCCGGCCCGGCAGTCACAATCGAAGACAGGTCATTGATGAACATCGAAAAAGGAAGGCCCATATAATAAACAAATGCAGACAGCAGGCCCGCCAACATGAATGGAGAAACCGCTGCGATCACGGCTGTTTTGACAACCCAATCAAACACTCGTCCTGACCTTTTCAGAAAAGGGTCGGGCTGATTAAATGTTGTTACGCTCATATAACATTTCCTATGTTGTCGTGGCATAAAAAACCCGCTTATCGCGGGATGGCGTTTCAATATACCACTGCCCGAATATTAGAACCAGTGGTCTATGCATTTATGAGCCGGTGTATCGCTCATTTTTTATCGGCAATATATATATGACCAGCGGCCGGCTGACCTTTTTCTGCATTCACCAACACACCGGACATCCAAATGATTTTGGTTTTTGCCAGCTTTTCGCCATACCGCTGTTTACGCCAGTGGCCGCGACGCCAATGAGGTGGCATCTGGGCCGTATTATGCGAAAGGCCGAGAGTCTCCGCTGTAGCGCGACCACAAAGATGAATTCGGCGAAAGCCCAGCGAAGCAAGTTTACTGGACGCTCGTTCCCGTTCACTTTTCTTCAGGCTATTGGTCTGAAGCACCAGCCTCGCCGGTGCATCACCAGGGAAACCGGTTTCTACTTCGGCATTTTCTGCAGACAAGTAACAAAGGCAATTTGCTGCCATGCTTAAAGCTTTTTTCAGAGCAGGAGTCCATTTTTTCGCCAGCGGTGCGGGGTAGAATCCTGTCTGGTCCAGATCTGCATATAAGCTGCTGAAAGTGGGGTCAGCGTCTCCATTCTCTTCGGGCGACAGACTCTTCATCAGGCCTATGCTGCCATTGGCGTCATGGGCCACGTTGCAAATAAGAGAACAGGTATCCCAGGGGAAATTCGGTTCAAATGAGGAGGTAAATTGCAATTCCAGCATTCGATCCATCGTCCCCCAATCTCTGCAACTGACGTAACACCCATCGATATAGCGATGCGAAATCGGGCTGGGTATTTCTAGGTGCGCCCCCCAATAGATATAAAACGAGGAATATGGAAGGTTGATCGCGGAGAAGGGAACATCGCTAGCGTCTGTTTCACTAAATAGAGCAGCAATCTGGCTGAGGTCGAATATTTGCTCACCCTTTTCGTGCCAGTCCTCTTCTGCTATTTGTAGTCCGGACTCATCGCCGGCCCCTTCCATGCATAGAATATCTTCGATTGTCTCACTTGAATAAAACGAGACATCAATGTCACTCAGGGTCAGGTAACCATGCTGCAATAGATAGAGTACGCGCTCGCCAGTGCCAACCAGCGGATCGGCAAAGCCCATCGCGATGGAATCATCAATGACTTTCCACAACGGATCATTGCGCAAAATGGTGTAACGTACAGGGTGATATTTAAATAACCTCGCCTCATAGCTCGCCTTACTTGGCCGCTTTCGATGAGCGCGCATGATATCCGCGATTTGAACGGCCAACTCGGGTTTGGCCTCCAAGCGTTTGAGCGCTTCAATATATACGGGGTCGGGTTTAGTCATTCGCACTCGCCTTGTAAACCGTCACTTTGACGGCATCCACCACTTCGCCGTCAGTCTCGTCGTCAGACAGCTCGTCTGGCGACTCCCAATAGCTCACCCAAGCCGCCCCGGTATGGACGACCGGCTCACCCTCCCTGGGCGCTGAGATTTCTGCGCAACGGTAGTGCTGCTTGCCGCGTATAACGATAGCGCCAATAGAATAGCCGCCCTGCTCGTCGTAGCAGAGGTCCTCCCGCATGCCGACTTGGGCGGCGATGGCAGAGAGGGAGAATGCCAGCGTGCCTACCACCAGGCCTGGTGTTACCCCGAGAAAGAGAATATGCCTCTCTCGCTGTCGATTCATTTCCACAGTGATGAAAGTTCGCATCGTGCAGTCTTTACGCTTAGCGGCTGGATTTGACGATTTTGAGCTGCGCCGCGCCCGGCTCGCCCGCATCATTGATGCGGCTGGCGACGGCCTCAATGTGCGGATGGAGTCCGCGGAACAGCATCGGCAGCTCCTTGTCGGTCCAGCCGCGGGCGCCCTCGTCGCCCAGCATCGCTTTCACTTCTTGATCCAGCGCGGCCAGCACCGCTTGGGTCAGGCGGCGCTGCAGTTCTTCGAAGGCCATCGTCTTGTTCGCCATGGTTTTGCCCTTTGCTAAAGTGAGTAGATCCCCGGATTATATCCCCATTCAAATAGGGATACAACAATTCATTCCAAATGCATTGCTGGCGCATCGCCGCAGTAGGCCAGCACAATTTGCGCGTGGCGCTTGCGGATCCGGCTCATCGCGTTGCGGATGGTTTTCTCGGCCAGCCCGGTTTGCTGAGCCGCGGCCGCAACGGTCAGCCCCTGGACCAGCACCAGCCTGGCCGCTGCCGAGGCCTCGCCGGACCGGCTGGCCAGGCAGCAGTCAAACTGCGCGGCCGTCATCTGAGACCCAGGTCTTATCGCTTCCATTCTCGTCCTTTTAGGCCAGCTCACTCGCCTGATCAATCCGCTTCAGCTGCTGACGGATGTCGGCACTGACGATCAAATCGTCCAGCAGCGCTTGAAGCGACTGGGCAGATGCCCGGCCTAGCATGTCGCGCAGCGCCGTCAGCCAGAGCTCTGCGTGCTCCAGCTCATCGAGATCCAGCTGAACCATGTCGCCGCTGTCCAGCGCCGCCACCAGCGGCGAAATCAGCGCCTCCAACCCATCCGGATCCGGCGCCAGCAACTTGCGCAGGCGCGCCGCGCTGGCAATCTTGCTCATCATTCGCAAGTTGACCACCTGCACCTGGTCAACCGTTCCCTGGCGAATTGCCGCCACGGCATCCAGCCCGGGCGCGACCATCTTGATCGAAATATCGAAGGAGGGCGGTCGATGGACCCGTTTTTTCTTCATGCTTGTGTTTCCTTGCTGGCGGCCGGCGATATCGGCAGACCGCGGTTTGTGTGGGCCCTAGCGCTTTTCATTCCAGTCCGGATCCGGCTGCATTGGCATCACCCCTCTCGCGTAGGCATCGCAATCCACCCAGGCTTGAGCACTGGTGGATCGATAAGGCTGACGATGCTTCCAGTCCGATTGGGACTCAGGCGTAGACAAGTGGATCCAGCCATACTCAGCATCCCCTACGTCGCGCATCAGTGCGACTGAAAAACCACTGCGCTGGAGTTCCGCAACCCGCATCGGGTCGAGTCGTGATGACATACTCTTTGGCTCCCATTAATCAACCGGCATTCATTATCGATCCGCGTGATTGGGCCAGTCAATTTACAGCCCTGGAGACAGGTTATTATAATTTGCTCTGCTATTTAATCATTAGTTGCAAGTCAGGAGACCAGACTTTGGAAACCATCGATCACCTCACGCTGTCGCATCTGGCCGACGCCGGCAGCGTACAGAGCGCACAGGCCATTGGCCAAGCCGGCGGCTGGTCCATCGTGGTGCGATACGGGGCTTACCAGCGGGCGCTGGCGGCATCGCGTAGCAAGCAGGTGCGCGTGTTCAAGAAGCTGGAGACCCTGGTTGGCTACCTCGCCGCCCTAGGCATCACCCAGTTCGAGGTCGACTCGACGGCGTTCGACCCGAACAGCCCGCAACGCACCCAGCGCCCGGACCGCAGCGCCGCCCTGCATCGCGCCCACCAGGCCGCCGCCTACGACCAGTATGTACGCAGCGCGGTGCAAGCCTCGCTGGAGGATCCGACACCGGGCATCCCACATGAACAGGCGCAGGCCCTGTTCGACGCCAAGCGGGCTGAACTGCGGAAGCGCGCGGGCGAGGGGGATGCGTGCTGATCTGGACGCCGTTGGCGCTGGCGGATCGCGAAGCCTTCCTTGTCCATTTGTCCCGAGACGATGCGCTGGCGGCGGTGTCAACGGACCTGCATATCGAAACCTGCGCAGAGCAGTTAATCAACCAGGTGCCATTGGGATGCCCAGGCCGCGTCGCGGGCACCCGCGAACACTTGGCCGAGCCGTGTCTGCTGGTCTACCAGCTGGGCGCCGATAAAAACGTGACGCTATTGCGCGTGCTGCAGACGGCACAAGCCTGGCCAGGCGGGGAGAGAAACGATGAATAAGCGGCGATGGATGCTATTCGCCCTGGTCGGAGGGGGACTTGCCTTGCCGGCCATGGCTGCGGACTGCCTCGTGCTGGGGGATAGCCTGGCGGTAGGCATCAGCCGCGGGCTGCCGGGCTGCGTGGCGCAAGCCAAAGTCGGCCGCACGACGCGTCAAAACATCGCCGTGGCCCCCGGCCAACCGTTTCAAGTCATCGTCATCAGCACAGGCAGCAACGACAAGGATCGCGTGTCGCTCGAGGAGCTGAGGATGCTGCGCCTGCGGCTGCAGGCGAGAACGGTGGTCTGGGTGGTTCCATCGCCTCAGTTCCGTGCTGCAGCTTACGTCCAATTTGTGGCGAGAGAGTTTGGCGACCTGACTCAGCCGGTGGACAGCGTGCTGGGCCCAGACAACGTCCATCCCACCCGCACCGGCTACCGGCGGCTCTCCGCCGGCCTGGCGCAGTACTTTCATCTGCCTTGGCAGGCCTACTGATTCAGAGCTCTCCCATCGTTATTGCAGCGATCTTGATCTGAGCTTGGGTCTCAAGCAGCTTCCGGCGAAGCGGATCGCCTTGGTCGTGATAGATGCCAGAACCGTTCATGCTCACCCCGCCAGCCAGAGCCTCATGGGCGGCATTCCATGCGGAATGAACTTTGTCGCCCCCCTTTTCCCCAGCGGAGATTTTGGCCTTTGCCTCTTGCTTGGCGCTCATTGCTGGTAATCCTTTTTCGGCCTATAGGGTCAGGTATTCGACAGCGATTGAGTGCAACGCGAGGGAATTTGTGTCGTTGAGCAGGTTGGCCACATGCGCTCGTGCAATTATCTCGTTTACGCCCTCTGCCTCAATCAACTGCCGACCTGAACGAATGGCTTGGATGAAAATAGCCTGCTCCTCTTGGTCGAGGTTGGCAGACTCTCCAAGCTACAGTACCAAGTACGCCATTAGCTCGGTTTCTTGTTCGGATGCCTTGCTAAAACTTGTGGTCATGTCGTTTCCGGTCAGCCTATCAGTGCAGCTTGAAGCACTTCATTGTGGTCAACTTCGACCGCATAGACTTCCGCATCGCAGCCACACTCGAAGGGGCAATGAACAACCAGTTCGACCTTGTGCCAAGGACCGTGGCCAGATGTTGAAACATACTCCCCAAGAGTCGGGATACGCGCGAACTCGCGAATCTCATTCGTCCAATCACGCTTTTGCGGGGTACGCGTATGCAAAAACACTTTCATGAGACCACCTGTTTTTAGTAAGCCAGGCAACCGGCCGGCGCGGGTTTTTCGGCGAATTTACTTTTTGGTCGGGGTGCATTTATCAGACAGTGGACGGTATTGCGCGGCTGACAATGCTGCCCTGCTCAGTTCGTTCAAATCTGGCATGGTCATTTTCCATTGGTTTAATTCTTTGCGGCGAGTTCAGTGATTAACAGCAATACAACTTCCTTCTGACTTGCGGAAAGGTTTCGAAACATACGTACCAAAGTAACCTCTTGCTCACTCTCGCAAACCCCCTGTCCGAGATGATGGCCCGTCAAGACATATAGCAAATCCACGTTGATGGAACCCAAGGCGGATAATTGAGTGGCCGTGGGTGACGAAACTCCCTTTTCCCAATCTACGAGCGTTCGCCGCTTTGCGCCTGAAACCTCGGCAAATGTCTCTTGCGTCATTCCCAACCGCTTACGCTCATCACGCAAACGCGCGGCTATAGTGCTAAGAGACACATCCATTTGTTGGGATTCCATATTTGCCTATGTCTGGCCGCCCTGGTCGGGGCGGTGAGTTTTGACAACCTGCCGACCATCCATAGCCGTTCATGGTGTATCGGGTTTTGATCGCTCTCACCGCCGATGTTCGGCTATCTGGCTATCGGGTTCCTGTCCCCCCGCCCCGACCAGGACGGCCGGCCAGCTTTTCCGTCCTATTTATTTTTCATGGCGTTTATCAGCACTTCGGCCGACTGCCAATCGCGGAGGAACTGAACAAAATTCCTCGGGTACATACTATGGCTCTGCTCGCCGCTCGGATTGATGGCGTGACGAAACAGCGTTGTTGCCGCTTCCGCAATCTCGTTTTTCTCAGCCATCCCAAGCACCAAAACTTCACTTTGTTTGCGGCCAATTAATGTGAGTACAGCGCAAAAAGGATCGGTTTCTGCTTCTCCCCGTTCGATGTGATCTGCAATCTTCCGCAGCCACTCCGCTATACGGCGGCGCTCCCTCATCTGCGCAATTGTTGCTTTTGAGTCAAGCAGTCGGGTTACGTCAGCCATTTTCATTTTCCGAGTCAAACCGGCTGGCCGTTGGCGAGGCGTCTTGCTATCGAAAACAAGACGGCCCTTTCCTTGGCCAAATCCGGCTCATGTTGAAATTCGTTCCAACCTTCGACCGACGGGCCAAGACCTGGCCAGATATTCCCCAGGGGGCGGAGAACGTCCTCCACCGCTGCTCCCCGGACATAGAGGAGGCCCCACTTCGCCGGCAATTCATCGACCGCGATCAGACCATGCGGACAGATATAGAATCTGTAAATCCCGAGTCCCACGCCATCTGCTTTGCGTTCAGGCTTCTTCGCATCCGCCAGAAAATCAGCCCGGCTTACCTTCGCCTCGATGATGGCTGAGCAGGTGGAGCGGAAACCCACTACATCGGGTTGCTCACGGCTTCCAACGGCGCTTATCTCGGTGGCCACCACAGCGAAGCCTTGCTTCTTGAGCCACCTCGCGCCGAGGCGAGTCAGATTGTCGTGTTCCGGGCTTGGCATGGTCTTTTCCGAATTACAACGTGGTCTTGTAGAGCTGGACCCAGCTGATGATTTCATCGAGCTGAGCATTGTTGAGCCGAGGGCAGTTGGCATAGATCGCAGCGGCAACAGCCCCCTTCATCACTTCAGTCGTGGACCCCATACCCTCTTTGGCGTCCACTCCCGGAATGCCTTCGTCGGTCAGCACGCGCCGGCCATATCGATCTAAAAACTGCTCAGGCTTGATGTCCATGCTCTGCTCCCTGGTGGAAAATCAACTCAAGGTAGGTGGCGCTCGCGCCGGTTGTAGGCGATGTCCTCTCGCATTTTCCGCTGTTTGGCTTATCTGGTCGGTTCAGAAATAATATGGAAAGTGCTTTCGATGCCCCGAGCGATCATTGTGCGTACAACGTCATCTATCGATTCTCCGTACAAACCGACTTTGACCGCCTTTTCCAGTAGGGATTGTATGTTGTGACTAAGTTCAACCACGATTTGGCTATCCTTTACCCGGACCCAATCCGTTGTCGCGGCTGGTTTTGACGCCAGTTCTGCTGCGATGTCAAACATCAGGTCATGCAGATCGCAACCACCCTCGCTGTTCAAGTCACACTTTTCTGAGAATTGCTTCCTAACATAATCGTCATCCATGGACAACAATGCATCGGCAACAAACTCCGGTGCTCCATGATCGTTCATCATCACAAACTTCACCGATGCAATGAAATTCTCAAGGGATGGAAGCGATTTATCACCAGGCCCCGTCGATGGTTTCTTGGTTCTTGGCATTTTGTTTTCCATGAGAATCAGCTTAACCAAGTAGAAGGTCTTGAGGGCCCAAGATGTTGGGCATTGAAGCAAAGCGCTGATTACCATCGAAGTCACAGAAATCACTCAATCTGCAACGAACAATAATCAACGGAACACCATTGTTAGTCTTGGATAGGAGCAGAGGGTATTTCATTTTGGTAACCCAAGCCCAATCACCATGTATCCCCACCAGCTTAATGCCACTCAGTGGAGAGTCCGGCGCAGTCTGAATGGCTTGGCGCAAATCATCAACCGTCCCGCGAGAAACTTTCTTTGGTCTATTTAGCGTAATCACCTTTAACATCCATCCGGCACCCTTACTTGTCACTTCAAACTGCTTGACTCTGTCTGAGCAATACCCGCCGCCAACTTGCATGATTTCGAATTCGATCTGACTTTTCCCATCGAGATGCTCGATCAAATTCAATACATGTTCCTTACGCACTTCCATGTTTACCCTTCCTCTTTCTATGTAAAGCGCCCCTTCCACGCTCCCCAATTCAGGTGTGGGCCTCGACTGTAGGGGCTACGAATCTCGCCAGCGGGCCGCCAAGGCATCTGCCTTACACCATCGCAGCGCTCCCCTGCATTCCGATCAGCGCTGTCCGGGTTATCACGCTCTTGCGTGGTCATCTACTCGCCTTAAAAAGGCTTTGTGCGGGGCAAAATCTTTTCTACAAAGCCGGCGGCAGCCGGCACATATATTTCGAGATAATTAAGCGTTCAGAGCAATATTTGCTGTCGTCCACTGCACCCACAGAGGCTAAGTGCTGGCAAATTGACGGAATGTTCCCACTCGATATAAGCACCACGCTTCTCCAGCTTAGGCCGAATGGTTTCCATGGTATCCATACCAAACTGGCGGTATTTCATCAGTCCAAGCATGCCTCGACAGCCTTCACAGCGGATCACTATCGTGTCAGCATATTGGCTGTCTTGGGTTGCCAGTCCTGGCAGTTCTTTTTGCTTGGATAGTTGGGCATCTGGAGCGCCTGGTATGTATAGACCACCATTTCTAATTTCCAAGTTCGCCGTCTTTAGGATGATGTCAATATTCGATCTAGCCGATTTGACGGAGCTGTAATGATGTTGAATGCGTTCCATCGCGGCAACAAATGGCGTTCCCGAATGCTCCTCAATAAACTTCCGTAATAAAAGGCAGGTTCTTTTGAAAGGTGTGCTTGCCATGCCTCCCGTCTTTGTTCCTGCCTGTGCCTGCCTCATTTCCTCAACCAGCACCTGGCGTAACTTCTGGGCTTTCCAATCGGCCCAGCGATGCAGTCGCTCGGGCACGACAACACTGAGGCGTGAGCTGTCGTAGGTTGTGCCGCTGCTAAGTTGCTGTTCTTCGCCTGGATCTAACCACCAGAGGCCAATACCCTTGGCCCGCAAGTAATCAACTATAAATGCAATACGCTCAGAAGAACGACCTTTAGGAGCAGGGACTGCTATAACCACGTAATGCGCTTTGCCAAGCCAGCGCACGGCTTGCGATACTACTTCAATAGAAAGGGCCAGCTTAGTCTCGACAATCATAACTCGCCGACCACTCTCGAAAACCAAATCGGCCCGCTTGGCGCTTTGAGACACTTGGACTTCTGCATAGGCAGTCCAGCCAATGCATTCCATTCTACGGCGAACAACATTTGCTAGATCAACCTCGCTTTTAAACCTCAGTTGCATTGCCACGTTGTTTGCTCCCGGCGAATCGTTTTGCTGATGCAGACCTGTCTCACCCGCATGGATAAGGCGACTTTTCCGGCCTATTCGATTCTGTATTCCGCGCTTCCGCTCATATCATCGATGTCGAGCCTTTCCTCGCAATGAATGACGCGCTCGCGGTGGTAAGTCAGATCAGCATCAGGGGCGGCTTCGGGCACAAGGTGGAACCTGGACAAGCCATCATGGGGATAGCGAGCTTGAAGCAGCAGCTCAAGGAACCCGTCGTAGCCCTCTACACGCGCCTGGGCGCTATTCATGATGGGCAGCAAAGATTCTTCAGCCTGCTCGCCGAGTGCAGTGAAGCGAACGACCTGGCCGTCCGCGGCACTCACCAGCCGGTATAGCGTAACCGTTGGCATGCGCGGGTCTGTTTTTGTCTGTATTGGCATTTATGCCTCCTGGTTGTCCTGCTCACTGCTGACGGCGAAACCGGCAGCGATCAGCAAACTTTTCCGACAGCGTTTTGATAGCTTCATTATGGTACGCATTGCGTACCTCGTCAAGCACCTTTTGATGCTTTTTTCATACGCTTGCGATGTTCTTGCAACACCCGCTCAATGGCGTCACGCACAAAGGGAGACATGCCCCGATAGTTCTTGGACTCAACCGGCATCCGGTACGTCTTCAAGGCCCTCGGAGCAATCCCGGCCAACTCGGCAAGACTGTCCCACTCGACGCCAAGTTCGGCTTTAACTGCTTTCAGATATTCTTGCTGGGTCTGTTCTTCCATGCTTCTCACTTGGTACACATTGCGTACCATATAGCTTACACAACATGCCAGTCAGCAGGCAACAAAAAACCCCGCACTTGGCGAGGTTCTTTGTTTCTGAGCCAATAGGGGTATAGCCGGGATGAGGCCAAAAAGTACACATATCAACTGTAAGATGATGATTTGTTTATGTTTTACAATTCGTTCTGGAGGGTGTTTTTAGCTAGTGCACCGCCTACTCTGGCGTACACCACCTCAGGCATGCACCCTCGACCAGCCCCGAGAACGGCGTTTATCACCTGATGATGGACGCTCTTTCCACCGCTCCCTTAATCGCCCAACACCCCATTGGTGTAAAACAACTTCCCGCCTTTTCGGACCTCAAGCAGGTAACCATACCGAATTTTCTGAAACGATCCGCTGCGGCCGATGCCGTCGAAATTGTCGGAGACGCACAGATACTGACGCCTCCCTTCTTTCAGCCAGGCCCAGGATGCCAACTCGACGTGGATCTCCTCCGGCAGAGCGGCCTTGGCACCCGCCAGAACAACCGCCTTGGCAACCGGGTAAAGTTTCTCGCGATAGAGGATGGCCGCACCCTTGTTCGATGTCGCGGCCCCCACCTTGGCGCCGTTGAACAGGACGTACTCGGCGGTGTAGCCCGGACGGTAATCGTCCTCTTCGTTGATCTCTTGAAACGGAATTTCCGTTACGGTGACGCCCGACTGGGCCTGGCTTGCCAGGCAGCTTTTCACGACGGCGCCGGAGGGGAGAGCGAAGGCCACCGTCGGGGCGAGGGCAAAAAGCACGCTGAGCCATCTCATTTGTATTCCTTTGCCCTAGTGAATTTCAGATAGTCGGGAGCCTGTTGCCAGAAGATCGTGCCGCCGTAGGCCGCGGTGGACTCATAGACATGATCATAGCGATACAGCTCCTCTTTGTGCTCCTGAACTTTCCCGTTGACCTTCTTTTTCGTGATTTTGTACTTGATCACGAGCTTGCTGGACTCGTTGATGTCGTAGATGTTGTGAGCCGCATCGGTGAAGCGGATGCCTTGCCGGACCTTGAAATGCTTCTTGTAGTTCGACTTGATGTCCGCACCGTCCCAGAACCAGGCGCCGTTCGATTTATCCGGCCCGTTCGCGAGCGCGTTCTCGGCCGCGGCGATGGCCGTATTCATGCCCGCGTCGGCACGCACGTCCGCATCCGACGCCTTCTTGAATTTCTGATAGCGCTTGTTGCCGTCGCCAACCACAAATGAGAATGAGGGCTCGCCGGCGGCAAACGCCGCCATGGTGGCGTAGCCCCTTGCGTCGCGCTGTCGCTTTAGCACGCTGGCCAGGGCGTAAATCTCGTCGGCATCATCTGCCGTGGACGCCTCGCCATACGCCATGGCGGCAAGGAGGCGGGTTTCCGCCGCGATAGCTTTCGGCGCTTTCGCCGTCACTGTCGTCATGATGACACCGTTTCTCTGATGGCGGAGTCGCGCTCCAACCACATCACATACTCGGATTCGCCACCGGGGATCACCGTCGATTTCCCGCCCGCAAAGGATCCTTTATGCGCCAGCCGATCTTCGCCCTGGTACAGGTCGTAGCGATAGCCGTCGACGGGATTACCGGCCTCGTCCTCCAGGCTGTACCAGTGCTCAATCACCTCTTCCCCGTCAACGCCGGCGGCGCCCAGGGCGGCGGCGGGCACGCCGGCCAGCGCCGATTGGACACTGTGCGCGCCTGGCTCGTCCCCGACCGTGGCCTGGCCTTGAGTCGCGATTAACACCGCGCCGCAGGAGGTCTGCATGCCCTCGACGGCAACGTTCTTGCCCATAAAGGTGTAATTCTTGGCGCCGGCGACAATGGTGAAAGTGGTTTTGCACTTAGGGCAAAATCCCTGGTGGCCGATGCCGGCCGCGCGCTTGCCGAACACGGTCAGCGTGGGAAAGGCCTCCAGCACGGTGCCACCATGCGACGTTGGGTCCCCCTCGCGAATAATGGGCTTGCCCATGTCAGACTCCGGCCCCAGAGGCCGAAACATAGGCCGGATCCAGCAGGCCCTCAATGGGCGGCTCATCGGCATACTGCGTGATGGTGGCATCATCATGGTGCGGGCCGGCGATGCGATCGCCATTGTTGAGCTCGCTGCCGACGAGGGCGAAGGAGCGGTTATCCACCATGCCGGCGACGCCGGCGCCACTGATGATGATGGCCTCGGTGCCGTCGGCGTAACGCACGGTGTCGCCCACCAGCGCAATGCGGTGAGCGCCCAGCATGATGGGCGCCGTCGCCAGGACCTGGCCTCCTCGCTCGGTGACGGATACTCCCGTCGCCACGGGATAGACGGCCTGGATCGGTCTGGCTGCGGTTTTGGCCAGCCAGTCAGCCACCAGGCGCTGCCCTTCCTCTATCGTGTGCTGCATACCCTTCCCCTCAGTTGGATTGGGAAAATTGCCATTTTATTAGCATGGTAATTGGTTTGAGGATTTGCCAATTGGTTCCTTGCCCAAAAGGGCAGCACCGCGCCAGGTCTTCCACCTCTCCTCGCCGACTCTCCTGTAGGCCGTGCCTGCCGCCGGCATGCGCTATCGCGACGGAGTGTCACCGCAGCACAGGCGAGGCTGCGGCGCCGATCGGCAAGTCGCCGGCAGGGAGATTGGGGAGTGCGGTGACACATTACCACCACACATTTGGCGGTGAATCGCGGGTAAAGGCACGAAGGTATTGTTTATTTACCGAGTTTATCTATATTTATCGTATTCCGATAACTTTGGTAACTTCCCTAGATATGGACCCGATTCGAAACCCCTATTCCCCTGGCGCGGGTACGCCGCCGCCAGAACTGGCCGGTCGTCAGGCTGTCCGCGACATGGTTCGCATCAGCCTGGCGCGCATCCGCATCGGCCGCAGCGCCAAAAGCATCATGATGGTGGGACTGCGCGGCGTTGGTAAGACGGTACTGCTGGAAAGAATGCGGCTGGATGCCGAAGGCGACGGCATTCATACCATCTCGTTGGAAGCGCCGGAAGAGCGCTCCCTGCCGGCGTTGCTGGCGCCACAGCTGCGCGTGGCCCTGCTCAGGCTCAGCCATGTCGAGGCCGCACGCGACCTGGCCGTTCGTGGTCTGCGCGCCCTGGCCGGCTTCGTGGGCAAATTGAAAGTCACCTACCAGGACATCGAGGTCGGCCTGGATTACGAGCCGGAGCCCGGACTGGCGGATAATGGCGACTTGAGCATCGATCTAGCCACGCTGCTGGAGCAAGTTGGTCGCGCCGCCCAATCGGCGAACACCGCGGTGGCGTTGTTCATTGACGAGCTGCAGTACGTCAAAGCCGAGCAGCTGGCCGCGTTGATTTCTGCCCTTCACCGCTGCGCCCAACAGCAACTGCCGGTCACGCTGGTAGGCGCCGGCCTACCCCAACTGCGCGGTCAAATGGGGGATGCCAAATCCTACGCCGAACGGCTATTCGACTTCCCAATGATCGGCCCGCTGGATGAGGCCGATGCGAGGGAGGCGATTGAAAAACCGGCAGAGGCCGAAGGCGTCAGCTATCAACCCGAGGCCGTGGCCAACATCCTTTCTGAGACCCAGGGCTATCCGTATTTTTTGCAGGAGTGGGGCAAGCAGGCATGGGATACCGCCCTCCTCAGCCCGATCTCCCAGGACGATGTCACCGCGGCCACGGCTGTCACGGTGGCCGCACTGGATGAGAGTTTTTTCCGAGTACGCTTTGACCGCCTGACGCCGTCTGAAAAGACCTACTTGCGAGCGATGGCCGAACTGGGACCAGGCCCGCATCGCTCCGGCGATATTGCAAAACAGATGAACCGCAGCGTGCAGTCGCTGGCGCCGACGCGTAGCAGCCTCATCGCCAAGGGCATGGTGTGGTCGCCCACGCACGGCGATACCGCTTTCACGGTACCCTTGTTCGATGCGTTCATGAAGCGCATCATCCCCGGCGCGTAACGACCTGCTGTTCCCCCCACGTTGCGGTCAGCCGCATGCACCACCCGCAGGTCATGCATGCGGCCACCGCCGCAGACTACGACGGCTATCAAATCCTCCCGCTCAGCTCAGCATCGCCAGCAGGGTGGCCCACACCAAAATGGCGCCACCGGTGCGCAGCAACCAGGGCCTGTAAGGCTCGACCCCCAGCACCAGCAACAGCATGCCTACCAGATATACCGAAAATGCGCTCATAGGAACTCCCGTTCAAGTTGTGCAAGTCATCGGAGATGATGCACAGCGGCGTGTAAGACGCCGATGGGAGGTATAGCTGCGCGATCCTGGATAATGCGGACGTGCACGAAAAATAGTTGCCACCACCACCACCACCGCCGGCGCCGCCGAGGCGCGCTGTCGATGCGACCGGCCCCCCCGCCAGTGGCCAACGCTCCATCTCGCCTTCCTGCAGACCGGTTTCCCCTCCGTTGCAAGACGGCCTCAACGGGCCGAGCGCGGCCACCTCGCGCGCACTGGTGCGCCCGGGCCAGAGACCGATTTTCGAATACCAAGGGCGGCTTCGTTTCGTCTCATGGCCGCGGGCGAGAGCCCAGGCCAATGCCAACACACCCCAGACCAGGAGGTACGGGTTCCTCTTCGAGCCAGATCAAACACGCGGGCAATAAAAAACCGGCCGAAGCCGGTTTTAGGTATGAGGCGGGGTCAAGCGTAGATCGCTTCAGCCGCCTCCACGATGGGGCGCCCAACCGCAATGATGACGGGTCGGGTCTCTTGGCGAGCCTGCCAAACGTCGTAGGCACTCTGCAGGCCAAGCCACATCGTGCTGCTGGTACCCAACGCAGCCTCCAAACGGATGGCAATTTCAGGGGTAACCGCGGCATGACCGTGAATGATTCGGGACAGCTGCGCCCGGCTGATGTGGATTGCCTTGGCGAACTGGGTGACATTCATGCCGTCCAGTCCCTCAATCCAGTCTGCCAACAACTCGCCTGGGTGCGGTGGAGCGTACATAGAAGCCATGATGAAAGTCCTTAGTGATAATCCTGATAGTTCACAACGTGGGCATCCTGGCCATCAAACATAAAAGTTAAACGCCAGTTGCCGTTGACCGTGACCGACCAATGCCCCGCCATATCGCCGCCCAGAGGGTGTAGCCCCCAACCTGGTACGCCCATGTCTTCCAGCTTGCAGGCTTTGTCCAGCACCGCGAGCTGCAGCTTCAAACGCTTTTCATGGTGCGGCTGTATGCCTTTTTTCGAGCCTGTTTCAAAGAACTTCTTCAGACCAGCATGTGCAAAGGTTTTGATCATCAGTACGTTGAGTGTATAGCGACGCTACACATCCTTCCAATTGAATTTAGCTAACTATTTCATCGACGCATTTTATAAACGTTTATTCAACTACTTGAAAAGAAACGTTGATTTCCATTTTACCATTTGTCATCCCTTTGTGGGGGCCACCGAAAATTCCACCAAGATGAGAGTATGCAAAATCGCTTGCAGGTGTTCAGCGCCAAACTCGTCCTCCCGGCGTAGAATGGCCGCGCCGGCGTCGACCTGTCGGCCTTCAAGCCCTTACAAACTCAGGAGAATGAGCATGCAAGAAATTCTGGCTCAGGCCCAAGCGGCCGCCAACGAGAAGCAACTCACCATGTATGTCTTCCGCGCTTTCGGCCCCAATGGCCATGAAGTCGGCTGGTTCAACGCGAGCGGCCGCCGCAACAGCCCGAAGGATGAGCTGGTTTGCACCGTGGAGCCCGAGGCCGAGCAGTCCCCGTCCTGACGATCCGTCGTCCGGCGCCGGCGCCCGCCGGTGCCGCTGGTTTTCCCCTCCGCGGTCCCCCTGCCAAGCC
>NZ_JAAOMA010000033.1:0-59316 GCF_011602385.1 Chromobacterium fluminis | reverse complement strand
TGAAACGCCTTAGCGCCGATGATAGTGTGGCATTCGCCATGTGAAAGTAGGACACCGCCAGACGCCCCATTGCGAAGCCCAGCTCATACGAGCTGGGCTTTATGCATTTGCGCCGCCGGCGCCACAGAAAAGCCTCCCCATGGGAGGCTTTGGCGCGTTTGGGCGCTAGAAATCCGCGCGCATGAGCAGGCGCGGATCGTTGTCGCCGAAGTAATGAGGCTGATGTTCGACGACGACAAAGCCAAGCTGCTGGTACAGCCTGACCGCGGAGTTGTCGGGGTGCACTGTCAGCTTCGCGTAGCTGGCCTGACGAGTCCGCAGCGCTTGCAGCAGGGCCTGCAGCAGTTGCTTGCCGACGCCCTGTCCGCGGCAATGCTCATGGACCGCCAGCGACATGATCCAGAATTCGCCTTGCCCGCTGCCCGGCGCGCCGATGATGTAGCCGCCCAGTTCTCCATCTTGAGCGCCTGGCGCGACGAAGAATAGATCCGGCCACAGGTCATGAGCCTGGCGGAAGAAAAAGTCCGGGTAGACGTGATGACCGAATACCGCTTGTTCGATCTGGAAGACCGGGGCGATGTCTTGGAGTTGCGCCGGGCGTGCCGTCATCTGAAAACATCCTTTTGCGTAGTGCGTTTGAGCGGGCAAGCCTACTGTAATGTCCGGCGCTTGCAAAGGCGCGGGCAAGAAAAAAGCCGCGCTGGGCGCGGCTTGCAGCGAGCGCGGCGGCTCACCACATCACTTTGACCTTGTCGTTGCCCAGCCAGTCCTGTAGCGCCAGCAAGAGGCCGTCATCCAAGCGGACGCCCCAGGGCGGCGGCAGCATCAGATCGCCGCTGGCCGCGCCGTTGTTGTAATGGATGCGCACCGGGCAGCCGGCGTCCTCGCTGCGGAACGGATGTAGCTGGGACTTGAGCTTGCTGACGTCCACCTTGCCGGCCAGCTTCAGCGACAGGCTGCGTGCGTAACGGCTGCGCGCCTCGCCCAATTCATAGACTTTATCGGCGATAATGCGCAGGCCGCCGGAGAAGTTGTCCTCGCTGACCTTGCCTTCTATCACCAGCACCACATCGTCTTTCAGCCGGCTGCGGTTGGCTTCGAAGCTTTCCGCGAACAGGCTGACCTCCAGCTTGGCGCTGCCGTCATCCAACTGGACGAAGGCCATTTTCCCGCGATTACCCACTTTGACGCGGATGCCGGTGACGAATCCGGCCAGCAGCTGCGGTTCCTTGCGCGGGCTGAGCCGGGACAGCGGGGTTTTGATGAAGCCGCGAATTTCCTTGGCGTAGGCGGCGAAAGGATGGCCAGACAGGTAGAAGCCGATGGCCAGCTTTTCTTCTGCCAGTTTGACGGCGTCGCTCCACGGCTTGATCTCCACCATTTCCACGCTGGGGGCGACGTCGTCGCCGAACATGTCGAACAGGCCGCCCTGGTTGGCGTTGGCGTGTTCTTGCTCGGCGGCGTTCATCGCCAGACCGACATTGCCGAACAGCTTGGCCCGGTTGGGTTCGATGCTGTCGAAGGCGCCGGCGCGGATCAGCGCCTCGATCACGCGCTTGTTGACGATTTTTTTGTCGGTGCGGCGGCAGAAGTCGAACAGGTCCTTGAACGGGCCGGATTCCGCGCGCACCGCGACGATGTGGTCGACGGCGGCTTCGCCGGTGCCCTTGATCGCGCCCAAGGCGTAGCGGATGTGCTTGCGGTCCACCGGCACGAAGCGGTAGTAGCTCTGGTTGACGTCCGGCGGCAGGAAGATCAGGCCGTTTTTGCCGTCCACGCTGTCGTCGTAGAAGACTTTGAGCTGGTCGGTGTTGTCCAATTCAGAGGACATGGTGGCCGCCATGAAGGCCGCGGTGTGGTGGGCCTTGAGCCAGGCGGTCTGGTAGGACACCACGGCGTAGGCGGCGGTGTGCGACTTGTTGAAGCCGTACTCGGCGAACTTGGCCATCAGGTCGAACAGCATCTCGGCCAGCTTGGGGTCGTAGCCCTTGGTGGCCGCGCCTTGGGCGATCTTGCCGCGGTGTTCGGCCATTTCCTCGGGCTTCTTCTTGCCCATCGCCCGGCGCAGCATGTCGGCGCCGCCCAGGGTGTAGCCGCCGATGATCTGCGAGATCTGCATCACCTGTTCCTGATACACGATCACGCCGTAAGTGGGGTCCAGGCAGGCTTGCAGGTCCGGGTGGTAGTAGTCGACCTCCTGCTTGCCGGCCTTGCGCAGGATGAAGTCGTCCACCATGCCGGAGCCAAGCGGGCCCGGACGATACAGGGCCAGCACAGCGATGATGTCTTCGAAACGGTCTGGCTTCAGTTTTTCCAGCAGCCGTTTCATGCCGTCCGATTCAAGCTGGAATACGGCGGTGGTGTTGGCCTGCTGCAGCACTTTGTAGGCGGCGGCGTCGGTGAACTCGAGCAGATTGAGATCGGTGTCGAAGCTGGGATCCAGGTTTTTGATGTAGTTGACCGCCAGTTCGATAATGGTCAGGTTGCGCAGGCCCAGGAAGTCAAACTTCACCAGGCCGACTTTTTCCACATCGTCCTTGTCTAGCATCGATACCGGCACCGCGCCGTCGGCGCTGGCTTGGTACATCGGGCAGAAGTCGGTGATCTTGCCCGGCGCGATCAAGACGCCGCCGGCGTGCATGCCGATGTTGCGGGTCAGGCCTTCCAGCTTTTTGGCCAGCACCCACAGCTCGCGCAGCTCTTCCTCGTTCTCCAGTCGTTCGCGCAGCACCGGCTCCATTTCCACCGCGTCGTCCAGCGAGTACTGCTTGCCGGGCGCGGCCGGAATCAGCTTGGATACGCCGTCGCAGAACATATAGGGCAGGTCCAGCACCCGGCCAACGTCGCGCACCACCGCCTTGGCGGCCATGGTGCCGAAGGTAGCGATTTGCGATACCGCCTCGGCGCCGTATTTCTGGCGCACGTATTCGATCACGCGGTAACGGTTGTCCTGGCAGAAGTCGATGTCGAAGTCGGGCATCGATACCCGCTCGGGGTTGAGGAAGCGTTCGAACAGCAGCGCGTAGGCCAGCGGATCGATATCGGTGATGCCTATGCTGTAGGCCACGAGCGAGCCGGCGCCGGAGCCGCGGCCCGGTCCCACCGGGCAGCCGTTGTTTTTGGCCCAGTTGATGAAGTCCGCCACGATCAGGAAGTAGCCGGGGAAGCCCATCTGGACGATGGTGTCGCACTCGATCTTCAAACGCTCATCGTAGCGCGCTCGTTCTTGGAGGCGCACTTCCGGGTCGGGGTAGAGCTTGGCCAGCCGTTCTTCCAGTCCTTCCTGGGACAGATGCACCAGGTAGTCGTCCAACGTCATGCCGTCCGGGGTGGGGAATTGCGGCAGATAGTTTTTGCCCAGTTGCACGCTGATATTGCAGCGGCGGGCAATTTCCACCGAGTTTTCCAGCGCCTCGGGAATGTCGGCGAAGCGCTCCAGCATTTGTTCCGTGGACAGGAAGTACTGGTTTTCCTCGAAGCTGCGCGGCCGGCGTTTGTCGCCCAGGGTGAAGCCCTCGGCGATGCAGACGCGGGCCTCGTGGGCCTTGAAATCGTCCGGGTCCATGAACTGGATAGGGTGGGTGGCCACTACAGGCAGGCCGATCTCGCCGGCCAGCCACAGCGAGGCTTGCAATGCGTTTTCCACCTGCGGGTTGTCCAGACGTTGCAGTTCCAGGTAGAAATTGTCCGGGAAGCAGCGTTCCCAATATTCGGCGCGGCGGCGCGCTTCGTCGCGCTGCCCCATCAGCAAGGCCTGGCCAACGTCGCCCAGGTGAGCGCCGGATAGGCAGATCAGGCCGCTGTTGTCGCCGTTTTCCAGCCAGGCGCGCTTGAGTTCGGCGCGGCCGCGGTACTGGTTGTGGGTATAAGCGTCGGCCAGCAGTTCGCACAAGCGTCCGTAGCCCTGGCGGTTCTTTACCGTCAGCATCAGGCGATAAGGTTTGTCGCGGTCTTCCTCGTTTTCCAGCCAGACATCGCAGGACACGATGGGCTTGACGCCTTTGTCCCGGCAGCCCTTGTAGAACTTGACCATGCCGAAGAGGTTCATCAGATCGGACATGCCCACCGCAGGCATATTGTCCTTGATGGCGCGCTTGATGGCGTCATCCAGGCGCACGATGCCGTCGGTGATGGAGAACTCCGAGTGGAGGCGCAGATGAATAAAACGAGGTGAGTTCATCGCGCCATTTTACCTGCCGAGCGGTTGCGACACCATCGCCGGGCGCATTTGACGCGCTGGTATTTTGCTGCTTTGCAGCATTAGAATGATGGCATCAGGGAGGAGTCAATATGGACTGCGACATCAAGACGCTGCCGCCCGAGGCGGTGTATCCCTTGCTGGTGGGCGGCGTGCTGCCCCGGCCCATCGCCTGGGTCAGCACCCAGGACTTGCGGGGCGTGGCCAACTTGGCGCCGTTTTCCTTTTTCACCGTGGCCAGCGTGAAGCCGCCGGTGTTGGCGCTGAGCATTCTGACGCCTGCCGACGGCGGGGAGAAGGATACCTTGACCAATATTCGCGCCACCGGCGAGTTTGTGGTCAACGTGGTGCCGGAGCGCTTGGCGGAAGAGATGAACCTCAGCTGCGGCCCTTATGCGCCGGAAGTGGATGAGTTCGATCTGGCCGGCGTGGCCAAGGCGCGCAGCCGGCAGGTAAGGGCGCCGGGCGTGGAGCTGGCGCCGCTGCGCTTCGAGTGCGTGTTGAGCCAGTGCCTGACCTTGGGCGACGGCGCGGGCGCCGGCAACCTGGTGTTGGGCGAGGTGCGCCACGTGTATGTGGCGGATGAGGCGTGGCGGGACGGCTGCGTGTCGGGCGAGGCCCTGGCCTTGGTGGGCAAGCTGGGCGGCGACGAGTTCAGCCGCGCGGAACCCGCCTTCAGTTTACGGCGACCGGGAGCGTGACGGCGCGGCGGCTTTGGCTGATCAGTTCGTCCAGCAGCGCGTAGCGCCGCTGATATTCCGCGCGCTTCTTGCTGGCGATCTCGCTCAGGGGCTTGCGCGGCAATTGCAGCGGCAGGCTGAAGAAGCGTTTGCAAGCGGTGGGCTGGGCGTCGAAGGTATCCCAGAAGCTGTCGTAATCGGCGAAGAGCTGGCGACGATAGCGCCAGGAGCTGTAGATATGCTGCCATTTGCTGACGGCCAGCACCTGGCTAGCGCCTATTTCCTGGGCCAGCGCGACCAAGGCCTCAACCGCCAAACGCTTGGGAAACAGACCGTGGCTTTGTTTGGTCAGCTGGTGCACGGCTTCCGCGCCATGGGGTTTGCGCGGGCCTTGCAGGCCGCCGATGATGATGGCGGCTTCACCTTGATGGCGGGTGATGGTGAAGGTCAGCGTGGCGATGGCGATCCCTTCCTCCGAGCAGATCTGCAAGGACAGTTCGCCTTCTTTGTCGAAGCTGTGGCGGTGCGTCAGCACCGCCGTGATCGCGGCCTCGTTTTTGCCGAGCAATTCGGCCAGCGTCAAGCCGGCATCGGAGAGGAGGCTGCGGTAGGCGGCGGGAGACACCCGCTCGGTCAGCGTCTGATAGTGTTCGCGCAAGGCCGCCAGCTTGCCGCTTGGGCCAAGAGAACGGTACAGGTAGGGGCGATGCAGCTTGCAGGCCAGCCTAGGATTGGCTTGCAGGTGGCGGCGCAGCGCGGGTTGACCCCAGCTGTCCAGCCAGCGCAGTGTCCAGGGCAAGGTCAGCAATCCGCGCAGCGCGAACTTACAGCGGTTCTTCCCTTCGTCGAATCCATCCTCGCGGGAGAAGCGCCCGCTGGCCAGGGACCAGAACAAATCCACCGCGTTCAGCGCCGACATACCATAACCTCAAGAAAAAAAGGGTTAAGGCTACGTTATCCCGGCGCTGTGATTGTTAAGGAATATTGGGCAAACTGTGACGAATTGTGACAATTTGATCGCAAATTAAATACGTTGTAATTATTTTGCCGCACCCAATAACTGGCCCAGCGGTTGTTCCAACCGATAAAGGCGGAAGCGTTCTTTCGAGTCGCCCGGACGCTGGAAGCTCTCTAGCGGCGCCAGGCCGGTCAAGTAGGGCGGCAACTGGTCATGCAGGGACTGGACCAGCAGCCAGCGGCAGTTTTTGGCTTGCGGCGTGCTTTCCAGCCGCTGAGTGCGGTAGTTGGCGTAGTAGTCCAGCAAGGCTCGTTGGGGCTCGCCGAGGCCGACGCTGGCGACGCATTCGCCCTGCCGGCCGATGTCGGCGAGGATGGGGCGCAGCGGAGCGAAGGTTTCGCGATAGCGCATGCCGTGATCCAGCGCGGGTAGCCACAAAGTGGCTAGGCCGCCCCACAACAGCATGATGGTCAGGCTCCAGCGCCAGGCGAAGCCGGGAGCCGTGTTTGACGGGAAACGTCGCCATAAGCAGACCACGCCGCCGGCAATCAGGCTGAAGGCCAGCCAGGTCCACGGGTGCCATTGCGGATGCCAGTCGGTGAATTTGCGGTGCAGCAGGTGGCGGGCGAATTGCGCGGGCTCGCCGGTGGAGAGTACCCAGGCGATAGCTAGCACGACGGCGCTCAGCGTCAGGCAGAGCAGAAGGCTGAAGCCGGACAGCGCGCGCCAGCCGCGGTGGGCTTCGCCGGCGCGCAAGCCTGTGATGGCCAGCAGCGCCAGCGGCAGCAGGAGGGGCATCGCATACAGTTCGCGGGCGTCGCCCGCCAGCGACAAGACCGCCAGCGTCACCAGCCAGAGCAGGGCCGGCGCGGCGGGCCAGGCGCGGGTCCATTGCCAGCGGCCGTGCCACAACCCCCACAAGGCCAGCGGCAACACCGGGATGCCGTACCAGGGCAGGGTGCGGCCGTAGAACAGACGCGGCGCCTTGGGACCCAGGTGGGCGCTGCCGTCGAAGCGGCCGAAGTTGTTCACTTTGAACCAGAGCTGGAATAGGGCGGGATCGCGCAAGTACAGGCTTAGGCCCCACAGCGCGGTCAGCGGCAAGCCTATCAGCGCGGCGAGCAACAGGCCGCCGGCGTAACGGCGGCTGCGGTAATCGGGATGCAGCGGCAGCAGCAAGGCGGTCAGGCCCAGGCAGCCGGGGCCCAGCAGGCCCTTGCTCAGGAAGGCGACGCCGCCGCCCAGGCCCAGCAGCGCGCCGCCGAGCCAGGCGCGCCGGCGCAGCAGCACCAGCCCGGCCAGACCCCAGGCGACGCCGGCCAGCAGAGCGGTGTCGGTGATCATTTGATGGGCGCGCATCGGCAGGCCCAGGCAGCCCAGCAGCAGCAAGGCGCCCCAGGCCGCGGCGCGCCGGCCGTACAAGGCGCCGGCGGAGACGGCGGTGCCGGCCAGGGCCAGCGCCATCCAGCCGCCGGCGGCCAGCCGCGCGGCGTCCGGCGCGCTGAGCCAGCCGCTGAACAATTGCATGGTGAAGGCGGCGCTGATGAAGAACAGCGGCGGCTTTTCCATGAAGGGCTCGCCGGCCAGCGTCGGCACGACCCAGTCGCCGGTCTGAGCGATATGGCGGATCAGGCCAAAGGTATAGGCTTCGTCCGGCTTCCAGGGCTCATGACCCACCAGGCCGGGCAGCAGCCAGGCGACGGCGATGAGCAAGAACAGCCAGGCGGGGATGGACGGCAGGCCGGAATCTGCGGGCTGCGCGGCGTAAGGAGTGGAAAAACGCATGGAGTCCGCGGAAAAGTTGTCGTTAATTGTTATGGGAAAGGGGGAGGACGCGCCGTCCCGTTCATCAGGCTAATGCTTAGCGGCCACGGGCTTCTGCCAGGAAGGTCCGCGGCCGGATGGTAGAGTGTAGCGTTGTTTGCGCTTCAAGCAAACTTGAGCTCGGCCGCTTGGGGACGAGGGCGGCCTCAATTGGGCGGCGGGTCTTTCGGCCGCATCGAGTGCAGCGCGGACTTCTGCATTTCCAGGGCTTTGATCTGCATGCTCAACATGCCCATATTCATGGTCAGCCAGCTTTCCACCACGCGCAACTCAGCCAGTTTGCGGTCTATTTCTTCCTCGCTCATTGGCGGGAGAAAGGGCTGCATGCCCGGCGGGGTGGCGGTTTGCCAGAACTGGCGGAATAGGGCGAAGGGATCGTTGGGGTTGAATTCGTTGCTCATGGGCTGCTCCCTCGGCGAAGAAAAAACGGGCAAGCTGCGCTTGCCCGTTCAGTATATGCCTTTAAATCCAGGCCGACGCTTACTTGCTGTTCTGTGCGTCCACGGCGGCCAGGGCCACCATGTTGACGATGCGGCGAACCGAGGCGATCGGGGTCAGGATGTGAGCCGGCTTGCTCATGCCCATCAGGATGGGGCCGATGGTCACGCCGTCGGAGGCGGAGACGCGCAACAGGTTGTAGCTGATGTTGGCGGCTTCCACGTTCGGCATGATCAGCAGGTTGGCGGAGCCTTTCAGCGTGCTGTCCGGCATTGCCTGGTTGCGGATGCTTTCCACCAGCGCGGCGTCGCCCTGCATCTCGCCGTCGATTTCCAGGTCCGGCTGCGCGGAGCGGATCTGGTCGAAGGCCGCGCGCATCTTCTGCGCCGACGCGCTGTTCAGCGTGCCGAAGCTGGAGTTGGACAGCAGCGCGGCCTTGGGCGCGATGCCGAAGCGCTTGATCGATTCGCTGGCCATGCGGGTGATGCTGGCCAATTGCTCGGCGCTCGGGTCGGCGTTGACGTAGGTGTCGGCGATGAAGATGTTGCCGGTGGGCAGGATCAGCGCGTTCATCGCGCCGGCCACTTGCTCCGGGTTGTTGTAGCCGAGCACGGTTTCAACGATGTCGAAGTGCTGGCGGTACGGCCCGTAGGTGCCGCAGATCATCGCGTCGGCGTCGCCGCGGCGCACCATCATCGCGCCGATCAGCGTGGTGTTGCCGATCACGCGGCGGCGAGCCTGCTCCTGGGACACGCCCTTGCGCTTGGTCAGCTGGTAGTACTCTTTCCAGTACTCGGCGAAGCGCGGGTCGGATTCGTTGTTGACGATCTCGAAGTCCTTGCCGGCCACCAGCTTCAGGCCCAGCTTCTGGATGCGCATGTCGATGACGCTGGGGCGGCCGATCAGGATGGGCTTGGCCAGGCCTTGGGTGACGATTTCCTGAGTGGCGTGCAGTACGCGCTCGTCCTCGCCCTCGGTCAGCACCACGCGCTTCTGTTCTTTCTTGGCCTGAGCGAACACCGGCTTCATGAACAAATTGGTCTTGTACACGAACTGGGCCAGTTGATCGGCGTAGGCGTCGAAGTCCTGGATCGGGCGGGTGGCCACGCCGGAATCCATCGCGGCCTTGGCCACGGCGGGGGCGATCTTGACGATCAGACGCGGGTCGAACGGTTTCGGAATCACGTATTCCGGACCGAAGGACAGTTCCTGGTCGCCGTAGGCGGTGGCCACCACGTCGTTCTGTTCGGCCAGCGCCAGGTCGGCGATTGCGCGCACGGTGGCCAGCTTCATCTCTTCATTGATGGTGGTGGCGCCCACATCCAGCGCGCCGCGGAAGATGAAGGGGAAGCACAACACGTTGTTGACCTGGTTCGGGTAGTCCGAACGGCCGGTGCCGATGATGGCGTCCGGGCGCACTTCCTTCACCAGCGGCGGCAGGATTTCCGGCTCCGGATTGGCCATGGCCAGGATCAGCGGCGAGCGGGCCATGGATTTGACCATGTCCTGGGACACCAGCCTGGGGCCGGACAGGCCCATGAAGATGTCGGCGCCGGCCATGGCGTCGGCGAGCTTGCGCTGGCCGTTGTCCTTGATCGCGTAGCGTTTCTTGGAGTCGTCCAGCTTCTCGTCGCGGCCTTCGTAGATCACGCCCTTGGAGTCGCAGACGGTGATGTTCTCGCGCTTCACGCCCAGAGCCACCAACAGGTCCAGGCAGGCGATGGCGGCGGCGCCGGCGCCGGAAGCCACCACGCGCACTTTGGCGATGTCCTTCTCCACCAGGCGCAGGCCGTTGAGCACGGCGGCGGCGGCCACGATGGCGGTGCCGTGCTGGTCGTCGTGGAATACCGGAATGTTCATGCGTTCGCGGCACTTCTTCTCGATATAGAAGCACTCGGGCGCCTTGATGTCCTCAAGGTTGATGCCGCCGAAGGTGGGTTCCAGCGAACAGATGATGTCCACCAGCTTGTCCGGGTCCAGCTCGTTGACCTCGATGTCGAACACATCGATGCCGGCGAACTTCTTGAACAGCACGCCCTTGCCTTCCATCACCGGCTTGCCGGCCAGCGCGCCGATATTGCCGAGGCCCAGCACCGCGGTGCCGTTGGAAATCACAGCCACCAGATTGCCGCGCGCGGTGTATTTGTAGGCGTTCAGCGGATCTTCCACGATGGCGTCGCAGGCGGCCGCCACTCCGGGGGAGTAGGCCAGGGCGAGATCGCGTTGGGTGGTGAGAGGCTTGGTCGGGGCAACCTGGATTTTGCCCGGGTTGGGGTACTGGTGGTATTCCAGTGCGCTCTGGCGCAATTGCTCGTCCATTCTCTGGGACTCCTGAGGTTGATCTTTAGGTGGTTGGTTGGTGTAAGAGAGTAACTACACATTATACGGGCTTAAGGGCGGGCGGGGCTATCGCCTTGTCGGACAAAAAACGCGATGGCGTCGGCCATCGCGTTTTCATGTCCGTCGGACGCCGCTAATTCAGCATACCCAACGCGCGCGGCAGCCACAGCGAGATTTCCGGCACATAAGTCACCGCAACGAGGAAGCCCAGCATGGTCAGCAACCAGGGCCATACTGCCACCGTCAGTTCGGTGATGCCCATCTTGGTGATCCCGGAAGCGACGTAAAGGTTCAATCCCACCGGCGGATGGCACATGCCCACCTCCATGTTGACGACGATGAGAATGCCGAAGTGAACCGGATTGATGCCCAGCGCGGAGGCCACCGGGAACAGAATGGGGGCCAAGATCAAGACGATAGAGGAAGGTTCCATCACATTGCCGGCCAAAAGCAGGAGGATGTTGACGACCAGCAGGAAGGCGATGGGGCCGAGACCGGCGTCGATCAGCCAGCCGGCCATGGCTTGGGGGATGCCCTCGCTGGTCATCAGGAAGGAGAACAGCACCGCGTTGGTGATGATGTAGAGCAGCATGGCGGACATGCTGGCCGAATCCAGCAACACCTTGGGCACCTGCTTCAGCGTCATATCCTTGTAGACGAAGACGGCCACGATGAAGGCGTAGACCGCGGACATGGCGGCGGCCTCGGTGGGCGTGAAGATGCCGCTGTAGATGCCGCCTATCACCACCACGATCAGGAAGAGGCCCCACATGGATTTGCGGAAGGCGCGCCAGCGCTGGCCCCAGCTGGCTTTGGCCAGGCGCGGATAGCCGAATTTGCGCGCGCGGTACCAGGTTGTGAAGCCCAGTAGAGTGGCCAGCATCAGGCCAGGCACGACGCCGGCCATGAACAACTGTCCCACCGAGGTGTTGGTGGCCACGGAATACATCACCATCACAATGGAAGGCGGGATCAGGATGCCCAGCGCGCCGGAGGTAGTGATCACCCCGGCGCCGAAACGGTTGGGAAAGCCCTGCTTGACCATGGCGGGCAACAGGATGGAGCCGATGGCCACCACCGTGGCCGGGCTGGAGCCGGAGACCGCGGCGAATAGCGCGCAGGCCAGCACCCCCGCCAGGCCCAGGCCGCCGTGCCAATGGCCCACCAGGCTGGTGGCGAAATTGATCATGCGTTTGGCCACGCCGCCATGGGTCAGAAAGTTGCCGGCCAGGATGAAGAACGGAATCGCCATGATCTCGAACTTTTCGATGCCGGTGAACAGCTTGAGCGCCACCGCCTCAATCGGTACCTGGGTCATGGTGAACAGAAAGGTCAGCACCGTCAGGCCCAGGGAAATCGAGATGGGCATGCCGGAGAGCATCAGGACGAGCAGCAGGCTGAAAATGATGAGCGCGTTCATTTCTTGTCTCCTCGACGGGAGATGTCGTGCGGATGGAGGTTGTCGTCCAGGGCGTACCAGTTGTCCACCCCGCCCTCATCGTCCATGCCTTCCACGTGGGCGTGGTCGTGCTTGGGGAGGATGCCGGTTTTGACGAAGGCCCAGGCTACTTGCAGGAAGCGAAAGCACATCAGCAGCGAGCCGCAAGGCACCGCCAGGTACACGATCCACATCGGCATTTCAAGGTCGGCTGAGGTTTGGTCCGTGTGGGCGATCTCCCAGACGAAGGCGGCGCCCAAGGTGCCGACGATGGCGGTGAACAGCGCGCCGGCCAGCAAGCCGAACACGATGAAGCGAGCGCGGTTCTTGTCTTGCAGCTGGTTGATCAACACGTCCACGCCGACATGGATACCGGTGCGCACGCCGTAGGCCGCGCCGAACTTGGCCATCCACACGAATAGGTAAATGGTCAGCTCTTGCGACCAGGCCAGATTGATGTGGCTGACCAGCGGGTGTAGCAGCTCGGTGCCTGCGGCGTAGCGGTGCGTCACCGCGACAAAGGTGATGAGGGTGGCGGCGGCCATGAAGCTCGCAATCAACCACTCTTCGAGGTGATCCAGGAATTTCAGCATCGGGCGTCTCCGGGAAAAGAAGGACGGACGGCTGCGCGCCGACCGCCGCGACGGCGCGGGGGGCGCGCAGCCGCAGGGCGGCGTCTCAGTCGCAGCGGTATTAGTTGGCGGAGAAGCCGGTTTGCTGGTAGATGGTCTTGATCAACGCCGGGCCGACCCGCTCCGCCATCTTGGTGTGGACGGGGAGCATGGCCTTCTTGAACGCCTCGCGTTCGGTCGGAGTGGGGTTGTAGATGGCTGTCTTGCCGGATTTGGCGATCTTGGCCAAGTCGGCGTCGTTTTCTTTCTTGGCGATGTCGTTGGCGTACTTGGTCGCGTCTCGTATCGCGCTGTCCAGTTGGCTGCGCACGTCGGCGGGCAGGCCGTCCCAGAAGCGCTTGTTGACGATCACCGCGTAGCCCAGATAACCATGGGCAGTGGTGGTCATATGTTTCTGGACCTCGTACATTTTCTGGGTGTACATATTGGAAGGCGGGTTTTCGGTGCCGTCCACCACGCCGGTCTGCAGTGCCTGATACACCTCGGAGAAGGCCATCACCTGCGGCAGCGCGCCTAGAGCGCGCATTTGCTCGTCCAGCACCTTGGACGACTGAATGCGCATTTTCAGGCCTTTGAGGTCGGCCGGGGATTTGAGCGGCTTATTGGCGGAAAAATGTTTGAAGCCGTTGTCCCAGAATGCCAGCCCCTTGATGCCCTTGCTGTCCAGCTTGCCCAGCAACTGCTGGCCCACCGGACCCTGGGTGACTTTGTGCAACTCGTCGTAGTTGTCGAAGATGTAGGGCAGGTCGAAAACTTCGAACTCCTTGACCCCCAGCGGGCCGAACTTGGCCAGGCTGGGCGCTAGCATCTGCACCGCGCCCAATTGCAGCGCCTCCAGCTCTTCCTTGTCCTTGTACAATTGGCTGTTGGGGTAAACTTGCACCTTGACCTTGCCCTTGGTGCGTTCCTCCGCCAGCTTCTTGAAGTACTCGGCGGCCTTGCCCTTGGGGGTGTCCTGAGCGACGACATGGCTGAACTTGATGACGATTTCCCCGGCGGCGCAGGCGACGCCGGACAGACTGCCGGCCAGGATGGCCAAGGCGGCGATTTGCAGTTTCATCTCTCTCTCCAAAAGCTGTATTGCGTTTAGGTGTGATGGCGCGTTGTGCAATGGCCACTATATTGTGCCGCCGGCTTCGCGCTCTGTTATGCCATCCTTCTGGACAGTCGAGTTTTACAGTGTAAAGTAGGAGCAGTTTCTTCTCCCGGCCATTAGGGACTTCAGCATCAGGATTTTCCCTAGCATTCCATGCAGATAAAAACCACGTTCTCCCGCCGCTCTCCCCGTATGCTCTGGCTCAGCGTCAGCGCCTTGCTATTGGCCCTGCTGTTGGCGCTGGGTAGCCTGTTCTATCTGGTATACCGCGACTGGCGCGACGAGCAACAAGACAACCTGATCCAGGAAGTGCTGTGGCTGGAGCAGTCCTTGCGCATGTACCTGGAAGGGCAACAGGAATGGGCTGAAAACCTGGGCCGGGAAATCGAGAGCGGCAATATCGACAGCCAGCGTTTTGCCCGCCAGGCCGCGTTTTACCTGCGGGGCAACCCGGAATTGCTGAACATCGAACAGGTAGATCCGGACGGCAAGGTGCTGCGCGACCAGCACGGCACCCGCCGCGACGGCAGCGTGCTGTCCGGCGAAACCTTCGACGCGTTGTGGCGCGCCAACCGATTGTTGCGCCCCAGCTACGGCGCGCCTTATCAGGGCAGCGACGGCAAATATCGTTTCGATCTGGCCGTGCCCATCGTCCACGACGGCAAGGCCCTGGGCGGCTTGCGGTTGTCCTACCAGATGGACCTGCTGCTGTTTAACCAAGTGCCGTGGTGGATCGCCTCCAAGAACTACATCAGCATCCAGGATTTGAGCGGCAAAATCCTGGCCAGCAAGTTCGACCCGGCGGAGCGTCCCGGCACCCTCTCGCATCAGACCAGCTTCGACCCGCCCGGCTACGGCCTCTATCTGCACGCGACCAGCTACCGCGCCGGCCTGGGGCTGACCCTGCCGGTGCTGTCCGGCCTGATCGCGTTGCTGGTCAGCGCGCTCTTGTACGCCGCCTGGCGCATCCGCCGCCACGTGCGCGAACGCGCGCACGCCGAGCAGGCGCTGGCCAAGGAAGTGTCCTTGCGCCAAGCGATAGAAGACTGCATGAAAAGCGGCCTGGTGGCCTTGGAGGACGAAGGGCGCATCGTGCGCGTCAACCGCGCCTTCTGCGACATGCTGGGTTTCAGCGCGGATGAACTAGTGGGCCAGGCGCCGCCCCATCCGTTCTGGCCGGCGGACGACCATGACGCCATGACAGCGGCGATCGCCGCGGTGCGCGACAACCGCCAGCCGGAGCAAGGCTTCGAACTGCGCTTCGCGCGCAAGAACGGCGAATTCATCGAAGTGCGGCTCTACGCCACCCCGCTGGTGGAAGCCGACGGCAGCCAGCGCGGCTGGATCGCCTCCCTGTTCGACATCACCGAGCGCAAGCGGCAGCGGCTGGCGCTCAACGCCTCCCACCAGCGCTTCCTCACCGTGCTCAACGGCCTGGTGGCCGGCGTCTGCGTGATGGAAGAAAGCGGCGGCCTGCTGCTGTACGCCAACCCTGCGTTTGCCCGGCTATGGCTGGCGGAAGAACCGGACGGCCCCTGCTGCGTGCTGCTGCCCGGCCTGCAGGACCAGCCGGAACAAGACGAATACGGCCTGGAGTTCACCACCGACGGCGGCGACAGCTGGTTCCAGATGCACCGCCGCCGTATAGATTGGGTGAACGGCGAATCCGCCTGGCTGGCCATCCTGGCCGACGTCAGCGAAGACAAGGCGCGGGAAGGGCGGGAGCTGGCGCAGCAGGAACGGCTGCAAAACACCTCGCGCCTGATCGCCATGGGCGAAATGGCCTCTTCGCTGGCGCACGAACTGAACCAGCCGCTGACCGCCATCAACACCTATGCCGCCGGCGTCAGCCGACGGCTGCCGGCGGAACTGGAACTGCCGGCCGGCGTGCGCGAGGCGATCCAGGAAATCGCTGGGCAGGCCAAGCGCGCCGCCCAGATCGTCAGCAGCATCCGCGCCTTCGTCAAAAAACACGAGCCGCAATTGCAGCGGGTGGAACCGGGGCCGGTGGTCCTGCGCGCCGTCGGCCTGGCGGAAGGCCTGGCCGTCAAGGCCGGGGTCAAGCTGCAGGTGGAGCAAGACCCGGCAGCCTGCCTGCTGGACATGGACCCGGTGCTGATTGAACAAGTGCTGCTCAATCTGATGAAAAACGCCGTCGAAGCGATGCAAGAAGCCCAGACCAAGCGGCCCAGGGTCAAAGTGCGCACCTCCATCGGCACCGCCTTCTGGCGGGTGGAAGTGGTGGACAACGGCCCCGGCCTGTCCGAGGCGATGAAGAGCAATCTGTTCACTCCGTTCTACTCCACCAAGCCGGAAGGCATGGGCATAGGCCTGAACATCTGCCGCTCCATCGTGGAATTCCACCGCGGCGAATTCGGCGCCAACAGCACCGTGGCCGGCGGCTGCGCGTTTTGGTTTACCCTGCCGCTGGCCAAATGAGCCCTTGAGTCCGGTCGAGGAAATGACAAGTGGCTAATGGGTCAGGTGAACGGCGGGCGCCTCAATAACTATTGTTTGTCATGAGGCCTGGACCGACGCGCGTCGCCCGCCAGCGCCGCGCATCCCTTCACTCAGGCAGGAGATCACTCATGAAACCAATAAGCGCGATGTGCATGCTGGCAGGCCTGCTGGCCACCTTGACGATGGGGGCCGCCAATGCGGCGATCACATTCAAGAAGGGCTGGAACGATCCCGCCAACAGCGACGTGAAAACCTATACCCAAGCCGAGGCCACCACCTATCTGCGCAATAAAAGCGATGCCTTGAAGGAAATGATCGACAAGTCGGCCTGCCAGTTGAATGTGTCCAAAGGCTGCCATCAGAAGAGCGATTCGCATTTCACCCTGGACGGCATCGGCTCCAAAGCGTCTTGCAAAAATATTTACGCGGGTTCGAAAAGCATCCACACCCCTTGCCCGTGAGCGGAGGCGGTGTGAATCAGGCCGCGGCCCGCGGATAGCGGGCCGTCCTTGACTGGCCGTGGCCGGGCGCGGGCATTTTCCCCGACGCCGCCGGATTGGCTTATGCTGTGGCGGCGCGCCGGAACGTCCGCCGCGCCCGCCTTTCCTAATCTGATAGGAGCCCGCCATGTCCGTTTCCATGTACCAAGCCTCCGTCCCGGCGCTGATCCGGGGCCTGAACAATCTGTCCGCCATCCTGGACAAGGCCGCCGCCGACGCCGCCGCGCGCCATATCGCGCCGGACGTGCTGCTGAACGCCCGGCTGGCGCCGGACATGTTCGCGCTGACGCGCCAGGTGCAGATCGCCAGCGACAGCGCCAAAGGCTGCGCCGCGCGGCTGGCGGGCGTCGACGTGCCCAGCTACGCCGACGACGAAGCCAGCTTTGCCGATTTGCAACAGCGCATCGCCAAGACCGTGGCGTTTTTGCAGGGTTTTAACGCCGGGCAGATCGACGGCAGCGAGACGCGGGAAGTGGTGCTGAAAGTGCGCGGCGACGAGATCCGCTTCAGCGGACAGAACTATCTGCTGGGCTTTGTGCTGCCCAACTTCTACTTCCACCTCACCGCCGCCTACGCCATCCTGCGCCACAACGGCGTGGCGCTGGGCAAGATGGATTACTTGGGCGGCGTGTAAGAACCTGTTTACGATCTGCTGCGCGTCGTGGAGCGTTACACGGTGAGTACCAACTCAAAATGCTCATGTACCACGTGTACATTCCGCTTTTTCGCTCGTTTCCGCCTTGTCTCGCCTTAGCTCGCGAGATCGTAAACACGTTCTAAGTCTTGGGGGCCGCCGCCGCTCAGCCGCCGGCGGCCGGCCCGTCCGGCGTCAGGATGGTCTCCTGCGCCAGCTCCAGCTTCTCCGGATAGTCGCGGCTGTAGTGCAGGCCGCGGCTCTCCTTGCGCAGCAGCGCTGAACGCACGATCAATTCCGAAGTCTGCACCAGATTGCGCAGCTCGATCAGATCGTTGCTGACGTGGAAATGGCGGTAATACTCGTTGATCTCCTCGGACAGCAGGCGGATGCGGTTTTGCGCCCGCATCAGCCGCTTATTGGTGCGCACAATGCCCACATAGTCCCACATCGCCCGGCGCAGCTCGTCCCAGTTGTGGGAAATCACCACCTCCTCGTCCGGGTCCGTCACCTGGCTGTCGTCCCAGTCCGGGATCTTGGGCAGCTTGATCTCCGGCGCGGCCAGGATGTCCTCCGCCGCCGCCTTGCCTATCACCAGACATTCCAGCAAGGAATTGCTGGCCAGCCGGTTTGCCCCGTGCAGGCCGGTGCAGGCCACTTCTCCCACCGCGTACAGCGCGTCCACATCGGTGTGGCCGGTCAGGTCCGTAACCAGGCCGCCGCAGGTGAAATGCACCGCCGGCACCACCGGGATGGGCTGCTGGGTGATGTCTATGCCCAGCTCCAGGCAATGGGCGTAGATATTGGGGAAATGTTCGCGGATGAAATGGGCCGGCTTGTAGGAAATGTCCAGGTAGATGCAGTCCAGGCCGTGCTTCTTCATCTCGAAGTCGATGGCGCGCGCCACCACGTCGCGCGGCGCCAGCTCGGCGCGCGGATCGTGCTCCGGCATGAAGCGGGTGCCGTCCGGCAGCTTCAGGATGCCGCCTTCGCCGCGCACCGCCTCGGTGATCAGGAAGGACTTGCTGTGCGGGTGATACAGGCAAGTGGGGTGGAACTGCATGAATTCCATATTTCCCACCCGGCAGCCGGCGCGCCAGCCCATGGCGATGCCGTCGCCGGTGGCGGTGTCCGGGTTGGTGGTGTACAGGTAAACCTTGCCGGCGCCGCCGGAGGCCAGGATGGTGTGCTTGGCGGCGATGGTCACCACCTGATCCGCCAGCTTGTCCAGCGCGTACACCCCGTAGGCGCGGTTGCCGGGCAGGCCCAGCTTGCGCGAGGTGATCAGATCGATGGCGATATGCTCTTCCAGCTCCGTGATATTGGGGTGGGCCTTGATCTTCTGCCCCAGCGTGCTGGTCACCGCCGCGCCGGTGGCGTCCGCGGCGTGGATGATGCGGCGGTGGCTGTGGCCGCCCTCGCGGGTCAGGTGATAACCGGTGCGGTGGGTTTCATCCTTGGTGAAGGGCACGCCCAGCGCAATCAGCCAATCAATGGCTTCCTTGGAATGTTCGACGATGAAGCGCGTAGTCTCCTCATTGCACAGGCCCGCGCCGGCGATCAGCGTATCGCGGATGTGTTCCTCCACCGAATCCTCGGTGTCCAGCACTGCGGCGATGCCGCCCTGAGCGTAAGTGGAGCTGCCCTCCAGCAAATCTCGCTTGGTAATCAGGCCCACCTTGCGGCTTTCCGCCAGGTGCAAGGCCAGGGTCATCCCGGCCAGACCGCTGCCGATGATCAGAACATCAAACTTGAGCATGATGAAATCCTGCAGGACGCAGAGTCGAAATGGATAGGCAGCGTAGCAGACTTCATGCTGGTGTGACAGATGGGGGAGGGGCTGGCGGGTGCCGGCCATTAAGCTTTTGCAAGATATTTTGAAGGTGTGGCGGCATGCTCTGTTTATTCGGCTTATGGAAAGAACGTTATTCCAAAGTCTTTAATGGGGACGAGCTCGACTCCGGTTTTTTTAAATAAGCTTGCAATGCTGTTGTGCACAAGTAGCCAACCTTCAGTCGTTGCTCCCATTTTGAAGAGCCTGCGTTCTGTGAGTGGCATTGAGTCAAGAGTGGCTTTGTCGAGATGATAGCTAATCACTTCATAACGGATGTCATTAAAACCAGTTAAGGGTTCTGGGGCATAAAGAGATTTATTTCGGTCCCAGCAGTCCAGCTTGTTTGTGAAGGTCAAAAACCAATAGTTGCCATGGTGTACATTATTCTGGTCTATGTAAATTGCCGGTTGTAATGCTAAGTTGGGTATTTCAATGGAAGTAAGTTGTTTAAATGTTTCTGCCTTAACGGCAATGTCTGAGCCGTGGAATAATATTTCCGGGGGCTCTTCGCTAAATATATGCTTGTTTTTATCGTTTGCCGCGCCATTTTTGAATTTCAATGGCAGGCTACTTAATGGTAGTGCTTCTGAGGTGTATGCAAGAGCTGCTGTTTCAGCATCAGCTGAAAGGATAGGGCGGCTTTCCGTGCTTTTATAGCTTATGAAGCAATACTCAGAATCGTAGTCGTTCATGGTCGCACGCTTGTTGGGCTGGTTTAGTTGCTCAGCGCCGACGGGGTGAGCAGATGGTTGGAGAGATAGTAGTGCACCGTTGTGGCTTTGTGCAGTAGGCCAGAGTCTGAACGGTTGGCCTCATGTTGCTTCCTACAGGCACTTTGACGGCACGCATGGATTCGGCATCGGCCAAGGGGGGGCCGCAGAAGGCGCCAGCGTCTTGCCTCCTAGCCCCAAGCGCGTGATAATCCAGCCGTGCTGTGCCTCAGCACCGGAATTAGCGTTCCGAATATCAAGGCGGACAGCCGCACATGCGGCATCTCATGTCCGGGTACACCATAGATGCGTCTACTCTCAGGCGGGTCATGGTGGGAGCGTGCTTGCACGCGCCGGGTCCTTGATGCCGGTAACGCTAATCCTGCCATGTTCCCGCCGCCCCCGATTAGCGTCGGACGGCGGGCATAATGCTTATCAAGGAGTCGCCATGACTAGCGCCATCCCTTTCCCGCCCCTCCCTATCCCATCGCTGTCTACCTTGCTGATGCACCTGAAAAGCTTGCGCCAGCAGGATGCCTCACTACAGTCGATTGACCCGCTATTGCGGCAGCTGGACGAATACAGCAGGCATTTCGATCACAGCGCCCACCTGATCTATCTGGAGCTCAGCCAGGTCAGCCATGCCTTGAGCGCGCTGGTGGCCATGCTGGACCAACCCAACTTGGACACGCTGGAGTGCGAGCAGCTGTATTGCCTGCTGGAACCCTTCGCCCGCCGCTTGCAGCAGACCACGATGCAAATGCAGGAACTGGCTTAATCCTCCCCAAAAACCAAAGCCCCGAATGGGGCTTTGGGCTTTTATTCTGTGTTTTGCAAATAGGGTGATGATTGCGTGTCTTACTATTTAAAACTGCTTTCCATTTTTTCTATATCATAATTAATGAGCAGGTGATGTAATTTATTGAAAGCAGTCTTGAGTGTGCTTTTTTCCCCAATGACATCAATTCCGCGCTCATCGTAAGGGTGTGCTAATATTTTATTTTCAATGCTGAAGATGTGTAAATCAAGCCAAGTGGATGGGCTTATGCCAAGCTCGTGTGCGATTTTCATCCAAAGTAATTTGGTGCATTCTTCTTTGCTTGTTTGGAAGATTATTCTTGCAATTTTTTCGTCTTCATCAATGTCGTAATCGATAAGTCTTTGGCTTGGAATCGTGAACCCACCTTGTTGTAGCTCTTTGATTTGAGATCGGGCAGGTAATAAATTTTCGCCGGATAAACTAAGTGAGCAGTAAACTTCATTATCCTTTTCGAAAATGGAGTGCAATATGGTTTTGGCATTTTCGTATGCGGTTGCAAACTGATTAAGTCTACTGTCTCTTTGACTTATTTCGAAACGTAAGCTGTCTTTGTATTTGTAGAAAACGGCACTCGAAAAACAGTTGTCTCCAAAAATTTCTTTTATTCTTGATGTCTTCATTTAAGCATCCTTACATTTCATGTTTTTCATGTCCATGACTTTCCCTGTGTCGCCTTTGTGCTTGTCAGTCATGTAGTCGCCAAAAACATCAGCATCAGCTTGGTGCTTTAACTGTTTTCCCTCTTGCTTCATTACTTTTCACGCGGATCCGCCGTGATTTTCCGTGTCCTTTGACCACCAAAGCTTGGTGCTAGGATCTCTCATGTATTTTACGACTTTTCCGTTTAAACGACCTTCGCAAATTTTGTCAAATTTATTAACTTCCCACTCTTTTCTGCATTCCTTTTTGCATTGCTGATTAGGTTTTTTGGCTTGTTTTCTAGAGGTTAGCCCATTGGGGTCAATCCATTCAATAGGATTGATCGCGTAGTTATGAAGATTATGACCACCCTTTAACCCAATCGGATCCCGAGAAATAAAGCGCCCGATCTCCGGATCATAGTAGCGATGGCGGTTGTAGTGCAGCCCGGACTCTTCATCTTGGTACTGGCCCTGGAAACGGAAGGGGTTGCGGATGCCGGCCTTGTTGGCGGCGTCGGCGATGATTTCGCGCGCTTGCCCCCAGGCCTGGTAGTCCATTTCTAGTGCCAGCGCGCCTTGTTCGTCGGTCAGCGCCTGCGGGGTGCCCAGGTGGTCGGTGTGGTAGTAGTACACCGCCGTCGGTTCGCTGGGTTCCGGCGCGGGTTTGCGCAGCGGGTCCAGGTCGGAGTCGTAGGGGCGGTGCTGGTTCCAGTTTGGTACTTTGACGCCGCGCACCGCCTCGGTGTGGACTTGGGCCAGCGGCACGAAGCTGTCCGGCTCAAACAGATAGTGCACCGCTTGTTCGTCGCGGGTTTCAAAGGCCAGCACGTCGCCGTCCCAGCCGTAAAGCGTGGTCTGGCCGGCCTGGGTTTTGGCGATGCGGCGACCCAGCGGGTCGTAGTGGTAGTCGGTGTTCTGGCCGTCCGGCGCGGTCAGGCGGGACAGACGGTTGTGGCTGTCCCATTCCAGCTTGGTGAGCGCGCCGTTGACGCGTTTTTCAACCAGGTTGCCGCGGGTGTCGTAGCGGTAATGGCGGCCGGCGTACTGGCTGAGCAGGTTGCCCAACAGGCTGTTGTCCTGGTGGCCGTCGGCGGCCGGGGCGTTGTCCAGCAGGTTGCCGGCCGGGTCGAAGCGGAAGCTTTCCACGCCCTTGGGGGTGGCGGCTTCCAGCAGGCGGCCCACCGGGTCGTAGCGGTAGTTGAGCTGGCCGGCGCGGCTGTCCGCGATGCCGGTGAGCTGGCCGGCGGCGTCGTACTGGTATTGGCGGTTCCACTGGGTGCTGCCCATCAGCCGCTGGCTGGCCAGGCGGCCGGCCTTGTCGTAGCTCTGATGCTGTTGCAGCGCATTGCCCAGCACGCGCTGGGTTTCGCGGTGCAGCTTGTCGCGCTCCAGATTGACGATGTCGCGCTGGCTGAACAGCAGGCCGTGCACGTGGCCGCTGCCGTAGCTGAGGATGTCCACGCGGCGGCCGTCCGGACGCACGCTGGCGACGCGGTTGCCCAGCGGGTCGTGTTCATGCTGCCAGCGGTAGGTTTCCTTGACGCCGGCCACGCTGTAGCCGTGGTGTTCTTCTATGACATTGCCCACCGGATCGTAAATCCAGCGCAGGCTGGCGTAGCGGTTCTTGGCCTGGTACAGCCGGCCGGCGGGGTCGTAGCCGAAGCTTTCCAGGCTGCCCGGCGCGCTGCGTTCGATCAGGCGGCCGGCGCCGTCGTAGCGGTAGAGGGTGGCGACATCGCCTTCCTGTTGTTTTTCCAGTTGGCCGGCAGAGTTGTAGTGATAGCGGGTGGGGCTGCCGTCAAAACCGGTTTCCGAAATCAACTGGCCGCCGGCATCGTATTCGAACAAATACTGGCGGTGGTTTTCATTGCGCAGCGCGGTCAGACGGCCCAGCTTGTCGTATTTGTAGGCCAGGCTGTGGCCGTTGGCGTCGGTGCGGGTTTGCAGCCGGCCGGCTTTGTCGTAGTTGTAATGGAAGGGGCTGCGAGGTAGTTGGTTTGAATAACATGTAGCAATAGGGGTTTGCTATTCGTTAAAAACATGTCTCCAATAATGTTGGATGTATGAATTATTTGCGTTGAACAGTTTGTTTTGTTAAAGAACGGGTAGTTAGCTTATGACGCAGTTAAAAGGCGCAAGACTGCGCCTTGCCATGGGGCTTATGGGAAGAAAGTTGTACCAAATTCCTTCACAGGAACCAGTTCCGCTCCTGTTTTTTTGAACAGGCCTGCAATACTTTTGTGTACAAGAAGCCAGCCTTCAGTGGTCGCCCCCATTTTGAAAAGTTTGCGTTCTGAAATTGGTATTAAGTCAAGCACTGATTTTTTGAGGTGATAGCTAATGACTTCATAACGAATATCGCCAAAGCCAGTCAAAGGGTCTGGGGCGTAAAGGGACTTATCTCGATCCCAGCAATCTAATTTCTTTGTGAATGTTAAAAACCAATAATTTTCATGCCAGACATCATTGTGGTCAATGTAAATGGCTGGTTGTAAAACCAAATTAGGTATTTCTATAGAAGATAGTTTTTCATATATTTCATTTTCAACTGCAATGTCCGATCCGTGAAATATAATTTCCGGAGGTTTCTTGCTGAATAGATGCTTGTTTTTGCTGGTGGCTGCACCATTGTGGAACTTTAATGGCCGTCCACCTAGTGGCAGTGCCTCTGAGGTGTATGCAAGAGTTGCTGTGTCAGCATCTGCGGCAAGAATAGGACGACTTTCTGTGCTTTTATAACTTATGAAGTAATATTCGGAGTCGTAATTGTTCATGGTTACATGCCCGTTTTTAGGTTGTACCTTGGTATTGGTTTGGTGAGAGTTATATTTTCTTTTTCTTGAGAGTTGCTCTGGGTTTGTTGGTGATTTCTATGAACGGCACAAGATTTGGCATCTTTAAATCGTCCAACATTATCTACCCCCTTGCAGCCAACTCCTCCTGGTTGGAAAAAGTCAGCAATATTGGTAAGTCTGGCTTTGGCTGGTGCATTCTGAATCAGAAATAGCATATTCTTGCTAATTCCCTCCATATCTTTTTTCAAGATGGAGCGTGCAGAAGGGTTTTTACCTGGGCAATTTTCATGCATGTATTTTTTTAACTCCAGCACGCGCATTGCAATGGCATCATGGTATGTGACTGGATGTGAATCATCATCATCTCTTTCTAATGCACTAATACCCCCAAGGGGGGCTTTATGGTCACCCCTATGAGGTTGGACGCTCAAGTGGCAGGCTCCTTGTAGAGTGCTTGGGATATAAGTTAAATTTGATAGATCGTTGATGTCGTAGCCGAATTTTACTAATAAGTCGCCAATTTTACTTCGACTAATTCCCTCTGCAGAGACTATGTGATGGGCCTGCATTTTTATACCAAAATGGCGAGGGTGATTTGGCATTTTATTTTTTTCGGTTTCTTTTGCCATCAAGTCTCTATATTTGGTTCCTTTCTTTATATTTCCTGTCATATTTGTATTAGGCATAATTAATTGTTCCTAATCTTCCACGAGGTGTTTGATGTGATGCGCTTTGGCAGCATGCGCACTTTCCATTTCTTTTTATGGTTTTCCGTTCTGCTTCGATAGTAGTCTTTGTCGAGCCTTTTACTTTAACGCCACGTGATCTGGCTTCAACTAGCTTGTCACCAAGTGAACGTAGTCGTCCTGCGATATCACAAAAATCTTCAATAAATCGTATTACAGCATCGAAGGCTTTTTTTGCATTCTCAAGTTTTTTTATGGCGCTTGCCACTTTGGCGCTGCTTGCGGCAACTCGTGCAACAAGGGATGCGACTCTAACTGCCAAGCCCGCTCCGAGTGTAAAGATTGCCATAATAATAGTCAGAATTAACTCGGCTAGAAAATACGCAGCTCCCTTTCCCGCTAGATATGCATAAAAATTCGGTGGTATTGCTTCGAAGCATAAAGTGGCATAGGTTAGGTAGGAAAGGATGCTGTCATGGTCTTGTAGTAATTCTATGACCATATGAAAATTGCCACTATCTTTGATGGACTTTGCTAAGTCAGAATCAATATCCATTAATGTAGTGTCAATAAAGCGCTGAATAGGTTTGGGGTCGCCTTCGGCAATTAGATTTGGTAGGTTTAATATTTCATTTCTGTGTTGATATATTTTTTTGGTTTTATCCGTAATATCTTTTGCAGTTTTTGCATAGGATGCGGCTTGTGCCTTTAGCACTTCTGCTTGCGTTGTAATGTTTTTTTTCTCTTTGTCTAATTCGGCTTCCCACCATGCCCAGTTAAATAGAGTCTCGCTTGGATTGTCAATGTGCTTAACCGTTCGATTAACGCTATTGAATATGTCGTTCTTTACACCTACTGAATAAACACTGGCAGTGTCATAAGCATTTCCTGCTGCATCTTTAACTTTCCCCCCTAAGGATATCCATGTATCGGCTTGGAAAAGCTCAGCAAAATCTTCCCCCCAGCCACTTACTCCTGCTTTGGCTCCTGCTAACGCCGCATCAGCTAGAGAACCTATCGGATTTGTGTCCCATTCTTTTTGGAATGGCTTCATGGTGTCTGTGAGGTTGAGATAAGCAGCATCTAAGCCTTGAATAATTATTTGACGTTCATCGTGTATTTCTTTTTCAGTAATTTGTGGCTTGGCCGTTAGCTCCGCCGCACCATCGTTATGTACATAGACGTGCTTAGGGTTGTTCGTGTTTTTGCTATCAGCCATGTTATGCCTTTCGCCCATCTATTTTTAGAGTTTTACTGATCGTCGTTCCGGCAACATCAAGCTTCATATTTCTAAGTGGCCAAGTCGTTTTCCATTCGTCATCGTAATGTGACGTGATTTTGACCCATGAACTGTCTTTATTTGGCAGAGCGGGAAGAGGTATTTGCATGCTGGCCGGCCCGCTGAGCGCGTGGCTGGCGCCCTTGACGCTGACTTCGCCCGGGCAGTGCACTTCGATATTGCCGCCCTTGAGCCGGATATAGCCGCCGCCGCTGGTGAGCAGGATTTCCTGGCCGGCGGCGATTTCCACCTTGCCCTTGCAGGCGGTGACGGTCACATCCTTATCCGCGGTCACCTCAATGCTGTCGCTCTGCGCCTGCATCTGCACCTTGCCCTTGGCGGCAATCAGCTTCAGCGCAATCTGGTCCTTGACCCCGGCCACGAACAGGCTGATGTGCTGGCCCACATTGTGGATCCAGCGCCGGCCCGAGGTTTGGTTGGTGTCGCGCTGCGCCACCAGATCCAGATTGGTCCCCGCCGCCACGGTCTGGCTTTGCTGGCTCAGGCTGGCGATGCCGGCTGGGGCCGATAGCACGATCAGCGGTTGTTGGCCGGCTTGGTCCTTGGCGGTCTTGCCGTCCTTGTCGGTATTGGAACCGGCTTCCCAGGCTTTCAAGGCGGCGGCCTGGTGTTGCAGGTGGCCTTCGGTTTTCTTGGCGGCCTTGGCGTTGTCCGGGCCGATTTCTTCCGGCCCGGTTTCCATTGTGTCCGCCTGCTGGCCGCTGGCGGTGTCGCCCAGGCTTTGACTCAGGGCCAAGGCCGCGTCCAGCTGGCTTTGCGCTTGTTCGCGCGCCAGTTGTTTGCCGGACGCGCCGTTCTGCGCTTCGGTGGACAGCAGCAGGCCGTGGCCGGCGCGGATGGCGCCGTGATTGTCGGTGCGTAGTTCAAAGCCGTCGCCGCGCGGCTCGGCCTTGCCGTTGCTGCGCGGGTGGGTGAGGAAGCCTTGGTTGAGTTGGGTTTTGCCCGGTTCGCTCGACAGTTTGGCGCGCACTTCGCCCGGGGTGTCGTCGAACAAGAGTTCGTTGTACTGCCCGCCCTGGTGTTCCTTGGACTTGATGCCGGACTGGGTCTTGTTGGCCGGCAAGGCGCCCGCGCCGCTGAAGTCCGGCGGGGGGTGGCTGCCGTTGTAGAGCACGCCGGTGATCACCGGGCGGTCGATGTCGCCTTCGATGAAGTCGACCAGCACTTCCTGGCCGATGCGTGGGATGAATTGGTGGCCCCAGCCGGCGCCGGCGCTGGGCATGACCACGCGCAGCCAGCAGGAGGATTTGTCGTCCAGGTTGGCGCCGATGCTCGGGTGTTCGTCTGGCCGCTGCCAGTGGAATTGCACCTTGATTCGGCCGTGCTGGTCGGTGTGGACTTCCTCTCCTTGCGGTCCCACCACGGTCGCGGTTTGTACGCCGCGGGACTTGGGCTTGGCCAGTTCGGTGTGGGCGTAGGCCGGGGTCAGCGGCACGCCGCGGCGTTGGGCGTCGAAGTCGGCGCGGAAGGGTTGGGCGTCCTCCGCTTTTGCCAGGGCTTTGAGGTCCGCCGGCAGGTTGTTGCGCGCACTTAATGTCTGGCGGGTGACGACGAATTCGCGCTGTTCGCTGCTGTCGCCGTCGTGGGCCGGATGGTCGTCGAGGCGAAACCATTGGCCGGCGGCCAGGCCGCGCACCGAACCGCCGCCGCTGAATTGCTTGGCCTTGAGATCATGCGCTTGCTGGCGCAGCTGGGCGTAGTGGCTGAGCTGGTCGGCGTCGCCGGCGTAGTACAGCGATTGCGGGTCGTAGTCGTGCAGCGACGATTGCAGCGCCTTGCCGTTCTGGCCCTGGTCGATGCGGCTGTCGTCGCCGCTGTGCTGGGTCTGCACCGGCTGGTAGTCGAAGCTGGCCAGCGCCACCGCGCCGGGCACGATCTGGCGCTGGGCGTTCCACTCGGTCAGGCCGTCCTCGGCCTCGGTGGCGTCGCTGCGGTGGAAGCGCACGCGCTCAACGGTTGCCGGCGGCAGGCTGTAGGGGTCGTCGAAGGCGACCAGTTGTACCTGAGGAACCTCGCCGTCCAGATGGTCGAAACGCCAGGCGTAACCCTCTTCGTGCAGCAGCCGCACGATGAAGTCGTAATCGCTCTCGCGGTATTGCAGACAGTAGCTGCGCGGGGAAGCCACGCCGGTCTTGAAGTCCAGCGTTTGCACCCGGGCGAACACCGGGTTGGCCTGCTGATGCTCGGCCAGGATCTGCGTGACGATGTCCGGCACCGACTGATCCTGGAACACCCGCGAGCTGACGCGGTGGCGCAGCAAGGCGAACGGCGGCTCGATGGTCAGCTGGTAGCGGCTGAAACCGCCGTCCGAGCCCAGGCTCTCCACCTTGGACACTACGCCGCAACGCAGGCTCTCCGCGCCGGCGGCGTCGAGGATGCCGATGCGGGCGGGCAGGCCAAGCAGGGTCTTGAGTTCGATCGCGCCGTCTGGAGATAAACACACCAGCTGGTAGGCGTAAGGCCGGGACACGCCTTCTTCGCCGGCCAAGCTCAGCGGCAGCAATTGCTCGGCCGCCACGCTGCCGTCGCCCAGGCTGAGGGTGAGCAGGCGTTGGTTTTGGTTGAAGGCGGAGGCGAAGCTGGCGAGCAGGGTGCTGAGGTCCATGGGGCGCTGTCAGGCTGGGTCAGCCTTGTACCTTGTAAACGTTGGAGGAGAGTTGCAGGGTGGCGTCGAAGGTGACCGGCGGCCGGTGCGGATGCACTTTCAGCACCGCGTCGACGCGGAAGCGCAGGTGGCGCTCCATCTCGCGCGGCGCGTCCAGATTCACCCGCACACGGGACAGCCGCGGTTCGTGCACTTCGATGGCGCGGCGCAGCTGTTCGCGCAGCAATTCCCGGTCTTGCGGATTGAGCAGGCTGATGCCGGACAGGTCCGGAATGCCGAAGCTCAACATGCTGTCGTGGGCCTGCGGGTACATGTCGAACAGTTCTTGCAAGGGCGCGAGCCGGGTGTTCAGCAGCGCTTCCAGATCCCGCGCCAGCGAGCGCTTGATCTGCGGCAGTTCGTACAACATGGTTTCCGCGCCGTGGCTGTTGTCCGGCTGGTCGTCCAGCAGCCGGTCCAGCACCGACGGCAGGATCTGGGCGTGGCGGCTGCTCAGCATGGCTTACAGGCCGAAAATGGATTGGAGCTGGTTGGACAGCAGCCAGCGGTAGGCGACGAAGATGCCGGCGCCCACTACCGCCAGCAGGGCGAAGTACAGCCATAGCGGCAGTTCATGGCGGACAAAGGCCTGGAAGCGTTGCGGCAGCTGCCAGTTGGGCGCGAATTCGGCCTTGCCGCCGCGCACTTGCTGGATTTCCTGGCCCAGCTTATGGGTCAGGTAGCCCAGCTTTTCCTGGCCTTCCAGCAGGTATTTGCCTTGGAAGCCCAGCAGCAAGCAGGTGTAGAACACTTCCAGCGGCTCGATATGGGCGGCTGGGTCCAGGCGCAGTTGTTCCAGGCGGTTGAAGAAGCCTTCGCCGGCCAGATGCTCGCCAAACAGCCGCAGTTGCAGCGGCATGCGTTCCCATTCGTCGCGGATATCGAACTCGGAGGACAGGATGATCTCGTCCATCAAGGCGCAAAACGCGTACTTGGAATGGTTGATGGCGTTCTGGTCCTTGCCGAAGTTGCGTGCGTTGCGCTCGTACTGGTTCAGGAACTGATCGACGCGGCGGTTGAACTCCACCGCGCTGCTGGGGGCGTTGCCGTCCCGGAGCAGGAATAGCAGATAGATGCCGTCTTCCAGCATTTCGCGCAGGGTGGGGGCCGAGGCGGAGGCCACGGCCAGCGGGCGTTCTTGTAGGGTTGCGGCGGTTTGGTTCATGGCGGCCTCAGCGGAATACGGCGATCAGTTCAAGCGTCAGGTTGGAGAGCGTCTGCGGCATATAGATGCAGATGCTGCGCGATTGCAGCATGCGGCCGAAGATGTCGCCGTGCGGCTCCAGCGCGAAATAGTGGTTGCCCACCCGCACCGGAATGGCGGACGGGGTCTGTGCCGCATGGCTGAGCGCCACGCCGCGCATCGCGGAGTTGAGGATTTTTTCCACGTCGTCCGGCGCGCCGATTTTCATCTTCAGCGGCACGCTGTCAATGATCTGGCTGGCGGGCAACTCGCTCTGCACCGACAGGTAGTAATCGACGTTCTCCAGCAGGCGGTCGCTCTCCAGCCGGCCGATGTAGAAGGACGGCTTGGGCGAATGCAGCGGGATGATGGCGTAACGCGAGGAGATCACGGTTTCCAGCAGTTCGCGGATCTGCGTGTCCAGCGCGGCCAGCACGGCGTGCAGGTCGTCGTGGCGGTAGGCCGGGATGTCGGACAGGGTGTAATGGGTGGAGAAGGTCTGCAGCTCGCCGCAGAATTCGGCCAGCGCCAGGTACAGTTCTTCTGGGTGCAGCGGGCTGGACAGCGACAGGTGGCGCAGCTTGGCGAAGTTGCGGTTGACGGTGTGCAGCAGCCAGAAGGAGCTGATGTCGCTGGAGCTGTACTCCATCACGTTCTTGGCGCGTTCGCGCTGTCCGCCGGACAGCGCCTGGTTTTTGACCAGCAGGATGTCCAACAGGCGGCGCAGCATGTGGCTGACCTCGCGCGAGCCTTCCACCGTGGCCAGCGGCGGGATGAAGCCGCCGCCCAAGCCCCATTGGCCGGTGGCGTCTTTCTCCAGGCGGCACAGCGGAATGGCGTCGTAGCCGTCGCGGTTCTCTTCCTCGATCATCAGCCGCACGTCCAGCTCCAGCGTGGACAGATCGGCGTCCAGAGCCTGGGTGTAGAGGTCGGCCACTTCCGCGCTGGCGCTTTGAAAGCGGGCGGGGCGGGACATGACTTCGCCGTTGCGGGTGTTGCCGCCGTAAGGCTGCATATGGGCGAGACAGGCGTAAAGCGTGGTCTTGATGCCGGCTTGCGGCAAGGTGTTCAGGTCGCGGGACAGCGGCAGCGGCGCACTGGCCGGCGCTTGGTAAAGCGTGCCGTCGCGGAACAGGATGGACAGCCCGTCGATGCGGACTGCGCCGCCCTTGAGCGCCTGTTCGTCCAAGGCAATGTGTTGCAGGCCCCAAGCGTGGCGCTGGCTCAGTTGCTGCCGCGCGGCGACATGCTGCTCCAGCAAGAGGGTTTGCTGTTGAAAGTGCTGCGGGCGCAGGAACATGCCTTCGCCCCAGAGCACTCGTTTGGCTTGTTGCATTACTGATACACCTTGTCTGGAAATCTACTGCAATCTCAATTGCGCCTGAAAATTCATTGGCTTGTCAGCCGAGCCAGGCCGCGATGGGCGAAGGACCGAACGGGCTTTGAGCCATGTCATGGCTAAGGCGGCCCGTATCCGGTAATAACACCCTGTTCAAACTGTGTACACGATCGCTAAAATGCGCGACATTTTGCAGCAAGAGCGCAGCCCTTGTCATGCAAAAGCGTTTGTTAATTTTCAGCCTTGGCCCGGCGCCGCGTCAGGCGTCAGTTTCGGCTGCCGGCGCAGTCCGCCTTGGCGGACGGGGGCTGGCCAGGCATGGTCAAGGCCTTGGGCTTGATGGCTTCCAGGTGGCAATCGGCGGCGCGGAAGCTCAGGTCTTTGCTGCGGACGGTGTCGGCGTCGTACAACAAACGCCAGAAGTGGGCGTCCGGCCGGCGGAAAAAGCCGACGACGCCGATGAATTGAGCGTCTTTTTCAATGGTGACGTCTTCTAGTGTCACTTTGCCACCTGGCAAAAAGGTCAGTTCTTTACTGCTGATCAGACTGTCGCCCAGCAGTTCTGATTCAGGTTTGCCGCTGGATAGCGCCTCCATGGTCAGGCGGTTGAAAGCCTGCTGGTTTTTCAGCTGGTAGACGTGCACCACTACGGACAGCGATTTGCCTTTGGCGTCGCGGTTTAGCGAGGGGCTGCCCTCAGCTTTGATGTCGATGGTCTTGGTGCTGGAACAAGCGGTCAGAGAGGCTATGGCAATGGCGTAAAACAGGGTGCGGGCCTGTTGCCAGTTGGGGTGTTTTTTCATCATGACGGCGGTTCCTAACGATTGGATTTGTGACTATCTGCTATCGAAAGTATCCCAAATTTTTGGTTTAATTGGAATGCATGCCCTGCCGCAAATTGATTTGCGTACGGTTGTTAAAATTCGAGATCGGGTAGCTCAAGCTATTGATTTAAATTGTAATGTCATTTATTGTCTCGCGTCAAAATGCATTTGAACTATATATTGCCGATTCTGGTGCTTGGCATCGTTTTGCTCCTGTCTTGGCTGGGCTGGAAATTCTTCCTGGGACAGCCCCGCATCTTGGAAGGAAGCCGCTCTCCAAAGCCTGTGTTGACTGGGGCGGAGGCCTTGGGCGGGCTTGCGGCCGGAAGACCTGAAAAACGAAATGAAAAGCGGGCGGTAAGCGCCGCTTTTTTGCGTGCGTCGCGCCGTGCGCCCAATGCCGCCGCGCGTTATTGGCGGGTGTGGCTGCCGGTGGTGTCGCTGTTGCTGGTGGCGCTGGCGGTGGCCATCACGCTGAAATTGAACCGTTTTCATCGCAGCCCGGAATTCGAGGCCGCCGAATATGTTCAGGGCATAAGAATCAAACAAACGCTACTTGAAGAAAAACTAGTGCCGCCGCCGCCGCTTCCGCCAGAGGCTTTTGTCAATGTCATAGCGGAGCGCCCCAGCCTGGGACATGCGGATCGAGACTGGAGCAAGCTGAATCCCGAGTTCGTGCAGGTGGTGCTGCGGGTGATGGAAAAAATGAAGGCCAGGGGCTTCCCCATGGTGCTGCTGGAAGGCTATCGCAGTCCGGAGCGCCAGGATTCGCTGGCCGGGCAGGCCACGCTGGTGACCAAGGCCAAGGGCGGGCAAAGCAAACATCAATACGGTTTGGCGGTGGACCTGGCGCCCATTCGCGAAGGCAAGGTAGTGATATCGGAACGCGACCCCTGGGCGATGCAGGCTTACAACGCGCTGGGAGAAGAGGCGACGGCGGCCGGCCTGACTTGGGGCGGCAACTGGAGTTTCAAGGATTTCGGCCATATCGAGCGCTCAGGCTCGCTGAAGTCCTTGCTCAAAAAATAACGGTTTTCAAGAAGGTGGTGGGTGTTTATGAAAGGTTGGCTGCGTCACGCCAAAGTGGCTTCGGCAATCGGGTTCCTGATCCTGATCGCTCTGATCTGGTTTCTGGGGCCGTGGTTGGGCCTGGAGTCGCTGGAAGCCCGTTTGGGCTGGATTATCGGCGTCATGTTGTTATGGGTGCTGACCCTGCTGGTGGGCCAGGTTTTGGCGCGCCGCGCCGGCGGCCTGGTGGAGCGCATGCTGCGCAAGCAGGCGGACGAGGCGGTGATCAACGCCAGCTCCGACAAGCGCGCCGAGGTCACCCTGCTGCGCCAGCGGCTGCTGGGCGCGATAGACACCTTGAAGAAATCCAAGCTGGGCAGCGCCAGCGGCAGCGCCGCTTTGTACGAGCTGCCTTGGTACATGATCATCGGCCACCCGGCGGCGGGTAAGAGCTCGGCCATTCTGCAATCCGGCCTGACTTTTCCGTTCAGCGACAAGAGCGGCATTCAGGGCGTGGGCGGCACCCGCAACTGCGACTGGTTCTTTTCCACCGAAGGGGTGCTGCTGGACACCGCCGGCCGCTACGCGACTCAGAGCGAAGATAGGGTGGAGTGGCTGGAATTCCTCAAGCTGCTAAAAAAGCACCGCGCCAAAGCGCCGGTCAACGGCATCCTGATCGCCATCAGCCTGCCGGAACTGGCGCAACACCATAGCGAAGGCTTCACCCTGTACGCGCGTCAGATTCGCGAGCGCATTCACGAGGTGTGCAATACCTTCGGCCTCTTGGTGCCCATCTATCTGGTGTTCACCAAGCTGGACCTCTTGGGCGGTTTCGCCCAGTTCTTCCAGGACGCCAGCGACGAAGACCGCGCCAGGGTCTGGGGCGCGACGCTGAGCGCGGACCAGGGCACGGGCTTCGACGTGGCCAATGTGACCGGCCAGCAGTTCGAACTCTTGTATCGCGGCCTGGTGCAGGCCGGCGAGGAAAAACTGATCCAGTACCGCGGCGATCAGGTCAAACCGGCGCACTTCGCCTTCCCCATTGAATTCCACGGCCTGAAAGAGGCGGTGGTTAAATTCGTCAAGCTGCTGCACGAAGAAGACCCTTACCACGCGCGGCCTTTGCTGCGCGGTTTCTATTTCACCAGCGCCCTGCAAGAGGGGGTGCCGCGCATCGTGGCCGCCAATCGCGTGCAAGGCCAGTTCGACCTGAGCCAGGGCGGCCAGGAGATGAAGCAGGCGCCGGCGTCTTACAGCTACTTCCTGCGCAATCTGTTCCGTGACGTGCTGTTTCAGGATCAACACCTGATTTCGCGCCAGACCAAACCCAGCGGCAGCCGCTGGCGTTTGTTCGGCATGGCCGCCGGGGTCTTGTCGCTGGCCGCGCTGGCCAGCTTCTGGACCTGGTCCTTCATCGGCAACCAGCATTTGCTGGACGAGGTGAAGGCCGAACGCGCTCAGGCGCAAAAGCTGGCCGCCAGCGGGCAGTTGTACGACAAGCTGCGCTCGCTGCAGATCTTGCAGAAGCGCCTTGAGGAATTGCAGTCCTACCGCAAGAACGGCGCGCCGTGGCAAGTGGGCCTGGGCCTGTACCAGGGCAAGGAACTGGAGCCGCAGCTGCGTCGCGAGTACTTCACCGGCCTGAAGGAGGTGATGCTGCGCCCGGTGCAGCGCAATCTGGAAACCACGCTGGTGGCGCTGAAGCCGGAAGCGCCCGCTCCGACGCCCGCGCCGGTAGTGAGCGAACCGCCCAAACCGGCCGCGCCCGCACCCGCTCCGTTCAAACCCAAGCCTAAAAAGCACGCGCCGCGCGGCGGCCTGCCCAATATCAACCTGAGCGCGCTGGATTGGCCGCAACGCGCCACCACCGCCAAGCTGGAAGCCTCCGCGGCGCAAGGCGAGGCCGCCGCTGCGCAACGCAATCCGCAGCAGCTGGACGCCAGCTACAACGCCTTGAAAACCTATCTGATGCTGCACGAGCAGAAGCGCATGGACGAAGCGCATCTGATCGACCAGTTGCCGCGCTACTGGCGGCCCTATCTGGAAAGCCAGCGCGGTCAGTATTCGGTCGAAGAAGTGATGGCGGTGGCCGAGAAGCTGGTGGCTTTCTACGTTAGCCAGATCAAGGAAGCGGACCTGCCGCTGATCGACAACAACGCCAAGGTGGTGGGCGAAGCGCGCGACGTGCTGCGCGGCTCCTTCAAGCGCCTGTCCGCCCAGGAGCGGGTGTTCAACGAAATCAAGGCCCGGGCCAACACTCGTTTCGCGCCGCTGACCGTGGCGCGGATTCTGGACAACCGCGATTTGGACGTGATGGCAGGCAGCCAGATGGTAGAGGGCGCCTACACTCGCGAAGCCTGGAACAGCTACGTTAAGGGCGCTATCGACGAAGCCAGCAAGGGCGAAATCCGCAGCGACGACTGGGTGCTGGCCTCGTCCACTCAGGACAATCTGGGCCGGGACGGCGACGTGGAGAAAAACCGCGCCGCGCTGGAAGCCCTGTACCGGGGCCAATACGCCGCCGCCTGGAAGAAATTCCTGATCGGCGTCACCACTCGCGACTTCACCAATCCGGCCCAGTCCGCCTCCGCGATGGCGCGGCTGTCCGACAAGCAAAGCTCGCCCATCAAGCTGGTGCTGGCGCGCGCGGCGATGGAAACCGCCTGGGACAACCCATCGGAACTGAACCGCTCGCTGGAAAACGCCAAGCAGTCGATGCTGGAAAAAACCGCGGAATTCCTCAAGGGCGGCAGCTCGTCGGCCCAGGCGGACAAGACCAAGCTGTACGGCGAAGTGGGCCGTCAGTTCGCCGGCGTCGCTCAACTGGTCAAGGGCGACAACCCGCCGATCAACGCCTACCTGGATCAGCTGGCCAAGCTGAAAGCCAAGCTGGCGGCGATCTCCAGCACCGACGAACCCGGCCCGCAAGCCCGCGCCGCCTTGCAGGCGACCCTGGGCGGCTCCGGTTCGGAACTGGGCGACACCGCCTCCTTCGTAGACAACACCCTGCTGAGCCAGGTCACGCCGGAAACCGGCGAGATGGTGCGCCCGATGTTGGTGCGTCCGCTGACCCAGTCCTACAACGCTCTGTTGGGGCCGGTGGCCAACGACATCAACCAGGCCTGGGCCAACGAAGTGCTGCCGCAGTGGAAGCAACTGGCCGGCAAATATCCGTTCGCGGATTCCAGCAACAGCGCCTCGGTGGCGGAGATCAGCCGCTTTGTCAAAGCCAACGACGGCACGCTGGACAAATTCATCAACAAATACCTGAACGGCCTGGTGCAGAAGAAGGGCGATCAATTGGTGCCGCGCGCTTGGGGCAATATGGGGGTCAAGTTCAACCCGGCCTTCTTGTCCAGCGTCAGCAGCCTGTCCGCGCTGGCCAACGCCCAGTTGCAAGACGGCGAAAACACCCGCTTCGAACTGCAGCCCACGCCGACGCCGGGCCTGTCCGAAATCGTGTTCGAGGTGGACGGTCAGGAACTGCGCTACCGCAACGGCCCGCAGGCCTGGCAGCCGTTCACCTGGCCGGGCAACGGCCAGAACGCCGGCGCCCGCATCCAGGTGGTGTCCTATAGCGGCGCCAGCAGCGTGGTGGGCAACCAGCCGGGACGCATGGGTCTGATGCGCTTGCTGTCCAGCGCCAAGGTCAGCCAGGACAGCCCGGACTCAGCCCAGCTCACTTGGAACCTGCGCAAGCCCGACGGCGAGGCGCAGACGGTGAAATTCAATTTCCGCATGGTTGGCGGCGTCAATCCGCTGCAACTGAATAAGCTTTACAAGCTGACCTTGCCTGAGCGCGTGACGCTATAAGGGAGACACAGTCATGGCGTTCAATTTCAAGCGGGCGCAGGAAACGCCTCCGCAATTCTGCATTTTCGGCAAGTTGCCGCGCCGCGGCGACTTCGTCCGCGTCAACGCCACCCACCCGGCGGCCACCCAGCTGGACCAGCTGCTGGCGCAAAGCCTGGGCGGGCTGGAATCCGGCTCGGAGGCGGTGGAGCGTTACCGCGCGATGCCGGGCACCAGCTTCGTGCTGCGCAGCCGCGACCAAATGTGGCTGTCGCTGGGCGTGATGCAGCCCAGTCGCGATGAAAGCGGCCGCAATTATCCCTTGGTGGCGGCCTCGCTGATGCCTTGTGACGCGCCCTTGCCGCCGCTGTCGGTGTTGATGCTGGCCAATGAGCTGTTCTTCTCCGGCTTGAAGGAGCAACTGAGCAGCGCCATCGACAACGCGGTGGAAATGTTGGCCTGCCGCCAGTTTCTGGAGGAGCAGTCCTTGTTCGGCATCTCCTCCGTGGCGGATCTGGACCTGGCGCAGCAACTGCTGGAGCGGCATCTGAGCGTGACGCCGGCTTCCCATCTGAGCCGGCTGCTGAGCGGCCGCGGCCTGCCGGATCTGGAAACAGTGCTGCTGGCCTTCACCTTCCACCACCAGCTGTTGCGCAAGTTCCAGGGCAGCTTGACGGCGCAGACCTATCTGCTACCGCTGCCGGACAGCGACGGCGAAGACATGTTGGCCGCGGCCACTTGGTTGTCGCTGTACCAAGCGGCCACCGCCGGCCAGGCCGGCCAAGCGGAGCAATGCCTGCTGATTCAGCGGCCGGAAGGCCGCTTCCTGGCCCTGTTGCCGGGCGACTTGAACGAGCAGATCGTCGCGCAGTGCTGGGGAGGGCAGCTGGACGCCCGCTTCATCGTAGACGTGGCCGAGCCGCAGGCGCCGTGGCGCAGCCACCAGGCCTACGCCGAAGCGGCTTACATCCTGGGGCGGAGGCTGAACGATCCGTCCATTTCGGTGGCGCAGTTGCGCGAAGTGGCGTCCAGCCTGTCGCGCAGCGTGGCCTGAGTAGTGACGTAACAAAGGAACGGCCGGCGACATCCGCAGAGGCCGCTCCAATCAGAGCTTTGTGAACTTGAGAGAGAACCATCATGGCCAAAGAAAGCACACAGAAAAAACTGTCGCGGGTACGCCCGCCGCGCGTGCAGATCACTTACGACGTTGAAATCGGCGACGCTATCGAAACCAAGGAACTGCCCTTCGTGCTGGGCGTGCTGGGGGATTACTCCGGCCACAGCAAGGAGCCGCTGCCCAAGATGAAGGAACGCAAGTTTGTTCAGATCGATCGCGACAATTTCGACGAAGTGCTCAAGGGCATGGCGCCGCGCCTGGCCATCAAGGTGGACAACAAGCTGAAAGACGACGGCAGCCAGCTGGCGATGGAGCTGAACTTCGACGAACTGGCCGACTTTGAGCCGCAGAACGTGGTGGATCAGGTCGAGCCGCTGAAAAAGCTGCTGGACGCGCGCAAGCGCCTGGCCGACCTGCGCAACAAGATGGCGGGCAACGACAAGCTGGAAGAATTGCTGGACGAAGTGGTGCGCGATACGGAAAAGCTGAAGGCGATCAGCCAGGCCGCGCATCCGGACAAAGCGGGAGAGTGATAGATGAGCGCAGAACAACAACTTGAGGCCGGCGCGGCCGCAGCCCCGGCGGCGGCAGGCAGCCTGCTCGACTCCATCATCGAGCAAAGCCGCGTCGCCACCAACGACAACGAAAAAGGCCACACTCGCGATCTGATCGGCGAACTGGTCGACCAGGTGCTGGAAGGCAGCGTCAGCGTATCGCGCGATCTGTCCGCCAGCATTGACGCGCGCATCGCCGAGATCGATGCGCTGATCTCCTCCCAGCTGAACGAGATCATGCACCACAACGACTTCCAGAAGCTGGAAGCCTCCTGGCGTGGTCTGAAGTATCTGGTGATGGAGTCCGAAACCAGCACCATGCTCAAGATCAAGGTGCTCAATGCCTCCAAGAAAGACCTGGTCAAGGACTTCAAGGCGGCGCCGGAGTTCGACCAGAGCGCGCTGTTCAAGAAAATCTACGAAGAAGAGTACGGCACCTTCGGCGGCGCGCCTTACGCCGGCTTGGTGGGCGATTACGAATTCACCCGCCACCCGGAAGACTTCTACCTGCTGGACGAACTGTCCCACGTGGCCGCCTCCGCGCACGCGCCGCTGATCACCGCCGCTTCCTCCGGCCTGTTCGGCCTGGAGAGCTTTACCGACGTGGGCAAGCCGCGCGATCTGGCCAAGATCTTCGACACCGTCGAATACGCCAAGTGGAAATCCTTCCGCGAATCCGAAGACTCCCGCTACGTCGGCCTGGTCTTGCCGCATGTGCTGGGCCGTCTGCCCTACGGCCGCGACAACGTGCCGGTGGAGGAATTCGACTTTGAGGAAAACGTGGACGGCAGCACCCACGAAAAATACCTGTGGACCAACGCCTCCTACGCCTACGCCGCGCGCCTGACCTCCGCCTTCGCCCAATACGGCTGGCTGGCGGCCATCCGCGGCGTGGAAGGCGGCGGCCTAGTGGAAGGCCTGCCGGCCCACACCTTCAAGACCGACGACGGCGAAGTGGCGCTCAAGTGCCCCACCGAAGTGGCGATCACCGACCGCACCGAAAAACTGCTGTCCGATCTGGGCTTCATCTCGCTGGTTCACTGCAAGAACACCGACTACGCGGCCTTCTTCGGCGGTCAATCGGTGCAGAAGGCCAAGACTTACAACACGGATTCGGCCAACGCCAACGCGCGCCTGTCCACCCAGCTGCCCTACATCTTCGCGGTATCGCGCATCGCGCATTACATGAAATCCATCATGCGCGACAAGATCGGCAGCTTCGCCTCGCGCCAGAACGTGCAGGACTTCCTGAACACCTGGCTGGCGCAATACGTGCTGCTGGACGACTCCGCCAGCCAGGAAGCCAAAGCCAAATACCCGCTGCGCGAAGCGCGCGTCGACGTGGTGGAAGTGCCGGGCAAGCCCGGCGTCTATCGCGCCGCCGCCTTCCTGCGGCCGCATTTCCAGCTGGATGAATTGACTATTTCCCTGCGTTTGGTGGCGGAACTGCCCCAGCCGGCGGGTTAAGGCTGGAGAGTCCGTGCGCGTCCGCCGCGCTGCGGCGCGGCGGCGGGCGCGGGCGTCTTTTGGAATGGGGGGCTTGGCCTCCGATTTTTGACCTTTGTTTAAGGAGAAGTAAATGGCTTTTGATGCATTCCTGAAAATTGACGGTATTCCTGGCGAAAGCAGCGACGACAAGCACAAAGACTGGATCGAAATCCAGTCCTTTGCCCACAAACTGGAACAGCCGGCCCAGGCTACCGCCAGCTCCGCCGGCGGCGCCACCGCCGAGCGCGTGAACCACGCCGCTTACGAAATCACTCACTTCCTGGACAAAGCCAGCCCGAAGATTTACGAAGCCTGCTGCAAGGGCCAGCACATCAAGGAAATCACCATCGAACTGTGCCGTGCCGGTGGCGACAAGGTGAAGTACATGGAGATCAAGATGGAGCAAGTCCTGATCGCCAAGGTTGAGCCGCACGGTTCCGCCAACGACAACGGCTTCCCCAGCGAAAAAGTGAGCTTCACTTACGGCAAGATCAAGTGGACCTACACCCAGCAGAAACGCGCTGACGGCGCCGGCGGCGGTAACGTCAGCTCCGGCTGGGACCTGACCGCCAACAAAGCGATCGCCTAATTCCCTAGCGGTGCTGGAAAGCTGACCCGCCCGTCGTTCGGGCGGGTTTTAGGCATCCGGGAAACCGCCGCGCGCCGGCCCGGCGCAGCGGTTTCCCGGCTGTTCTTTGCCATGTTTAAAGTCAATCCGGGAAGTAATGCTATGAAACGTTTGCTGATGGTCGCCGCGCTCGCCTTGTCGCTGGTGGGCTGCAAGACCAATCCTAACGCTCAACAAGCCTCCAACGACCCCGCCGTGATCAAGGCGGCGGAAGAAAAGGCCGCGCTGGACAAGGCCGTGGCCGCCAATATGGCCATAGACCCCAACCTGATCCCGTTTGAAAAAATGAGTCCCAAACTGTCCCCAGTGGGCGAGGCTCAATTGCAACTGCTGCTGCCCAAGCTCAAGACCGCCAAATCCATCCTGGTGCGCGGCCATTGCTACCGAGGCGACATCGGCAACGCTCGCGCCGCCGCGCAAACCCGCGCCATCGCCGTCAAGCAGTTCCTGACCGATGCCGGCGTGCCGGCCAATAAAATCACCGTGCGTTACGACACCGAGCGTCAGCTGCACGCGGTGCGTTTGATCGCCAACTGAATCTGGGCGCCGGGCCGCCATGCGCAAGCGGGCGGCCGGGCGTTTTCGGGTGTTTAAGCAAACCCGGCGCGGCAGCGCAGTGTTTGCTTAAGGACTCGCCAATTGCGCAGTCGATTTGAATTGGGTTAACGCCATGGACCTCAGCACCCTGCTCGCCAGCTTCGCCTCCGCCTTCAACCAAGACCAGCGCCTGCTCACCCTCAGCCTGGGCGACGGCAGCGTGGCGGCCGAGCAACTGCTGCCCTTGAGCTTGGCCGGCGAAGAAGGCGTGTCCCGGCCTTACGCCTACCAGCTCACCTGTTTGTCTCCGGATGGCGCGATCGAACTCAAGACCCTGCTCGGCCTGCCGGCCCGCATCGGCATCTTCGACGCCGCCGGCGCGGAGAGCCTGCGCTGCGGCGTGGTGTCCAAGGTGGAGAGCCTGGGCTCGGACGGCGGTTTCAGCCGCTACCAGCTGACCATCGAGCCGCCGTTCGCGCTGTTGCGCCACCGCGTCAGCTCGCGGGTGTTCCAGGACCAGTCGGTGCCGGACATCGTCACGCAGATCCTGGCCGAGCATCAGCAGGCCAACCCGGTATTCGCACGGGTGCAGACGCTGGAGTTCAAGACCGGCGCCGCTTCCCCGCGCAGCTACTGTCTGCAATACCGCGAGAGCGATTACGACTTCATCGTGCGCCTGCTGCACGAAGAGGGCTACGCCTGGCGTTTCGACCATCTGGACGGCGACACACCACAAGTGCGCTTGGTCGCCTTCGACGACCCTTACAGCCTGCCGCCGGCCGGCGTCGAGCGGGTGCGCTTCCACCGCAGCGACGCCACCGAGGCCGAAGACGGCCTGACCGAGTGGAATGCCCAGCGCCAGATCGTCCCCGGCGCGGTGGCTTTGGCCAGCTTCGACTACCAGCCGGTGCAGACCCAGCACAGCGGCGACGACAGCCGCATCGACCAGGGCCAGAACGGCAAGGCGCTGCAATCGTCGCTGCACGACTACGACCCGCAATCGCTGTACTACGCCGGCGACGCCGACCAGCTCAGCCATTACGCCCAACTGCGCCAACAGGCGCATGACCTGAACGCCAAACAATTCAGCGGCGGCGGTTCGGTGCGCGGCCTGGCCGCCGGCCAGTGGTTCCGCCTGGACGACCACCCGGCCCACGAGGGCGACAGCAGCGAACAGCGCGAATTCGTCGTCACCCGTCAAGCTTTAAGCGCGCGCAACAACCTACCGGCGGACCTCAAAGCCTTCCAGGATGGCAAGGAAGCTCAACCCTTCCGCGCCGACTTCGACGCCCAGCGTCGCGGCGTGCCGCTGACCCCGGCCTACGCCCACACCGAACTGGCCAAGCCCAAGTCCCGCGGCGTACAGACCGCCACCGTGGTCGGCCCCCAGGGCGAAGAAGTCCACACCGACCAGCACGGCCGCATCAAAGTGCAATTCCACTGGCAACGGCCGGACGAACATCCGAGCATCGGCGCGGGGATGGACGACAAATCCTCCTGCTGGCTGCGGGTGGTCATGCCCAGCGCCGGCGCCGGCTGGGGCCACCAATTCATCCCGCGCATCGGCCAGGAAGTGCTGGTCGACTTCATCGAAGGCGATATCGACCGCCCGGTGATCACCGGCGTGCTCTACAACGGCAGCCACCCGCCGCCGGACTTCAGCGGCGCGGGCGCCTTGCCGGCCAACAAAACCCTGTCCGGCATCAAATCCAAAGAACACCAGGGCGGCCAGTACAACGAACTGCTGTTCGACGACACCCCGGGCGAAGTCAGAGCCAAACTGAGTTCCGAACCCGGCAAAACCCAGCTCAACCAAGGCTTCCTCACCCATCCGCGCAGCAACGGCAAGGCCGAACCGCGCGGCGACGGCTTCGAACTGCGCACCGACAACCACGGCGCCATCCGCGCCGGCCACGGCCTGCTGCTGAGCACCGAAGCGCAAAACGGCGCGTCCGGCAAACAGTTAGCGCGCGAACAGGCGCAAAGCCAGCTGGACGCGGCACTCAGCCTGAGCCAAAGCCTGGGCGACACCGCCAGCGGCCAGCAAGCGGATACCATGGAAACCGGGCCGGAGGAAATCGGCCCGGACAACGCCAAAGCCGCCAAGAAAACCGAAGGCCACCTGCAACACCAGGCCGCGGCCTTGAAAGCCTGGGAGGCCGGCAGCAACACCGACAAGGACGGCAAAACCGCCAAGGACCAAGCCGGCCAACAACCGCTAATCGTGCTGTCCGCGCCGGCCGGCATCGCCAGCCTGAGTCAGCAAAGCCAGACCGTGGCGGCGGGGACCAATCTGGACCTGGTGGCGCAGCGCGACACCAACCAAACCTCCGGTCGGCGCTGGCTGCACAATGTGGGCCAGCACATCAGCCTGTTCGTCGCCGGGGTCAAGGACCAGATCGCGCTGAAGCTGATTGCCGCCAAGGGCAAGATTCAGATGCAGGCGCAGAGCGACAGCATCGAGGTCACCGGCGATCAGGACGTCAAGATCACCGCCATCAAGGGCCAGCAGCTGTGGAACGGCAAGAAGGAGATTCTGCTGACCAGCGGCGGCGCTTATGTGCGGATCAAGGACGGCAAGATCGAGCTGCACGCGCCCGGCACCGTCAGCTTCAAGGGCGGAAGCCACGATTGGAGCGGGCCGGCCAGCATGACCGCGCCGTTCCCGCGCTTCCCCAACACTGTCTGCAAGACCTGCATGGCGCAAGGCTTCAAGCAGGCCAATCCCTTGGTGGCGGCTAAATGAGCCCGGCCGTGCTGTTGACCAAACCTTCTTCGGCCGCGTGGCTGGAACGGCTGTTGGAGCAAGCGCGGCGGGTGGAGTTGGAGTGGTTGGACTTCATCGTGGATCAGGGCGATATCGGCGACGCTTGGCAGAGCCGCGCCCCTGCCATGCATATGCCGCGCAGCCTGCTGTTGGATACCCCGCACGCCGAGGCCGCCGACGAAGGCCCGGCCTTGCTGCGCTTGCCGCTGCATTCCCCGGGCGGATTGGAAAAATGGGCGCGGCAGCTGGATAAATGGCAGGGCGAGCCGCGCTTGCTGGCCCTGTTGAGCGATTGGGATTTCGACGCCTTGGCCGAGCGGCTGAGCGCCTGTCTGCAAGCCTCCTGGGACCAGGGCCGACAACAGGGCGTGCTGCGTTTCAACGATCCGCGGGTGTTCGCCGCGGTAAGCGAGGCGCTGGAGCCGGCGCAGCGGCGTTTCCTGTTGGAGCCTGCCTTGCAATGGCACTGGCTGGACCGTGACGGCAACGCCCGCTGTCTGGAGCCGGATGTCGACGTGATGCGGAGTTGGCCGCAGTGGGAGGAGGAGACCCTGAGCCTGTCGCCGTCGCAGATTGACGAATTGATGGTCTGGCACCAGGCGGAAAGCTGGCGCCAGGATCATCTGCTGACGCCGTCGATGTACGGGCTGAGCTCGCAGGAAGAACTGATGGCGCGGCTGGCGGCGGCGCACCGGGCGGCGGACCGGGCCAAGCTGTGGTCGGAGCCGGAACGCCAGCCCTTGATCGAGCGCCGTTTGCGGGAGCCGGTGTGAGCATGGCCGCGGCATGGGCGCGGTCTTGCGGGTGGCTGCTCCTGCTGGCGCTGTCCGGCTGCGCGAGCCCGCCCAAAACCATAGGCGTCGGCGCGCGGGTGGTGAATACCATGGCCGGCGCCGAGATTGTACATGCCAGTTTTAACGGTCAGGCCATAGGCGGTTCCGGCGGCGAAGAGTGTTGCATCAGCCTGCCGGCGCAGTGGCGGCCGGGCATGACGGCGACGATAGAGTGGGTGAAGGATCCTAGTCCTGGGGTAAATCCAGGAGGGCGGCGTGCACCGTCTTGGAATCCGGATGGAACGACGCCGCCGGAGTGGCGCCACTGGCTGAAGGAACACCAGGCTAACTATGTCCGCCATCGGCTTACGCTCCCCGTGCCGGCCTATGAGGATACTTGTGGTTTGTCCCTGGTGTTTTTGCCTTGCGATGAGGTGTATCCGCTGATTGACTGCCGGCAGCGCCAGCAAGTGTTTAGCGGTTTGCGCGAGAAAACCTCGGTCGAGTGGGGGCAGGAAGTGGCGCGACGCCTGGGCGGTCGCATGCGCTGCGACGCGCCGGCGGAATCCGGCAAGGGTGGATGGTGATGCGAGCGCCAAACCGTGGCGAGATGGCTGCGGTGCACATGCCATGGCTGGCGTGGGCCGCTTGTGGCGTCTTGGCTTTGGGGCTGGCGGCTTGCCAGAACATCGCGCCGCCCAAAACCCTAGGCGCTGGCGCGCGAGTGGTGAATACCGTGGCGGGCACGTCGATTGTGCATGCCAGCTTTAACGGCCAGAGCATGGGCGGTGGTGGAGGCGAGGAGTGCTGTGTCAGCCTGCCGGAGCAATGGCGGCCGGGGATGACGGCGACGATAGAGTGGGTGAAGGATCCGAGTCCGGAGCTTAATCCTGATGGGCGACGTGCGCCCCCTTGGAATCCGGATGGGACGACGCCGCCGGAGTGGCAGCGTTGGATGAAAGAGCATCAAGCGAACTATGTTCGCCGCAAGGTGACGACGGCGGTGCCCAGGTATGAAACCGTCTCTTCCTTGGTATTGGTGTTCCTGCCTTGCGACGAGGTGTATCCATTGATTGATTCGGCGGAGCAGGGCCGGGTGTTTGGCGGTCTGAGAGGGCTGGCTTCGTCGGAGTGGGACGATGAAGTCATTCGCCGTTTGGGGGCAGGGAAGGTCTGTGCGGCAGGTAGATGAATTCGACGGGCTTGGCCATGTGCGTTTGGCGTGTTGGCAGTGTGACTGAGTCAATCCGTATTTCCGCATGGAGGATAACACCATGACGAGGATCGCTTTAACGATTGGTTTGCTGCTGCTGGCCCTGGCCGGGTGCCGGAGCATGGAGCGGCCCAAAACCCTAGGCGCCGGCGCGCGAGTGGTGAATACCGTGGCGGGCACATCGATTGTGCATGCCAGCTTCAATGGCCAGGGCATGGGCGGTGGAGGAGGCGAGGAGTGTTGTGTCAGCCTGCCGGAGCAATGGCGGCCGGGCATGACGGCGACGATAGAGTGGGTGGTGGATCCGAGTCCAGGGGTGAATCCTGGAGGGATTCGGCAACCTCCCCGGAGCAAGTATGGATCTATCACGGCGGAAGGCAGTAGATGGTATGAGGTGCATGAAGCAAATTATGTTCGCCGCAAGGTGACGATGGCGGTGCCCAAGTATGAAAAAGTGTCTTCCCTGATTCTGGTGTTCCTGCCTTGCGATGAGGTGTATCCGTTGATTGATTCGGCGGAGCAGGGCCGGGTGTTGGGCGGCTTGCGAGGTCGTGAAGACCGTTATCCGGAGATGATCCGTCGGCTGGGTGGTCGGCAGACGTGTTCGGGAGGTGGATGATTCCCGGCTAGAGCCAGTTCCTGTCAGGCGATGGTTTTGGAATGGAACGGCAAATCGGAATTTAGCATTGAGGGTGAAAACGATGAAATGGTTCTCTATTAGTGCATGGCTGTTCTTGACCCTGAGCCTGCTTGGATGTCAAAGCATGGCGCAGTCCAAAACTATAGGCGCTGGCGCGCGGGTGGTGAATACCGTGTCTGGGATGACAATTGTGCATGCTCGCTTTAATGGCCAGGGTATGGGCGGCGGCGGCGGCGAGGAGTGTTGCGTCAGCCTGCCGGAGCAATGGCGGCCGGGCATGACGGCGACGATAGAGTGGGTGAAGGATCCGAGTCCTGGGGTGAATCCGGGTGGAGTTAAGCAACCTCCCCGAGGCAAATATGGGTCTATCACGGCGGAAGGTAGTAAATGGCATGAGGAACATGAAGCGAATTATGTTCGCCGTAAGGTGACGATGGCGGTACCCAAGTATGAAAAAGTTTCTTCCCTGGTTCTGGTGTTCCTGCCTTGCGATGAGGTGTATCCGTTGATTGATTCCGCGGAGCAGAGTCGGGTATTTGGCGGATTGAGAGGGAGGAGTTCGCAGGGGTGGGATGATGAGGTGATTCGACGCCTGGGAGGCAAAACCAAATGCCAGCGATGATTGCTCCCTCGTTCCCGGATGAAGGTTATTTACCTACCCGTTTTCAATCTATTCTTGCTCAGCGAAATAGCCAGCAGCAGGAAGTAGATGCTGCAAGGTGCGCAGCTCGTGAGCAAGGTCGGCCATCGCCTTGTGTGCAGGTGCTGCATGTCAGCCTGTTCTTTGACGGTACCAATAATCACGGCGACTCGGACGATAGTGCCGACCCGGTGAATAGTAGCAATGTGCGACGTTTGTTCAATGCTTCAATTGGTAATGGAAAAGGGTTTGACTGGGGCTATTACAGTTATTACATCCAGGGTGTTGGCACGGTATTCAAGGAAATTGGCGAGGATGAGCCGAGCAGCAGTGGTTTGAGTTTTGCCTCAGGGGGGGAGGATAGAATTTTATGGGGGCTGACTCGTCTGATAGACGCCATCACGCGGGCGATGAGTGCACAGGCGGAAAAGATAGACGCGCCACAAGCTCTCCAACTGATCAAAGACATGCAGTACACCTATGAGGAAGACGACAAAGGCGTCAAAAAACGCAGCAGCACCACGCTGGCGCAACGCCGCGCGGTGATGCAGAAAGTGCTGGCGCCGATTGTCGCCAAGCGCGAAGCCGACTACAAGCCGGAAATCCTGCGCATCAAGTTGTACATCTATGGCTTCTCGCGCGGCGCGGCCGAGGCGCGTTCCTTTCTGTGGCGGCTGCGCGAATTGATGGACGTCGAGGCCGGCACGCTGTGCGGCATCCCCGTCGCGGTGGAATTCCTCGGCCTGTTCGACACTGTGGCCTCGGTGGGGCTGACTGAGCTGGCGCCGGGGGCGGAGGGCCATATGGGCTGGGCAGACGGCACGATGAAGCTACCGCCGGAGGCCGGCTTTCTGAAGCGCTGCGCGCATCTGGTCAGCGCGCACGAGCAGCGGCTGTGCTTTCCGCTGGACTCTGTGGCCATCGCCAACCGCAGTTATCCCGGCTGCGTGTTGGGTGAATGGGTTTACCCCGGCATGCATAGCGACGTGGGCGGCGGTTATCCGCCCAAGGATCAGGGCAAGGCGCGCGAGGGGCAGGGCATGCTGTTGTCGCAACTGCCCTTGCTGCATATGTACCGGCTGGCTTTTGACGCCGGCGCGCCCTTGCAGGCGGATAAGAGTTTGCTGGGGGATGCCGACGCGGAGCAATTGGCCATGCTGGAAGGACGCGAGCCCTGGCGTTTCATGAGCGATGTGACAAGCCGATTATTTATTTTCAACGAGGAGTTGATCCTGCGCTTCGAAGCCTGGCGTCAGCATGCCGGCAGCGGCGCGTCGCTGGAAGACCTGCTGCAGTGGCAGACCGCGCAGATCACCGCCTGGCGCATCGCCCGTTACGCCGGCGGCGTCGACGAGAAAGGCGGGCCGGGTTATCGCAACGCCGAATTTTACAAAAACTCCCAGGACACGCCCAAGTGGCTGGTGAACGCGCAGGAGTCGGAGTGGAAGGCGCAGCGCCGCAAAGGCGTTGCCACCGGGGTGACGCTGAAGCCTAAGGGAAAAGAGGCGGAAGCGAGCCAGGTCTCGGAGGGCTTCAAACCTAACCTCAATAAGCAGTACGAGCCGGTGATGGATCAGACCCAGTTGCGGGAAGGGGCCAAGGACTTCGCCGACGATTACATGGGCCGAACCTCGCTGTCCTTCAACCTGATTGGCGGCTTCGCCACCTTCTTCACCGGCTTGTCCCGCCCGTTCAGCGACGATTGCCAGGCGGAACTGGTCATGCTGCGGGAGGATGGCAATGATTTGTACCCGGCGGTGGTCAAGGACGAGAAGCTGATGGCGCTGTACGACGAGCATGTGCACGACTCCCGCGCCTGGTTCATGCATTACGCGCTGGGCAAGCGCGAACCTCACGGCACTTATCTGCGTTACCGCACCGTGTTCTTCACCGACGGCAACAGCAATAAGAAGCCGATCTGCCAGGCGCCGCGCGCGCAGGAGATCCGGCGCGAGCAGCAACGCCAGGCCGAGGAACGGCGGGGCGAGCGTATTGGGGGAGGCCGGCATTGAGCCCGGCGCATCGACTTCATGGCGAGAGGGTTTCAAGAATGAACAAGCGAGCCTGGCGGGTTTGCGCCGCTTTGCTTTTGGGCTGCCTCTGCGCGCCGGCGCAGGCCGCCGCGCCGGACAAGGCGGCCGGCACCTATGTGCCGGCCGACGAGGACTGGTTGCCCAGCAGCCTGGTTCTGCTGCCTTCGGGTCAGTTTGAATGGTTCATCAAGGGCAGCGGCGCGCGCACGGTGCGCGGCGATTGGACGCGCGGGCGGGGACGGATCGTCCTGCGCGCGGCGGCAGGCGGCGAAGCGCCGGCCTACCGGCAATTGCCCTATGCCTCCGGCCGCTTCATGGCCGCGGACCGCTACGACGAGGCGATGATGACGGTGGCGGTGCTGGCGGCCGGCCGCATGGGCGTGGCGGGAACGGAGGCTCTGCTGGAAGACGATCAAGGCCGGCAAGTGGAGGCCGAGGCCACCCGGACGCCGGGCTATCTGATCGCCTGGCAGCCTAAGGCATGGGGAGCGTGGCGCAAGGTGGGCCTGCGCCTGGCCGGCTCTGGGCAAGCTTGGCAGTGGTTCGAGGTGGACGCCGCCGGCAGGACGGAGCGGGCGGCCGGTTTCGAGCTGAGCAACGCCGATGCGGTGCAGCCCCTGTTCCGCCAGGCGGAGCTGGAGATCCAGGCGGACGGCGGCTTGACGATGCCCAAGCCGGCCCCTGAGATTCCGGTGCGCTCCGTGTTGCGCTACCGCAAATTGGACCGTCCGCTGACGGCGGCGCAATTGGCCGGGCATTACCGGATGGAGAGCCGGACGGAGTCCGAGCTGGCTTTGCAGGCCGACGGCCAGGCTTCCTGGTCCTTGTTGGCCAGCCGCGCTTATTATCTGGAGGGCCGTTGGCGGGTGAGCAACGGCCTGGTGACGGTGGAGGCGCAATTGCCTGCTCAGGCGCCCAAGTACCGCCTGATGTCGGATGCGGAAATGAATGTGCGCCAGCCGGCCACGGCGCGGCAATTGATCGCCATCGTCGGCCAGCCGCGCGTGGGCGGGGCGGCCGGCATCGAGGTCCGCTTCGAGGCGGCGGGCAAAACGCTGGGACAGGCGGTCAGCCAGGCCAGCGGCGATGCGATCCTGGATTGGGACGGCAAGGCCGACGACTGGACCCGCGTGGCCTTGCGGCGTCAGGGCAGCGCCGACGCCTGGACCTGGCTGGAGGTGCCGGCCGCGCGCCGCGCGGACCGCTTGCTGGCCATCGCCGTCGACGACCAGGGGCTGAGCCGGCCGGCGATTCCCTCCTTGATCTTCGGCCTGGGCGAGGATGGCGGTTTGCTGCTGCGCGAGCCGCTGAACCATGACCTGGAAAAGTATTTCAAAACCAAGAAGTAGCGGTTTCCCGCCGGCGGCCAGCCCGCCGGCGCAACCAGACAACAATAGATGTGACGTGAGCCTTAATGCTTGAATCCTTATTGCCGTATTACGAACGCGAACTCGGACACCTGCGCCAGCTGTCCGGCGAGTTCGCGCGCCGCTATCCCAAGATCGCCGGCCGTCTGCAAATGGAAGGCGACCAGTGCGAAGACCCGCACACCGAGCGGCTGATCGAGTCCTTCGCCTTCCTGGCCGCGCGCATCCACAAGAAGCTGGACGACGAATATCCGGAGGTGGCGGCCAGCTTCCTCAATGTGCTCTATCCGCATTATCTGCAGCCGATTCCTTCCGCCACCATCGTGCAGTTCGAATGCGATCCGCAGCGGCCGGAAATCGCCAAGCGCTACCGGGTGGAGCGCGGCCAGCCGGTGCACGCGCCGGCGATGCAGGGCGTGGTGTGCAAATTCCGCAGCGCCTATCCGGTGGACCTGTATCCGCTGTCGCTGACCGAGGCCAAGCTGGAGCTGACCAGCGGCTCACCCTATCTGCGCCAGCTGGCGCCGGACGCGGCGGCGGTGCTGACGATGGAGTTCCATACTCACGGCGGCCTGGCGCTCAACGCCATCGGCCTGCAATCGCTGCGCTTCTTCCTGGACGGCGAGCCGGCGCTGATGCATCTGTTGTACGAAATGCTGCTGTCCAATGTCCTGAGCGTCAGCGTGGGCGACGGCAGCGAAGACCCGGCCCGCACGCGCAAGCTGCCGGCGGACAGCCTGCGGGCGGTGGGCTTCGGCCGCGAGGAAGGTCTGCTGGACTACGACGAACGCTCCTTCATGGGCTACCGGCTGCTGACCGAGTACTTCTGCTATCCGGACAAATTCCTCTTCGTCGATCTGCTGCGCTTGGACAAGGCGGTGGCGCGGCTGGACGGCGACAAGCTGGTGCTGCGGATCTTGCTGGACGAATACCCGGACAGCGAGCGTCACAACCGGCTGCAGACCCAGTTGCAGGCCCAGCACATGAAGCTGGGCTGCACGCCCATCGTCAACCTGTTCACCCAGCCGGGCGAGCCCATCCGCGTCACCCACCAGAAAGCCAGTTACCCGGTGCTGGTGGACGCGCGCAAGCAGCAGGCTTACGAGGCGATCCAGATCAAGCGCGTGGTGAGGGTGGAGAAATCCGGGGACGGCGAAAGCAGCGAGGAAGTGCCGTCCTTCTACGCGATACGCCACGGCAGCGAAAAAAAGACGCCGCGCTTTTATTGGCACGCCAGCCGGGAGCCCTCGCCGCGCCAGAGCGACAAGGGCACGGATCTGGAGCTGCACTTGGCGGACCTGGAGTTCAACGCGGTGCGGCCGGCCACCGAGGTGCTGAGCCTGGAGCTGCTGTGCAGCAACCGCGATCTGCCGGAGCAGATTCCCTTTGGCGGCAGCCAGTCCACCCAGCGGACGGATTTCTCGCTGCCGGGCCATTCCGTGGTCAAGCGCGTGCGCCTGTTGCGCAAGCCCAGCGCCAGCCAGCGTTGTCCGCTGGGGCGCGCGGTGCAGTGGCGGCTGGTGTCGCATCTGTCGCTTAACTACATGTCCATCGTGGATTCCGGTTGCGCCGCCTTGCAGGAAATGCTGGCCTTGTACAACCTGACCGATTCCCCGGTGAACGTGCGCCAGATCCAGGGCGTGGTGGGGATAGAAAGCCAGCCGGCGGTGACCCGCGTGTCCGGCCGCGATTTCAGCGGCTTTGTCCGCGGCAGCGAAATCCGCCTGACGCTGGACCCGGATTACTACGTCGGCGGCAGCGTTTATCTGTTCGCCGCGGTGCTGGAGCGTTTCTTCGCGCTGTATTGCGCGCCCAATAGTTTCACCCGCCTGCGGGTGCATGCGGTTCAACAAGACGAGGAGGTAGCCTCATGGCCAGCCCGAGCCGGCGAAGCCCTCGTGATCTGAAACTGGAGCTGGCGCGCGACGCCAGCCAGTTCGGCTTTTTCCAGGCGGTGCGCATTCTGGGCCTGTCCGCGCGCAAGCGCGGCGAGCGCCGCGGCCGGTTGCCGGCCAGCTTGCGCTTCCGCTCGCTGGCCTCGCTGTCCTTCCCGCCCAGCGAGCTGTGTCGTTATCAGCCGGCCAAGGAGCCGGAGCAGCTGGACGCCACCGACGAGATGACGGTGAGCTTCATCGGGCTGACCGGGCCCAGCGGCGCCTTGCCCACCAGTTATACCGAGCTGCTGCTGGAGCGCCGCCAGCAGTACAAGGACGGATCGCTGCACGCCTTCCTGGACATCTTCAGCCACCGCGCCACCGCCTTGTTCTTCGGCGCCTGGCGCAAATACCGCTATTGGCTGGAAGTGGAGGCCGGCGAGCGCGATGGTTTCACCCGCAATCTGCTGGACCTGGGCGGCCTGGGCCTGTCCCAGCTGCGCAAGCAGATGGGGCCGGACGCGAGCCTGGACGAAAACCTGTTCATCTATTACGCCGGCCTGCTCAGCCAGAAGCCCTTGTCGGCGCAGGCGCTGGAAACGCTGATCCAGGGCTTTTTCGGCGTGGACGCCGCGTTGCAGCAGTTCGTCGGCCAGTGGATGCAGGTGCCGGCGGCGGAGCAAAGCCGGCTGGGCGACAGCGAGAGCGAACTGGGCGTGTCCTTGTTCGCCGGAGCTCGGGTTTGGGACCGTCAGACCAAGCTGCAGCTGCGCTTGGGCAGCATGCGCCGCGCCCAGTTCGAAGCCCTGCTGCCCGGCGGCCCCGGCGCGCAGGCCTTGCAGGCGCTGCTGCAATTCGCCGTCGGCCACAATCTGGCGGCCGACGTCAGCCTGGTGCTGGACAAGCGCGACGTGCCGGCGGCGCAGCTGGGCGGCCCGGCGGACCTGCGCCTGGGCGGCAATTGCTGGCTGGGCCCGCAGAAGCAAGATCCTGAAGACATGCGCTACGCGCTGCTGCATTGAGCGGCGCGAGCGAAATCGACTTTTCATTTTGAGCGTATTGGAACGATATGTCCGTATCCCTGAAAGCCCTGATCGACAGGCTGACCCCCACCGCCCGCCAGGCGATTGAGCAGGCGGCCAGCCGCGCGCTGGCGCGCACGCATTTCGAAATCGAGATCGAACACGCGCTGCTGGCGATGTTCGACCAGGACAACAACGCCGCGCTGGCGGCGCTGCACGCGCTGGGCGCGGACCTGCCGCGCATCGAGCGCGAGCTGGAAGCCGCGCTGGACGCGTTCCGCAGCGGCAATACCCGCAACCCGGTGCTGTCCGCCTGGCTGCCCAAGTGGCTGGAAAAAGCCTGGCTGCTGGCCAGCGCGGAACAGGGGCAGGACGATGTATCCACCCTGGACCTGCTGTTGGCGCTGTGGCAGGACGAGGCGCTGCGCGGCGCGTTGCAGTCCGGCTCCGCCGCGCTGGCGCGCCAGGACGCCGGCCGCCTGCAGGGCGCTTACGCCGCCTTGCGTCAGCACGGCGGCGAGGCCTCGGCCAACGTGCCGGCCGCCGAAGCCGGCGCGGAGCCGACGATGGCCGCGCCCGCGGCAGGCAAGCGCGGCAGCCCGGCGTTGGATAAATACACGATAGACCTGACCGCCCAGGCCAAGGCCGGCAAGATCGACCCCATCCTGGGGCGCGACGTCGAAATCCGTCAGATGATAGACATCCTGATGCGTCGCCGGCAGAACAACCCCATCCTCACCGGCGAGCCGGGCGTGGGCAAGACCGCGGTGGTGGAAGGCCTGGCGCGCAAGATCGTGCACGGAGAAGTGCCGCCGGTGTTGGCCGGCGTCACTCTGCGCACCCTGGACCTGGGCCTGTTGCAGGCCGGCGCCAGCGTCAAGGGCGAGTTTGAAAACCGCCTGCGTCAGGTGATAGACGAGGTCAAGGCCAGCCCGGTGCCCATCATCCTGTTCATCGACGAAGCCCACACCCTGATCGGCGCCGGCGGCGCGGCCGGCCAGAACGACGCGGCCAACTTGCTGAAACCGGCGCTGGCGCGCGGCGAGCTGCGCACCATCGCCGCCACCACCTGGGCCGAGTACAAAAAGTACTTTGAAAAAGACGCCGCGCTGGCGCGCCGCTTCCAGGTGGTGAAGGTGGAAGAGCCGGCGCCGGAAATCGCCGTGCAAATGGTGCGCGGCCTGACCCCGGCGATGGCCGAACACCACAAGGTGGAAATCCTCAATGAGGCGGTGGCCGCCGCCGTGCATCTGTCCAGCCGCTACATCGCAGGCCGCCAACTGCCGGACAAGGCCATCAGCGTGCTCGACACCGCCTGCGCCCGCGTGGCGCTGTCGCGCGCCGGCAAGCCGGGGCCAATCGAGGACGTGTCGGTGCTGATAGACAATATCGACCGAGAAGTGGCCGCGCTGCAGCGCGAAGAAGGCCACGCCGAACGCATCGCCGAGCTGGAAACCCGGCGCGCCGAACTGCAGGCGGATCTGGAGAAACTGCATGCCGCCTGGGACGAACAGCAAAAACTGGTCGCGGAAATCGACGAGCTCAAACAGCGGAAGGCCGAGGCCAAGCCGGCCAAGGGCAAGAAGCTCAGCCCGCTGCAAACCAAGCGCAAGGCACTGCGCGAATTGCAGAAGCACCAGCCGTTGGCCTTCGAGTGCGTGGACGAGAGCGTGATCGCCGACGTGATTTCCGGCTGGACCGGCATCCCGCTGGGCCGCATGGTCAGCAATGAGCTGGAACAGGTGCAGAAGCTGGCCTCGCTGCTGGGCGCGCGCGTCATCGGCCAGGATCACGCCTTGGAGCAGATCGCCGAGCGGATGCAGATCGCCAAGGCCAATCTGGAAGACCCGGGCAAGCCCAAGGGCGTGTTCCTGCTGGTGGGGCCGTCCGGCGTGGGCAAGACCGAAACCGCGCTGGCGCTGGCCGAGGCCTTGTACGGCGGCGAGCGCAATCTGATCACCATCAATATGTCGGAATACCAGGAAGCGCACAGCGTGTCCGGCCTCAAGGGCTCGCCGCCGGGCTATGTCGGCTACGGCGAGGGCGGGGTGTTGACCGAGGCGGTGCGTCGCAAGCCCTACTCGGTACTGCTGCTGGACGAGGTGGAGAAAGCCCATCCGGACGTGATGGAGCTGTTCTTCCAGGTCTTCGACAAAGGCTTGCTGGAAGACAGCGAAGGCCGCGAAGTCGACTTCAAGAACACCATCATTCTGCTGACCTCCAACGCCGGCTCCGATCTGGTGATGCGCGCCTGCGAGCACGGCGTTACGGTTGAAGGCGAAACCCGCGACCCGACGCCGGAAGACCTGGTGGAGATTTTGCGGCCCACCTTGCAAAGCGTGTTCAAGCCGGCCTTCCTCGGCCGTCTGACCATCGTGCCCTATCTGCCGATCAGCGACGAAGTGCTGCGCGCCATCGTCGGCCTCAAGCTGAACAAGATCCGCCAGCGCATCGCCGACAACCACGGCGCGCAAGTGGAGTTCCCGGAGGAGCTGGCGGAACAGATGGCGGCGCGCTGCCTGGACGTGGACAGCGGCGCGCGCAACGCCGACGCCATTCTGACCCGCACCCTGCTGGCGCAGATCTCCAGCGATTTGCTGGCGAGAATGGCCAGCGGCAAGCCGGTGAAGAAGATCGCCGTCTCGCTCAAGGGCGAGCAGGTCAAAGTGCGGCTGAGCTGAGGAAACGCGTCCATGTGGAAAATGTTGGGCCTGTTCGGGGTCAGCACCGTCGCCTGGTGGGGGCTGTTGTGGCTGGTGTTGCCGCAGAGCTGGCAGCGCATCAGCCCGTCGGCCATCCTGCTGCTGCACCTGGGGCCGCCTATGCTGCTGAGCGCCGGCGTCAAGTTGTGGGCTTATCTGAAGGAAAAGCGCGCCAAGCAGGAAGAGGTGGGTCAGGAGGCCGCGGCGGAGGCCGAGCGCCAGTCCGCGCGCGAGGCCGCGCGCGAACGACATCTGGCCGAGCTGCGCGAACGCCAGGCCGTGGTGGACTGCCGCTGGCTGTGGGCGCGCGCCGTCCCGGCCAATGGCGAGCCTGGCTGGCTGGCGGAAGCGCCGGACGGTTGTCTATGGTCATGCCTGGACGCGGCGGACGTCGACGCCGACGAAGCGCTGCAAGCCTTGCGTCCTCATGTGACCGAGGCGCTGCGAGAGCTTTACGCCGTCGCGCCTGGCGCGGCCTGGCTGCCGCTGGTGATGGAAGTGGTGCCCAGCCTATCCGGCATCGAGCAAATCGCCGCGGTCAAGGAATGGCAGACGGAAGCGATGGCTGAAACGCTGGACGACGGCGAATGGCCGGCGCCGGAAGCTCGCTTCCTGGCGGGGGCCGGCACCGGCACGGTGGCTGACCGCGCACGGCAGCTGCTGCAACAGCAGCCGGATCTGCCGGGCGTGATCATGCTGGGCGCCGACGCGCCTTTGCTGACGTTGGGCGGAGAGCAGTGGGACGAGAGCGATCCCGCTACGGCGGAGCGCCAGCGCTGGCTGGGCAAGCCGGGCCTGGCCGTCGCCGTCTTGCTGTTTCTGCGCGAGCAATTGCCGGAGCCCGATTTGGGCCCCGTCGCCGTGGCCGAGGGCGCCGATCCTTATCAGCCTTATTGGGAAAAAGACTTCAGCCGCGCGGGCGGCAGTTGGGGCGTGGTGCCGGCCCGTCATCAGGCCGGCCTGGCCGAGCTGCCGGTCTTGGCCCAATTGGGCCAGTCCAGCGCGGCCGCTGCGCCGCAGGAGCGCGCCTTGCAACTGACGCGGCAATTGCAACCGGTGCTGGACAACGCCTTGGTCAACGCCGCGCTGCTGGACTACCCGTTCAGCCCTGAGGACGCCAAGCCGGAAAACGATAAGGCGGCCAGCCTGGGCTGGCTGGTGCACAACGGCGGCGACGTAGACGCCGGCGGCGTGCGCCTGGCCGCCATCGCCAGCGCCTTGAACCGCCACGCGGTGGAGTTGCACCCCATCGACGAGGCCAGCAATCTGGCGCGGGAGTGGGGCGACGTCGGCGTCGCCGCCGACGCCATGCTGGCCGCCGCCGCCGTCAGCCACAGCGCGCGCCTGGCCGCTCCGGCCCTCATTACTCAATTCAGCAACGATCATGTGGCGCTGGCCATGGCCAGACCGCCGCGCGAGGAGGCCACAGCATGAAACGCGTGATCCGCTTGGGCGACCCCACCGATCATGGCGGCAAAGTCGTCAGCGCCGCATCCAGCACCACCTTGTTCGGCAAGCAGGTCGCCTGCCTGGGCGACGCGGTCACCTGCCCGCAGCAAGGGCACGTCAACTGCACCATCGTGGAAGGCGACCCCAGCTGGGTGGTCGGCGGCAAGCCGGTGGCGCTGGAAGGCCATAAAGTCAGCTGCGGCGCCTCGCTGATCTCCACCATGCCGGAAGTCGGCAAGGGCTGATCGCAACACCTCTCTATATAGAAGCCACAAAGCATGGAAAACATCGAGCAAACAGTGGAGCAATTGCTAGTCCCCATCCCCGGCGGCTGGCCGGCGGGGGAGGACCTGGCTTACTCCACGCTTTTCGACCAGATTCGCGAAGCCCGCCGTAGCGACGACCCTGGTTTGTCGCAAGGCGACTGGGAACAAACCCTCAAAACGGCGGAATGGCCCAAAGTCATTCGCTTGTGCGAGGACGCGCTGAGTCAAAACAGCAAAGACCTGCAATTGCTGGTCTGGTACGCGGAAGCCCAAGTCCAGGCCAACGGGATCCCCGGCTTGGCTCTGGGCCTGGCCGCGCTGGACGGCTGGCTGCGCCAATACTGGGAGAGCGGTTATCCGGAGCTGGACCCGCACGACCTGGACGAACGCGTCGGCAAGCTGGAGTGGCTGAATCAGCAACTGGGCCTGGCCATCCGCAATGTGCCGCTGCTGAAACCGGAGTTCGGCGCTTACGGCTGGAACGACTGGCAGCAATCACGCGACGTGGAAAACCTGGGTTTGAAAGACGCCGAATCCAAAGCCGCCGCCATCGCCGAGGGCAAGCTCTCCGGCGACGAGTTTGAAAAGAGCGCCACCCTGTCCGGTCACGCCTGGTTCCAGAGCCAGGCGGAAGCCCTGGTGCTGGCATTGGGCCGCTATGAAGCATTGGACGAGCAAGTGGACCAGCGCTTCGGCGGAGAAGCGCCCAGCCTGGCGGATATCCGCAACGGCATTTACGCCTGCCAAGACCTGGTATTGCGTTACCGTCAACAAACCGCGCCGGCCGGCGTTACGCCGGCTCCCGTCGGACCCGTCGTGGAAAGAAAAGCCGTGACCCAAAGTTATAGCGCGCCCACCCCCGCCGCCGCGTCGACGGCGCCCGTTGCTTTCAACGGCCAGATCCGCAGCCGCCAGGAAGCGGTGCAGATGTTGAGTGAAGTTGCCCGTTACTTCCGCAGCAACGAACCGCATAGCCCGGTGGCCTTATTGGCCGAACGCGCGGCGCGCTGGGCCGAGATGAGCCTGGAAGAATGGCTGCTGCATGTGGTCAAGGACGACTCCACGCTGAATCAGCTGCAAGAACTGCTGGATGTGAGGAAGGAATAAGCGATTTCAGGCCTCTGGAACGGTACGGGCCGGCGTTTCGCCGGCCCGTTTTTCATGGTTCGGCGGGGCGAGGATGGGGTGTCGGTGAATACCCTTTGTGGATATTCGTTTTCGCATCAAGGGTTTGCCCTATGAGGCCCGCTTTTGTTGAGGTTTTTCTCGCAAAAGGTGTTGACGGGTTTAGGGGCGTGACGTATAGTTCGCCTCCTCAGCAGACAACGCAGCGGCGGAAACGAAGCGCAGCGATCTGCACCGCTCTTTAACAAAACGAATAACCGATAGGTGTAAGTGCTCGGTCGATGACCAAACACTTGCACTGCAAGACGAGAGATATCTTGATGTTTCTTTGATCTTGCGTGCCAGAA
>NZ_JAAOMA010000032.1:0-61673 GCF_011602385.1 Chromobacterium fluminis | reverse complement strand
AGATGCCGCCGATCACTTGGAAGCAAGCAGCCAACCAGTTTGCTATTCTGTTCGGCGAGCGCTTCACTGACGCTCTCGGCTGAGATTTGTTTAACCGACCTCGGCACACAGAATTCCTGACACCTCCGCAAACACACTTGAAATAGCCAAGGTAATTACAGGCTTTGCCTTAACAAAGTCGAATACTCTGTAGTACAGTTGCTTTCGAATTTGTTTTGTCTCTTTTTGCACTGTATTAATTGTTTGATTAGACACGCGCTCGTTTCTTAGCCGTTCTTCGCACTCACCACACACAACAGGTTTATTGCAAGACTCAACCAGATCAGACTTAATGCCATTCATATCGAAAAGGCACCCGCGCGTTTCATCATGAGTGAAACTTGGGGCTTCGCTAAACCCCGGCATCTTGTTCCCTGAACGGAGATAGAGAAGTGTATAGGCATAGAGAACTCGAAGGATTGCATTTTCAAGCGGGATGTTTTCCCAAGCAAGAAATTCCCTAATTTGGCTGAACGTAAAGACGACCTGATTATTTCCGAGTCGCCTGCAGTACCAGTTGTTTTCAATCGGAACGTTGACGATTGTCAAGAGAAAATCTGCGCCGGAGAGGGCAGGAAGCTGCTTTCTCAAGAGGTCGTCGGAAAACTCCCAGTCAGGGCCATCTGAATCACAGCGCAGATCAAAATTATCAATTCCCCCGACAAGCTCAAATACTTCTGAGCTCCACGCGGAGACCCGCCGGAGGTTTAGATGTAACGGGAGGTGGCCGATTGTGACGAGCTTTATTTTTACTTTTTCCATATGTATGATTATTTAAAAAGCATTGAGAAAACATATAGCATTACAAATGAATAATACTGGTAGAGTGCTGTATCCTCTGGATAGCACAACAGCCGGGAAGCCCGCGCTCCAGGCTATTTTGAGATTCCAGGAAATATTTACGAGGATATTTGCAGTAATACGCGGCGCAAGCAATGACATAGGAATTTTTATGTCCGCGGTGCAGGCTGTCATCCTGTGAGCCCCTCTCGCTTACGGCTGCTTTGGAGCAATTTCCTTGAGATCCGTTACTGGCAGTCAGCCGCCCCCAGCAAAGATAAAACTTTCCCACTCATAACTACCCCCTCCTCGCCTTCTCAATCCCCGCAATATCAATCTTCACCACCCCCATCATCGCGTCGAACACCCGCTTGGCGGCAGCGCGGTCCGGATCGGCCAACGCCTCGGTCAACGCGCGCGGGGTGATTTGCCAGCTCAGGCCCCATTTATCCTTGCACCAGCCGCAGGCGCTGGCCTGGCCGCCGTTGCAGACAATGGCTTGCCACAGGCGGTCGGTTTCGGCCTGGTCTTCGGTGGTCACTTGGAAGGAAAAGGCTTCGCTGTGTTTGAAAACAGGGCCTCCATTGATACCCAGACAGGGAATGCCTAGCACGGTGAACTCCACGGTGAGCACATCGCCTTCTTTGCCGGCAGGGTAATCGCCGGGCGCGCGCAGCACAGCGCCGACGCGGCTATCCGGGAAGGTGGCGGCGTAGAAACGCGCGGCGTCTTCGGCGTCGCCGTCGTACCACAGGCAGATGGTGTTCTTGTGCATGCCCCCCTCCTCCGACGCGCTTGGGTGTCGCTGGCGCTCAGAAAGAATGACGTATAAATGAAACCATTTTATAGCACATGGGCATTTTTTGCGGCACTGATCCAAAACCGCCGCGCATAAAAAAAGCCTCCCCTAGGAGGGGAGGCTTGGCGCGGTGCCGGCTGGCCGTCGCGATGGCCAGCGGCCTTGCGCTTACATGCTGCCGTGGAAGGTGCGGTTGATCACGTCCAGCTGTTGCTCGCGCGTCAGCTTGACGAAGTTCACCGCATAGCCGGACACGCGGATGGTCAGTTGCGGGTACAGCTCCGGGTGTTCCATCGCGTCCATCAGGGTTTCGCGCTTGAACACGTTGACGTTGACGTGGAAGCCGCCGGCGTCGGAGAAGCCGTCCAGGCAGTTGGCCAGGTTGGCTACGCGTTCTTCTTCGCTATGGCCCAATGCGTCCGGGGTGGCGGAGGCGGTCCAGCTGATGCCGTCCAGCGCGGCTTCGTACGGCAGCTTGGCTACCGATGCGCCTGCGGCGACAAAGCCTTTCACGTCGCGGCCGTTCATCGGGTTGGCGCCTGGGGCGAACGGTTCGCCGGCGCGGCGGCCGCACGGGGTGTTGCCGGTTTTCTTGCCGTACACCACGTTGGAGGTGATGGTGAGCACGGACTGAGTCGGCATGGCATTGCGATAGAAGTGCGGCTGGGCCTTGATCTTGTCCATGAAGGTTTCGGTCAGCCATACCGCGATGCTGTCGGCGCGGTCATCGTTGTTGCCGTAAGCCGGGTAGTCGCCTTCGATCTTGTAGTCCACCGCCAGGCCCGCTTCGTTGCGGATGATGTGCACTTTGGCGTGCTTGATGGCGGACAGGGAGTCGGCGGCCACGGACAGGCCGGCGATGCCGCAAGCCATGGTGCGCAGGATGTCGCGGTCGTGCAGCGCCATTTCGATGCGTTCGTAGGCGTACTTGTCGTGCATGTAGTGGATGCAGTTCAGCGCCTTGACGTAAGTGGCGGCCAGCCAGTCCATCAGCAGGTCGAACTTGGGCATCAGTTCGTCGTAGGTCAGCACGTCGCTCTTGATCGGCTCAAAACCCTTGGCCACTTGCAGGCCGGATTTCTCATCCACGCCGCCGTTGATGGCGTAGAGCATGGCTTTGGCCAGGTTGGCGCGGGCGCCGAAGAATTGCATTTGCTTGCCGATGCGCATCGCGGAGACGCAGCAGGCGATGCCGTAGTCGTCGCCCCAGTGCGGACGCATCAGGTCGTCGTTTTCGTACTGGATGGAGCTGGTGTCGATGGACACTTTGGCGCAGAAGTCTTTGAAGCCGCGCGGCAGCTGGGTGGACCACAACACGGTCAGGTTGGGTTCCGGCGCCGGGCCCAGGTTGTACAGGGTGTTGAGGAAGCGGAAGCTGCTCTTGCTCACCAGGGTGCGGCCGTCTTCGCCCATGCCGCCGATGGATTCGGTCACCCAGGTCGGGTCGCCGGAGAACAGTTGGTCGTATTCCGGGGTGCGCAGGAAGCGCACGATGCGCAGCTTGATCACCAGGTCGTCGATCATTTCCTGGGCTTGTTCTTCCGTCAGCGCGCCGGAGGCCAGATCGCGCTCGATGTAGACGTCCAGGAAGGTGGCGACGCGGCCGAAGGACATGGCGGCGCCGTTTTGTTCTTTCACGGCGGCCAGGTAGGCGAAGTAGGTCCACTGCACCGCTTCGCGGGCGTTGACGGCCGGGCGGCTGATGTCGAAGCCGTATTTGGCGGCCATTTGCTTCAGTTCGTCCAGCGCGCGGAATTGTTCGGACAGTTCTTCGCGCAGGCGCAGCACGTCTTCGTTGAAAACGGCGTCGTCCAGCTCATGGAATACTTTTTGGCGTTCGGCGCGCAGGAAGTCGGTGCCGTACAGGGCCACGCGGCGGTAGTCGCCGATGATGCGGCCGCGGCCGTAGGCGTCCGGCAAGCCGGTGATCACGCCGGATTTACGCGCGGCCATGATGTCCGGGGTGTAGGTGTCGAACACGCCCTGGTTGTGGCTCTTGCGGTAGTGGGTCCACACGTCCTTGATGACCGGGTCCAGCTTGAAGCCGAAGGCTTCCAGGCCGTTTTCAACCATGCGCAGACCGCCGTTGGGCATGATGGCGCGCTTGAGCGGCGCATCGGTTTGCAGGCCGACGATGACTTCGCTGGCTTGGTCGATGTAGCCGGCGTCATGCGCGGTGATGGAGCTGCCGCGGTCCGCGGCTACGTCCAGCACGCCACGGGCGCGTTCTTCTTTCAGCAACTCGCTCAGGGTGTCCCACAGCTTTTGGGTGCGCGCGGTAGCGGGCGCCAGGAAGCTGGCGTCGCCTTCAAACGGCTTGTAGTTCAGCTGGATGAAGTTGCGGACATCCACCTTGCTTTGCCATTCACCACCGGTGAAATCGCGCCAGGGGTTGGCTTGAGTCGCGTCACGATTCAGAGCATCCATGTGTGCCTCCTAGTAACTATCAGTAAATGTTGAGTACTGAACATATTGTACATTCGGTTTCGAAAAAAATCGTTTGATCAAGATCAAATGCCGCAGACTAAAACCCGGTTTCCAAACCGGGTGCCGCGCCGGCAAAATTCCTTAAAAAACGCTTTATTTTCAATACCCTGAAATCCACCATCAACACGCCGTCATTGTAGCCGGCGCATTACATTCGAAAACGAACATCAAACACGGCTTCCGAGCGCCGTCGCGGCCGGTTTTGCGGCTTCGCGACGCACCGGCAGGGTGTGACGCTCCAGCAAGTAGACCACTAGGCCCACGCCCAGCGCGCCGCCGGCGATATTGCCCAGGGTGGCCGGAATCATATTGTGCAGGATAGCGGCGGCGTCCAGGCCTTGCATGCCGTGCAACAGGGCCAGCGAGAAGAAGGCCATATTGGCGATGCTGTGCTCAAAGCCGGAGAAGAAGAACACGAAGACCAGCAGCAGGATCATCAGCATCTTGGCCGCGTCGCCGGCCATGCGCAACGGCACCCATACCGCCAGACAGATCACCCAGTTGCACAGCGCGCCCTTCCAGAAGATTTCCCAAGCGCCGGCGTGAACCTTGTGCGCGGCCACGTTGAACAGCAGATGGTCGGCCGGCAGGCTGCCCATGCCGCCCGCTCCGGCAAACACCGCGGTGAACAACAACACGCCCAGCAAATTGCCCAGATAGACCATGGTCCAGCTGCGCAGCAGATTGCACACGCGGCAATCGCCGCTGAGCACGCCGATGCTGAAGTACATGACGTTGCTGGTGAACAGCTCCAGCTTGCAAACGATGATGCTGACCAGGGCCACGCCGAAGAAGCCGGCCACGGCGATGTAGTAGCCGGGAGAGCCGACGGCGAAGAAGACCTGGCCCAGCTTGAGGCTGACGCTGAGCACGACGGCGATCAGCGCGCCGGCCATGCCGGCGCTTAATAGGTAGCGCCCGGGGTGCTGTCGCAGCACGGTCTGTTTGGAGGCGGCTTCGGCCGCGACGTAGGCGAGTGTGGAGGCGTGATTCATGTTTTTCATTTCGCGAGCTTGAGCAGAGCCGCTGTCATGCGGGCCAACCTTATTAGAAAGCCTATCAACTGATCATGCCGTCTCTAAGGCTGGCTGGCGGAGAGGCCGGCTCAAGCCCAGTTCCTGCAATGTGTTTGTTGGCCACCTAGGAGGTTGGTTCCCATGCGAACGGATGCGCTGATTGTTGGTTCACGAAAATTTTATGTTCGTATTGCATCATTGTTGTTTGATAACTATCAAACGCAGGTCTTTCCCTTGCACACTTCTACTCAAGCCTTTCTTTTTACAACATGTCCGGCAAGGGATTTTCGGCCCCGCCGCGGTTCAGCCACCACCTAAGAGCGTGCTTACGGTTTAGCGAGCCAAAGCGAGACAAGACGAAAACAGCTGAGAAAGCGGAATTTACGAGTGGTACATGAGCATTTCGAAGCCGTACTCACCGTGAGGCGTCTCACCACGCGCAGCAGATCGTGAACAGGTTCTAAGGCCGCCAGCCCTCCTTACGAACTTCAAAGTTTGCCGCGCTTCTGCGGAACAGTCAGATAGAGACCTACAAGCGGCTTCAGAATGCTCATGCACCGCTTGTACATTCCTTATCTTCAACGACAAGGTCACGCCTCGTTCTTGCTCGCGAGACTTTGCACAGGCTCTTAGGCGAATGGAAAGCTCGATAGCCAACAATAAAAAACACCATGAAAATCATATAGATAATAGACAAACGATCGTTTGAACGCCGATGGCATGTTGGAAACCAACCAAATATTGTTCGTTTTGAAATATTTTTGTTCGTTTTCGAAAACAATTTTGTCGCTCAAATTTCATATTATGATACTCCACAGCCTCTTCCCCGCCAGACTGATATAGCAAATATCTTGACGTAAACCCCTGCTCCCAACACCTACCCCGCTACCCCTACCCTCGGCACAAACCTTAAATTAACTCATTATATTCATCAACTTACAAAACAATCGCCAACCTTTTTTTCACCCTCTCCACATCAGCGCCCCACACCTAAGCCATAGCGCACACCATGCCATTGGCGTGTTGCTCCGTGCTACAACTGCCTAGAACTATTGTGCAAAGTCGATGCACTTTTTCAAGCAAGCGCTCGATTTCACTCAGCAACAATCAGCAAAGCAACATGAAAACAAAACAATCCGAAAATTGGAATATTCCCCATATTGGTGCACTTCTAAGCCATTTTATAATGATTACCCTTTATTTTTCGTGTTTTTAAACCAAAAATAAGCAATCATCATGATATTGATAAGACATCAACAGCAAATAGCAATTGTTCGGATGTTCGTTTTGCTTCAAAATAAAGTTGATTAGAATCAACTGATGTTCTGAAAGGTGTAACCGCTGCGGTACAACTGCCTATACCATGCACATCAATGAAGCGTGACTCACTAATCAGCGGTTCCCGCTACTGACTAAAAGTCTAGCTAGCAAGAGATAAACGGCGCGTCGCTGAGCGGCACGTCAAAACGATTACCCCATTTGTCTTTTATGAAGGCCAATATCATGTCTCAAGCCGTTTCCACCCCCCTGCCCAAATCAGGCGCTTCGTCCTCTTGGACCAAGCAAGATACCGTCTGGATGTTGGGTCTGTACGGCACCGCCATTGGCGCCGGCACCCTGTTCCTGCCCATCAACGCCGGCATCGGCGGCCTGTGGCCGCTGATCGTCATGGCGCTGCTGGCCCTGCCGCTGACCTTCTTCGCTCACCGCGGCCTCACCCGTTTCGTGCTGTCCAGCTCCAAGCCGGGCGCGGATATCACTGAAGTCGTGGAAGAGCACTTCGGCGTGGGCGCCGGCAAGTTGATCACCCTGCTGTACTTCTTCGCCATCTACCCCATCTTGTTGGTGTACAGCGTGGCCATCACCAACACCGTGCAGTCCTTCATGGTCAACCAGCTGGGCGTGTCCGCTCCGCCGCGCGCCATTCTGTCGCTGATCCTGATCCTGGGTCTGATGGCCATCGTGCGCCTGGGCGAGAAGATGATCGTCAAGGCCATGAGCGTGTTGGTTTACCCCTTTGTCGCCTGCCTGATGCTGCTGGCGCTGTACCTGGTTCCGGAATGGAACAGCTCGGCCATCCAGCAAGCCGGCAGCCTGGGCGACGCCCTGTCCCACGGCGCGTTCTACAAGACGCTGTGGCTGGCCATCCCGGTCATGGTGTTCTCCTTCAACCACTCGCCCATCATTTCGTCCTTCTCGGTTGACCAGCAGAAGCTGCATGGCGACGCCGCAGAACCGGCCGCCGGCCGCGTACTGATCCGCGCTCACGTCATGATGGTGCTGTCGGTGATGTTCTTCGTGTTCAGCTGTGTGTTCAGCCTGTCCCCGGCCGACCTGGCCGCCGCCAAAGCGCAGAACATTTCCATCCTGTCCTACCTGGCCAACCACTTCCGCAACCCGGTGATTGAATGGGTGGCTCCGCTGATCGCCATGGTCGCCATCAGCAAGTCCTTCCTGGGTCACTACCTGGGCGCCAAAGAAGGCTTCAACGGCCTGATCATCAAACAGCTGCGCCAGAGCGGCAAGACTATCGAAACCGCCAAGCTGGACCGCTTCACCGCCGTGTTCATGATCATCACCACCTGGGCTGTAGCCACTTTCAACCCCAGCATCCTGGGCATGATCGAAACCCTGGGCGGCCCGGTCATCGCGATGCTGCTGTTCCTGATGCCGATGTACGCCATCGCCAAAGTGCCGGCCATGAAGAAATACTCCGGCGCCGCCAGCAACATCTTCGTGGTTCTGATCGGCCTGATCGCCATCTCCGCCATCTTCTACGATCTGTTCGCCTGATCGCCCTTCTCTGACAGCCCGGCCGGTCACGGCCGGCCGGGTTCCTCAGCATCAAGCCAAAGTATCAAGCCAAGAGGTAAGCAATCATGTTCAGCATGACTGATATCTACAAAATCGGCGTAGGCCCCTCCAGTTCCCACACCGTCGGTCCGATGAAAGCCGGCCACCAGTTCCTGGGCTCGCTCAAGGAAACCGGCCGCTTCAACCAAGTCACCCATGTCCACGTGGATTGCTACGGCTCGCTGGCCCTGACCGGCAAGGGCCATTGCACCGACCACGCCATCATTCTGGGCCTGGCCGGCAATCTGCCGGACACCGTGGACCCGGAACAGACTCCGGCCTTGATCGCCGATGTGGAAAAAACCCACCAGTTGACGCTGGGCCGCACCCATCAGCGCGTGGGCTTTGATATGGACTTCCACACCGCCAACCTGCCGATGCACGAAAACGGCATGCAGATCCACGCCTTTGTTGGCGACGAGTGCGTGCTGACCAAGACGTATTATTCGATCGGCGGCGGCTTCATCGTGGACGAGGAGCATTTCAATCAGAGCTCCTGCAGCGACACCCCGGTGCCTTATCACTTCCTCAGCGCGCAGCAGATGATGGATATGTGTGAGGAAACCGGCCTGTCCATTTCCGCGCTGGTGATGGAAAACGAAAAAGCCTTCCACGAAGCCAAGGATGTCGAGCAGCACTTCGCCAAGGTGTGGGATGTGATGAAGACCAGCATAGACCGCGGCATGCGCACCGAGGGCAATCTGCCCGGCCCGATGCGGATTCCGCGCCGCGCGCCGGCGCTGCACCGCATGCTGACCAGCTCCTTGCAAGTGGCCAATGACCCGATGAGCGTGATGGACTGGGTCAATATGTACGCGATGGCGATGTCGGAAGAAAACGCGGCCGGCGGCCGCGTGGTCACCGCGCCCACCAACGGCGCCTGCGGCATCGTGCCGGCGGTCTTGGCCTACTACAACCACTTCATCCAGCCGCTGGACGAGGACAGCTGCCTGCGCTTCTTCCTGTCTTCCGGCGCCATTGGCTGCCTGTTCAAGCTGAACGCGTCGATCTCCGGCGCCGAGGTGGGCTGTCAGGGCGAGGTGGGCGTGGCTTGTTCCATGGCCGCGGCCGGCCTGACCGAACTGATGGGCGGCAGCCCGTCCCAGGTGTGCATGGCGGCGGAAATCGCCATGGAGCACAACCTGGGCCTGACTTGCGACCCGGTGGGCGGCCAGGTGCAGATTCCCTGCATCGAGCGCAACGCCATCGCCGCGGTCAAGGCCATCAACGCCGCGCGCATGGCCATGCACCGCGTCAGCAGCCCCAAGGTGTCGCTGGACAAGGTGATCGCCGCCATGTACGAAACCGGCAAGGACATGGACGCCAAGTACCGTGAAACCTCCTGCGGCGGCCTGGCCCTGCAGATCGTGACCGAGAACAAGGTTGCGCCGGCCCAAGCCATCCGCTGGGTGAACGACGCGGCCTGAACTTAGGCCAGCCGTCAAAAGACAACGCCGCCGGGGCCAACCGGCGGCGTTTTTTTACGCTGCGGCTCAGAACCTGTTTACGATCTGCTGCGCGTCGGCGGGATGGATAGAAATGGGCGTTGAAACCAAGCTCAGTGCCCATGTACCACCGGTACATTCCGCTTTTTCGCTCGTTTTCGCCTTGTCTCGCCTTAGCTCGCGAGAGCGTAAACACGTTCTCAAGAAACCCGCAACTGACGATGCGCCGCCTCCGCCAATCTCCCCAGTTCATCCCGCGCCAAGCCGGCCGACAAGGCATAGGCGAAGCGGCCGTCCCACCAATAAAACACATTCACCGGCCCCTGGCTGGCGAAGCGGAAGCCGGCGTCGCGACGCGCCGCGGCCGTGGTGGCCACGTACAAGGTCATGCGCTGACCGGCGGCGTTGTGGTACATGAACTGGGCCACCGGCCCTTGTTCGCCCGGCAACAGCCGGCCGCCGATCAACTCATACCCTTGCGCGCTCAGCAGCGGCGGCTTCACCCGGCTTTGCAGGCGCTTGGACAGCCAGGCCACCAGCTGGTCCTGATGCTCGGCGTCGATTTCCACCGGCCGCTTCACATCCGGGCTGTACACCACATGCGCCATCGCCGCCAAGCTGGGCAGGCGCTCCTGGCTGTCCGCCGCGGCAACCAACGGCGCAGCCGGCGCTTGCTGCTGACCGCGCAGCAACCAGCCGCCGCCGCCGCCCAGCGCCAACATCAATAGGGACGCGGCCGCGCCCTGCCACCATGGCACGCTCCACCCTCGCCGCAGCGGGGCCGGCGGCGGCAGCGCGGCGGCCAGCAGACGCGGCGGGATAGGCTCTCGCAAGGCCGGCTCGAACAAGGCGCCGATGTCGTCTTGCAAGCGGCGGTAAGCCCGCAGCCGCTCCCGCGCCTCCGGGTGGTTTTCCAAATAGGCCTCCACCGCCGCGCGCCGCTCCAGCGGCAAGGCGTCGTCCAGATAAGCCTGCAATTCCTGTTCCGTGACCGTTTCCATCAAACCCCTCCTCCGACGGCCGGCGCGGCGCCCGCCTCCATCAAACCGCGCAAGCGTTCGCGCCCGCGGCTCAGCCGCGACATCACCGTGCCCAGCGGAATGTCCAGCGCCGCGGCAATTTGCTGATAGCTCATGTCCTCCAGCGCCAACAACAGCAGAACGGCGCGCTGTTCCTCCGGCAGCCGGGCCAGATTGGCCGCCAGTTCGCGCAGCGCCAGCCCGCGCTCCTGCGGCGCGTCCACCGTCAGCTCGGCCATATCCTCCGACAGCGGCTGCCGCCTGGCGCCGTAACGGCGGAAGTCGTCAATGTGCAGCCGGTGCATGATGCCGAACAGCCAGGGGCGCAAGTCGCGGTCCTCCCGCCATTGCCGCCACTTGCGCCAGGCTTGCTCCAGCGTGTCCTGCACCAGATCGTCCGCCGCGCCCTGATCAAACACCAGGGCGCGGGCATAACGCCGCAAACGCGGAATGCAGTCCACCAACAAATGGTGGAAGCGCTGTTGGGCGGCCTCGCTCATCCAGCGGCGGGGGCCAGCACCCGGACAATGGCCTTGCGCGTCAAATCCACCTCCGCAATGCCCAAATCTTCGTTCAACACCCAGGCCTTGCCGCTGTCCCGGCTGAAGCTGATGGCCTGGCGCGGCCCGCTGAAGCCGGTGATTTCCCCCACCGCCTTGAACGCCGGCAAGGCCACCACAGTGAGCGAGTGGCTCTTGAGGTTGCCGGAATACAAGAAGCGCCCATCCGGCCTCAAGGCCGCGCCGTAAGGCTCCTGCCCCACTTTCACCGTCTTGATCACGGCCCGGCTGGGCACATCCACCCAGGACAGCGTATCCGCGCCGCTGTTGGCGGCGAACACGCTGCGGCCGTCGCCGCTGACGGAGATGGCGCGCAGCTTGTCGAAACCGCCCACCTCGGCGCGGGTCTCCAGCTTGGCCGCGTCCACCAGGGTGATCTTGTCGCCCAGGAAGTTGGTGACGAACACGGTGCCGCCATCCGGCGACACCTTGATGCCCTGGCGCGGCTGAGCGAAGCCGGTCAGCACTTTTTCCACCTTCCATTGCGGGAGGTTCACCACGGTCAGGCTGCCGGCGGCCTGATTATTGACGTATAGCCGGCTGCCGTCCCGGCTCAGCGCGGTGCCGAAAGCCCCCGGCCCGATGGCCAGGCTGGCTTCCCGCGTCCAACTGCCCGCGTGCCAGCGCTCCACCACGCCCTTGCTGCTGTCCGAGACGTAGAAGCGTTCCCCGTCTGGGGCAAACACGATATTGCGCGGCGTGACAAAGCCCGGCAGTTCGCGCAGCAGCTTGCCGGCGCGCAAGTCATAGGCCAGCAGCGTGCCGCGGGAGCTGTTGCCGGCCAGGGCCAGCGTTTCCGCAGGATTGACCGCCAGGGTGTTGTTGCGGATTTGCGGATCGAAAGCCGCCGGCTCCTGCGCCCAGGCCAAGGGTGTCGACAACGCCGCCAACAGCAGCGCCGCCCTCGCTTTAACGCGCCACATGCCATACCTCCTTGAAGCCGTCGCCGGCGCGCTCGCCCGGCTTGCCGTCTTTGGCGAAACGGTACAAGGGCTTGCCTTGATACGCCCACTGCGTCTGGCCGTCGTCGCGGCGGATCCGGCTGAAACCCTCCGGCGCGCTGTCCTCGGCCGCCGCCAGCAAGGGCGGCCACAGCGCCGCGCAAGCCTGATTGCACGCGCTGCGGCCGCTGCCGGCCGCATCCTTGTCGAAGACGTATAGCGTCATGCCTTGCGCGTCCACCAGCGCGCCGTCGCGCCGCGACGCCGCCTCCCCGGCCAACGCGCCCATGCTCAGCGCCGTCAGCGCCACCGCCATCCATGCTTTCATCGCCCATCCTCCCGTTGTAGAACACGCGGCAACTGCCGGCCCTCACCTCAAGGCCTATGCGCCGCGACGCTCCATCTTGACGAAACCGCCGACCATTCGGCGTCCAGTCCGGGGTATACGGATGGCCAACGCGCTTTATTCCCGCCGCGATGCGTTTTTTTCAGTTCCTGCCGCCAAAGCATGAAAAAACCGCCGGTTTCCCGGCGGTTTTGTGCGAATGGCCATCAGCGCTTAGGCCGGCGCCATGCCCACCCAGCCCTGCGGAATGGACTCCAACAGCTTGCGGGTATAGCTCTCCCGCGGTTCGCGGTAGATCTGGTCCGCGTCCGCCTGCTCCACCACTTCGCCCTTGTTCATCACCATCACTTGGTCGGAGATGTGTTTCACCACCGCCAGATCGTGCGAGATGAATAGATAGGACAGACCGTATTCGTCCTGCAGGTCTTGCAGCAGGTTCAGCACTTGCGCCTGTACCGACACGTCCAGCGCCGACACCGATTCGTCGCAGATCAGCACTTCCGGCTTCAAGGTCAGGCAGCGCGCGATGGCGATGCGCTGACGCTGGCCGCCGGAGAATTCGTGCGGGTATTTCTGCAGCGCTCCGGCCGGCATCCCCACCTTGTCCAGCAGTTCCTGCGCCAGCTTGCGCCGTTCGCCGCCGTCGCGGCCGATGCCGTGCAGCTGCATCGGCTCGCTCAGGATCTGCTCCACGGTGAAGCGCGGGTTCAGCGAGGCGTAGGGGTTCTGGAAGATGATCTGGATGCGGCGTTTGTAAGCGTGGAAGGCCTTGGCGTCCATGCCCAGCAGGTCCTGGCCGTGGAACAGCGCCTGGCCGCCGCTGGCCTGGTGCAGCCGCACCAGGGTCAGACCGACGGTGGTCTTGCCGGAGCCGGATTCGCCGACGATGCCCAGGGTTTTGCCCTTGGCCAGTTTGAAGGACACGTCCTTGACCGCGTGGAACTGGCGTTTGCCGAACAAGCCTGCGCGCACGTCGAAGGATTTGCTCAGCCCGCGCACGTCCAGGATGATCTCGTCGTCCGCCCGGTAGCCGCGTTCGCGCTGCGGCGGCTCCACATAGCCACCCGGTTGCAGGAAGTCGTCGATCACCGCCAGCCGCTGCGGCCGGCGATCCAGGTGCGGCCGGCAGGCCAGCAGCGCCTTGGTGTAGGCGTCCTGCGGCGCGTCGAAGATTTGCTGCACCTTGCCCTGCTCGCGGATTTCTCCGTGACGCATGACGATGACTTCGTCGGCGAACTCGCCCACCACCCCCAGATCGTGGGTGATGAACAGCACCGCCATATCGTGTTTCTTTTGCAGGTCGGCGATCAGTTGCAGGATCTGCTTCTGGATGGTGACGTCCAGCGCGGTGGTGGGTTCGTCGGCAATCAGCAGCTTGGGTTCGCAGGCGATGGCCATCGCGATCATCACCCGTTGCTGCTGGCCGCCGGACAACTGGTGCGGGTAGCTGTCCACCTTGCTTTCCGGTTCCGGCAGGCCCACTTCGCGCAACAGTTCGATCGCGCGCCGGCGCGCGGCGCGGCGGCCCAGCTTGGCGTGCAGCATCAGGGCTTCCATGATCTGCTCGCCCACGCTGAACACCGGGTTCAGCGAGCTCATCGGCTCCTGGAAGATCATCGCGATGTCTTTGCCGCGCAGCGCGCGCATCTCGGCGCCGCCGGCCTTGAGCAGATCCCGCCCTTGCAGCAGGATCTGGCTGTCCGGGTGGATGCTGGCGTGCTGCGGCGACAGCAGGCGCATGATGGCCATGGAGGTCACGGATTTGCCGGAGCCGGATTCGCCCACCAAGGCCACGGTGCGCTTGGCCGGAATGTCGAAGCTGACGCCCTTGAGCGCCTGGAATTCGCCGCCGTTCTCCTGGCGGAACGCCACTTTGAGGTTGCGCACCGACAGCAGGGTCTGGTTTTGGGTCATGGTTTGTTCTCCCCCACTCACTTCACCGCCGCGCGCGGGTCCAGCGCGTCGCGCAGCGCATCGGTCAACATGCTGAAAGCGGTCACCAAGGTGGACATGAACAGCACCACCATGGCCAGTTGCCACCAATAGCCCTGCAACAGCTCTTCCGGCACTTCCGCCAGCATGGAGCCCCAGCTCACCTGGCGCACGTCCACGCCGAAGCCCAGGAAGGACAGGATCACTTCGTACTTGATCAGGCCCACCATCAAGAGGGAGAACTGCACCAGCAGCAGGTGGGAAACATTGGGCAGGATGTGGATGAACATGCGGCGGCTATGGCTGGCGCCAATGGCGTCCGCCGCCTGCACATATTCGCGCGAGCGGTTCTTGATGAACTCGGCGCGCACCAGACGGAAGGTGCCGGTCCAGCTGGTCAGCGACAGCACCAGGATGACGGTGGCGATGCCGCGCCCGGCCACGGCGGCGAAGGCGAGCAGCAACAGCATGTCCGGCACCGAGGTGAACACGCTGTAGAACCACATCAGGAAATCATCCACCTTGCGGCCGAAGTAGCCGGCCATCGCGCCCAGCGAGGTGCCGATCAGGATGGACAGCAGCGCGCCGAAGAAGCCCACCAGCAGCGAAGTAGCCGTGCCCTTGATCACCTTGTCCAGGATGTCGCGGCCGCGCTGGTCCGCGCCGAAGGTCAGCGACGCCACCTTCTTCACTTCCGGCACCGCGTATTGGGCGGCGTGCGGGCGCGCGGCTTCCAGCCAGTCGTGGATCGGATCTTCCGACGGCTTCAGCCGTTCGGTGGGCACGATGGCGGTGGACGGGCCGCCGGCGGCGGGCGGGGTTTCCTGCTGGCGGAATTGTTCCAGCAGCAAGGTGGGCGGCGCGTAGGAAGCGGCGATCTCGTCGTTCCAGCCGCGGCCGGCCAGGTTGAGCCAACCGGCGGCGGCCAGCAGCATGAAGGCCACCACCACCCACAGGGAGACGAAGCCGATACGGTCGCGCTTTAAGCGTTGCCAGCCCAGCGCCCACAGGCTGCGCGAGGGGGCGGCCGGCGGCGCGCCGGCGGTATTGTGCAATGTTGTCATGTCTTGTGCTCCGCGCTCACTTGAGTTGCACGCGTGGATCGATCCACTTGTAGATGATGTCGGCCAGCAGGTTGAACACCATGGCGGCGGCGGCGATGGTCACGGTAATGGCTTTGATTACCGGAAAATCGCTCTTGTCCACCGCCATCAGGAGTTCATTGCCCATGCCGGGAATGCCGAAAAAGCGCTCCAGCAGCATCGAGCCCAGCACCAGGAAGGGCAAGGACATCATCACCGCGGTGACCACCGGGATCAGCGCGTTGCGCAGCACGTGCTTGAACAGCACGGTTTTTTCCGACAAGCCCTTGGCGCGCGCGGTGCGCACGTAGTCGTGGCCCAGTTCTTCCACCACAAAGCTGCGGTAGAAACGCACATTGGGCGCCAACGACACCAGCATGCCCAGGATCAGCGGCAGCGGCACGTAGATCAGCAGGCTGCGCAACAGGCTGTCGTCGTCCCAGCCCATCACCGGAAACCAGTCCAGTTTGAAGGCCAGCAGGTACTGGCCAACGATGATGTAGGCCAGCGAACTGATGGACATGGCCACGGTGCAGATCAGCGTCACCATGCGGTCGGTCAGGGTGCCGCGGTAGTAAGCCACGACGATGGCGATGGGCAGCGCGGTCAGCAGTTCGAACACCAGCAAGGTGCCGGTCAGCGTCAGCGAGGGGCCGATGCGCGAAGCCAGCGTGGCGGTGACGGACTGCTGGGTGGACCAGGAGGTGCCGAAATCGAAGGCGGCCACTTGCTTGACGAAGAGCCAGAACTGCTGCGGCAAGCTCAGGTCCAGGCCCAGCTGGGCGCGGATATTGGCCATGATTTCCGGCGTCAGGCGCTTGCCCGCCAGGATGTAGGTGGGGTCTCCGCCCACCCAGTTGAACAGCACGAACACCAGCAGCATGACGCCGAACATCGTCGGCACCATCTGCCAGATTCGGCGGATGATGAAATTGAACATCTGCTTCTCCAGAATATAGCGGCGCGGCTGCGCCCCGGATCAAGGCGCTTAGCGGCGCTTGCTCAGGTCGATGTCGACATAACGCCAGGACACGCCCACCGTGGCCAGCGGATGCGGTTTGTAACCCTTGAGATAGTCGTGACTGACGATGTTTTCGAAGCGGGTCACGCCCAGCACATAGGGCTGATAGGCGGCCGCCACCCGATTCATGCGGTCGAACAGCGCGTCGCGCTCCGGGCCGTTGGGCAGCACTTGCGAAGCCTCGTAGGCCTTGTCGAACTCCGGCCGGCTGAAGAACGGCAGGTTGCCGATGCCGATCTGCTTGCTCCACAAGCCGGTGACGAAATCGTCGCCGTCCGGAATGGCGGCGGAACCGCCCAGCGACCACATCTGCACCTTGCCGGCGTAGGCGGCCTTGAGGTTTTCATTCCACTTGGCCACTTTGAAGGTGACGCGCAGCTTGATGCTGTCAAAGGCCTTCTGCCAGATCTGGTTGAACTGCTTGTCAAAAGCGCTGCCCTGGGTGGCCTGGGTGATCAGTAGCGGCTGGCCGTTGGGCTGGCGGCGGTAGCCGTCCGGGCCTATCTTGTAGCCGGCCTGGTCCAGCAGGGCGTTGGCCAGCGCCGGATCGAAGTCCGCCGCGCCGCGAAAGCGCGGATCGTTGCCCACCATGTTCAAGGGCACCAGGTTTTGCAGCTGGATGGCCTGTCCGCTGTACAAGAGCTTGATCACTTCCTGACTGGGATAGGCCATGGCGATGGCGCGACGCAAGGCAATCTTTTGCTTGCTGTAGCCGCCCACCGCCGGGTCCCGCATATTGAAGAAGGCGTAAGTCAGGTCCATGCCCAGGTTGTGGTGCAGGCGGATGCCGCGCTGCGCCAGCGTCGGGTTGAGGCTGGCCTGGAAAGGGTTGGCCTCGCTGCTGTGCACGGTGGAGGGAATGGCGGACTTGGGCACGCCGATGTAGTCGATCTGCTTGTTGAGGAAAGACAGCCAGCGCGGCTGTTCTTCTTCTATCACCTTGATGTCGATGCGGCCGATGACCGGCAGGGTCTTGCCCCGCAATTGATCGGCGATCTCGCGGTCCTGCGGCGGCGCGTCGGCAGCCGGCTCGTCGGAGAACACTTCCTTGCGGTAGCCGGGGTTGGCTTCCAGAATGATGCGGTTGCCCGGCTTCCATTCCTTCAGCATGAACGGACCGGTGCCCACCGGGTGGGCGTTGGTGTTGCTGTCATAAGTTTCAATCACCTCGCGCGCCACCGCGCCGCTGAATTTGGCGGCCACGGTGTAGAGGAAGTTGTAATTGGGCTTTTTCAGCGTCAGCTGCAGGGTGTAGCGGTCCAGCGCCTTAACGCCTTCGATAGGCTTGTCGTAATCGAAGCGCCCTTTCTTGCTGGCCGCGCTGCCCGCCTCCGCCAACCCCAGCACGTAGTCGGTATAGGAAGTGGCGTTGGGCGAGCTGACCTTGGGGTCGGCGAAGCGCTTGATGCTGTAGGCGTAGTCCGCCGCGGTCAGCTCCCGCTTTTTGCCCTTGAAGGCCGGGTCGTCGGCAAAGTAGATGCCGGGTCGTACCTTGAAAGTGAACACCTTGCCGTCCGCCGAAATCTCCGGCAGCGCCTGGGCGGTGCCCGGCTTGAGCTTGACCGGCCGCGCCAGATAATCGTATCTGAGCAGATTGTCGAAAATGTTCTCGATCACGCCCAGCGAATAGATGTCGCTCATTTTGGCCGGGTCGAAGCCGGTCTCCGGCGCCAGGAAGGACACCTTCAACGTCTTGGTCATATCGGCCGCCTGCGCGGACGCGAACAGGCCTGCCCCCGCCAGCAGCAGGGGCAGCCATTTCCAGCGATTCATCTCGCTTACTCCTTTGTGTCACGGAGCCGGGAAACCCGGCGTCTCTATTGTTATGCCTGCTCCAGCATGAGGAAATGCCATGAGCAAGTGCCGTGACTGTAAAGCGAATCCGCAGGCTAGATCAACTAGAAACTATCAAAATGTCATCAAAGAAAAAACATGCCTATGCATAGAAAAACTCATGCTAAGCCAAGGACTTGGCGCCGCCTCAAGTCGCCGCGCGCAATGCCCAGTCAAAACAACGGGTTGGCAGCAAACGGCGCAGCCACCAGTACAATTTGGTGGGAAACGTCACCCGGTAGCGCGCCGCCGGCTTGGCTGCGGTGATGGCGCGGTATACCGCCTCGGACACCGCGCTGGCCGGCAGGGTGAACGGCGCGGCGTGGCCCTCTTTCTTTAGCCGCGCCAGTTGCTGCTGATAGGCTTCACGGTGAAAACTGGCGTCGATGTCCACGTTCTTCAGGAAACGCGCCAGCGCATTGGGGCGGAAACGGCTTTCTATCGGCCCCGGCTCCACCAGGGAGACATGGATATTGGTGCCGTGCAGCTCGTGACGCAGGGTGTCGCACAGACCTTCCATCGCGAACTTGCTGGCGTTGTAAGCGCCGCGCCAGCGCATGGCGGCGAAGCCCAGGATGGAGCTGTTGAACACGATGCGGCCATGTCCCTGGGCCCGCATCACTTTGAGCGCGGCGTTGCTCAGCTCCCAGGGCCCGAACAGATTGGTCTCGAACTGCTCGCGCATCGCCGCCCGGCTGATGTCCTCCACCGCGCCCGGCTGGCCGAAGCCAGCGTTGTTGAACAAGGCGTCCAGACGCCCGCCTGCCATCTCCACCGCCTGGGCCAGGCCGTCGCGGATGGAGTCGGCGTCGTCCACGTCCAGCCGGATGCAGCTCATGCCCTCGCTGCGCAAGCGCTCCACGTCGGCGGCGGCACGGCAGCTGGCGATCACGCGCCAGCCGCGCTGGGCCAGGATCACGGCGGTGTGGTAGCCGATGCCGCTGGAGCAGCCGGTAATCAGAATGGATGGTTGCGAATGCATGCTGGCCCCTGTCGTTTTCAATTGGCGACACCCTACCGCAAATGCGGGCGACGGGGAATTGTCCGCTAGGCGCGTTCCCTTTCCGCGCCGTTAGCATCCCAACAGCATCCGCGCTTGCCGAAAGCGCTCAATCGCCTCTGTCGCCGCACCCGGTAATTGGACTAGAATGACGGCCTTAAAGAGCCGCCTGCGCCCACGCGACACCGACGGAACCCGCACGGCCCGGCCACCACGAAAGCACAATAAGGAAAACGCCATGGCTAAAGCCAGCAAAGCGCCGGCCAGTTTCGAAACCGCACTGGCCCAACTGGAAGACATCATCCAGGCGATGGAAAGCGGCGACATGCCGCTGGAAACGGCGCTCGGCTCCTACAAGCAGGGCATAGAATTGATCAAGTTCTGCCAGACCAAACTGGCCGACGCGGAACAGCAGCTGAAAATCCTGGAAAACAACGAACTCAAACCGCTGGAATTGTCCAATGGCCAATAAACCTTTCATGGCCTGGATGACCGAGATCCAGCAGCAAGTGGAAGGCGCGCTGGAACGCCTGCTGCCCTCCGATCAGCACACGCCGCAAAAATTGCACGAAGCGATGCGCTACGTCTGCCTGGGCGGCGGCAAGCGGGTGCGTCCGCTGTTGGTGTTCGCCGCCGGCGAACTGGTGGGCGCCTCGGCCGACAACCTGGCTCGCATCGGCGCCGCGCTGGAGATGGTCCACGTCTATTCCCTGGTGCACGACGATATGCCCTGTATGGACGACGACGTGCTGCGCCGCGGCAAGCCCACCTGCCACGTGGCTTACGACGAAGCCACCGCCCTCTTGGCGGGCGACGCGCTGCAAACCCACGCTTTCGACACGCTGAGCGCGCCGCTGCCGGGCGTGGCACCCGCGGCTCAGCTCGCCATGGTTCACACCCTGGCCCGCGCCGCCGGCCACGCCGGCATGGCCGGCGGCCAGGCCATAGACCTGGCCAGCGTGGGCAAGGCGCTGAATCAGCCGGAACTGGAATACATGCATTTGCTGAAAACCGGCGCGCTGATCCGCTCGTCGGTCTTGCTGGGCGCCATGGCCGGCCGGCCGTTGAGCGAGGAGGAAACCGCCCGTCTGGACGTGTTCGCCAAGCGCATGGGCCTGGCCTTCCAGGTAGTGGACGATGTGCTGGACTGCGAGGCGGACACCGCGACGCTGGGCAAAACCGCAGGCAAGGACGCCGCCCACGACAAGCCCACCTACGTCAGCCTGATGGGGCTGTCCGAAGCCAAGCAGTTTGCCCGCGACTTGCGCGACGAGGCCTTTGCCGCGCTGGAAGGATTTGGCGATTCCGCCCAACGATTGAAGGAGCTGGCCGACTACATCGTCGCGCGCTCGTTCTGAGAAGCAGAAAACTATGTATCCCTTGCTCGAGACCATTCAAAGCCCCGCCGACCTGCGCAAGCTGTCGCGCCAGCAGCTTGCGCCGCTGGCCACGGAACTGCGCGACTTTCTGGTGGAAAGCGTCAGCAAGACAGGCGGCCACTTCGCCTCCAACCTGGGCAGCATCGAACTGACCATCGCCCTGCACTATGTCTTCAACACCCCGGACGACCGCCTGGTGTGGGACGTGGGCCACCAAACCTATCCGCACAAGATCCTGACCGGCCGCCGCGAGCGCATGGGCAGCATGCGCCAGAAAGGCGGCTTGGCCGGCTTTCCCAAGCGCGACGAATCGGAATACGACACCTTCGGCGTCGGCCATTCCTCCACCTCCATCGGCGCGGCGCTGGGCATGGCGGTGGCGGCCAAGACTCAGGGCATAGAGCGCAAATGCGTGGCCATCATCGGCGACGGCTCCATGACCGCCGGCCAGGCCTTCGAGGCCCTCAACAACGCCGGCGCGATGGACACCGACCTGCTGGTGGTGCTCAACGACAACGAGATGTCCATCTCGCCCAATGTGGGCGCGCTGAACAACTACCTGGCCAAGCTGATGTCCGGCCGCTTCTACGCGGCGATGCGCGAAGGCTCCAGCAAGGTGCTGGGCATCGCTCCGCCGCTGAAGGAGATCGCCAGCAAGGTGGAGGAGCACGTCAAGGGCTTCTTCACCCCGGGCACCCTGTTCGAGGAGTTCGGCTTCAACTACATCGGCCCCATCGACGGTCACGACGTGGACGTGCTGGTGGACACCCTGAGCAATATCCGCAGCCTCAAGGGCCCCCAGTTCCTGCACATCGTCACCAAGAAAGGCCACGGCTACAAGCTGGCGGAGAGCGACCCGGTCAAATACCACGGCGTCACCAAGTTCGACCCCAACAACGGCCTGGCCAGCGGCAAGGGCGGCGGCAAGCCGCAGTACACCCAGGTGTTCGGCGACTGGATCTGCGACATGGCCAAGCGCGACCCGCGCCTGGTGGGCATCACCCCGGCGATGCGCGAGGGCTCCGGCCTGGTGCGCTTCGAGCAGGAACACGCGGACCGCTATTACGACGTGGCCATCGCCGAACAGCACGCGCTCACCTTCGCCGCCGGCCTGGCCTGCGACGGCGTCAAGCCGGTGGTGGCGATCTACTCCACCTTCCTGCAGCGCGCTTACGACCAACTAATCCACGACGTGGCGCTGCAAAACCTGCCGGTCTTGTTCGCCATCGACCGCGCCGGCCTGGTGGGCGCGGACGGCCCCACCCACGCCGGCGCCTTCGACCTGTCCTTCCTGCGCTGCATTCCCAATCTGACGGTGATGGCGCCCTCGGACGAAAACGAATGCCGGCAGATGCTGTACACCGGCTTCCAGATGAACAGCCCGGCCGCGGTGCGCTATCCGCGCGGCACCGGCCCCGGCGCCGAGATCCAGGCGGAAATGACGGCGCTGCCGCTGGGCAAGGGCCTGGTGCGCCGCCAAGGCGAAAAAGTGGCCATCCTCGCCTTCGGCAGCATGGTGACGCCGGCCCTGGCCGCCGCCGAGGCGCTGAACGCCACCGTGGCCGACATGCGCTTCGTCAAGCCGCTGGACGCGGAACTGGTGTGCCGGCTGGCGGAGAGCCACGATCTGATCATCACCGTGGAGGAAAACGTGGTGATGGGCGGCGCCGGTTCGGCCTGTGTGGAAGCGATGCAAGCAATGGGCATCCTCAAGCCGGTGCTGCAATTGGGCCTGCCGGACGATTACGTGGAGCACGGCGACCCGGCCGGCCTGCTGGCCGACTGCGGCCTGGACGCCGCCGGCATCGAGCGCAGCGTGCGCCAGCGGCTGGCGATGCTGTAAACCTGCCCCTCGCGGAAAAAACAAAGCCCGGCTAAGCCGGGCTTTGTTTTTACATGACACCGCCTTTGGAAACACTCAGGCCTCCAGCAGATTCAGTATCCTCTGCGCCGTTTCCACCGGCCGTTCCAGCGGAAACAGATGGCTGCCCTGCTGCATCTGCACCTGGATATTGAAGTGTTTGCGCATGAAGCGCAGGTCCGCCGGTTTCAACACGTCAGAGCCAACGCCGGCGATAAAGGCGGCCGGCACTTTCAATTGGCCGCGATAACGCGGAAAATCATGCGGCAGCGAACAATAGATGTCATGTTCAATCCGCGGACGGAATTTAAGCTTGCGCCCGCCCTGGCCGTCGTCCACGGTGCCGTGCTCGGCGTAGTCGGCCAGGCAGGCCGGATCGAAACGGGCGAACATCGGCTTGCGGGCGAAGTAGTCGTGAACCATGGCCACCGACGCCCAGTTGTCGCGCCGCTTCAGGGTGTTGCCGCCCGGGGTGACGCGGTCGATGAAGCCCAGCTTCTTGGCCAGCCAGATGCCGCGCGAGCGGAACGGCCCCATCAGCGGCGAATCCAGGATCACGATGCGCTTGAACAGCTCCGGCCGGCGCAAGGCGGCGTAGAACATCAGGAAGCCGCCCAGAGAATGGCCGACGCCGACGATAGGGTCATGATAGTGGCTTTCGATGTGAGCGATGGTTTCCTCCACCAGATGCGGCCAGCAGTCGGTGACCGGATAGGCCGGATCGTGGCCGATGGCATCGAGGAAGCCCACCTGGTGGTGCTCGCCCAGCGCGTCCAGGAGTTTGCCGTAAACCGAGGCCGGAAAACTGTTGGCATGAGCAAAGTGAATCGTTTCTCGCATGATGTCTGGTGTTGCGCCCTAGTTTTTATATGAATATTCTATCTTACCGTTTGCCCGAAATTTGAATTTAATGCATATTGTTTTCGCATAGCAAGACGCGGCCGCGACCAAGCCCGCCGCCCTCCGCACCCCGCCCGGCCGCCATGGAACCAATGCCTGCGCGCGCCGGTCATTCAAACGCTAACGACCATAAACCATAGAGTCATCCCGTGCCAATCAACTTATCGCTTCTCTCATCCCGGATCGTGGGCTTGCTCGCGGTCACGCTGGCCTGCCTGGGCTTGAGCCTGCCCGCGCACGCCGTCAACCAGGACGACCTGCTGCCGGCGGAGCAAGCCTTCGCCGCCAAGGTGGAACGCGCCGGCGACCAGCTCAAGCTGACGCTGGACGTGGCTCCCGGCTACTACCTGTACCGCGACCGCACCCAGATCAGCAGCCTGCCGGCAAACCTGGTGGGCGCGCCGCAGTTCCCGGCCGGCAAGGAAAAGAACGACCAGTACTTCGGCAAACAAACCGTATTCATCGGCAAGAACGTGATAACCGTGCCGCTGCAAGCCAACGCGCCGGCAGAGTTTGAGTTGCAAGTACGCCTGCAAGGCTGCGCCGACGCCGGCGTGTGCTACCCGCCTTACACCCACAAGCTCAAGGTGGGCGGCACGCCGTCCGCCGGCGGCAAGCTGGGCGAATGGCTGTCGGAGGCCCCCCCTCAGGGAAAGTCCTCGGCCGGCAACAATGAGCTGGCAGCCCAGGGTTGGCTGACCACATTGGGCACCTTTTTGCTGGCGGGCATCGGCATGGCGTTCACCGCCTGCATGTACCCGCTGCTGCCCATCGTTTCCTCATTGATTGCCGGCCAGGGCGCTACCCTGACCCGTCGCCGCGGCTTCCTGTTGTCCTTCACCTATGTGCAGGGCCTGGCGCTGACTTACACCGTGGTCGGCGTCATCGCCGGCCTTACCGGCGCCTTGCTCACCGTATGGCTGCAACAGCCGGCGGTGGTGCTGAGCGCCAGCGCGCTGATGGTGGTGTTCGCGCTGTCGATGTTCGACCTGTTCACCATCCAGCTGCCGTCGGCGCTGCAGTCGCGGCTGGCCGACACCTCCAACCACCTGTCCGGCGGCAAATTCGCCACCGTGTTCGCCATGGGCGCGCTGTCCGCGCTGATCATCGGCCCCTGCGTCGCCCCGCCGCTGGCGCTGGCGCTGGGCTATATAGGCAGCACCGGCGACGCCGCTCTGGGCGGCGCGGCGCTGTACGCGATGGCCTTGGGCCTGGGTCTGCCGCTGATCTTGATCGGCACTTTCGGCGGCCATGTGCTGCCCCGCGCCGGCGGCTGGATGAAAACCGTCAAAGCCGGTTTCGGCGTCGTAATGCTGGGCCTGGCCATCTGGCTGGCCACGCCCTTCCTGCCGGGCGCGCTGGTGATGCTGCTGTGGGCCTTGCTGCTGATAGGCAGCGCGGTGTCCCTGGGCGCGCTGGAGGCGCTGCCGAGCAACGCCGCCGCGCCGCGCCGGCTGGGGAAGGCCGCCGGGGTGGCCCTGCTGCTGATCGGCGCAGCGCAATTGGCCGGTCTGCTGGCCGGCGCCGACAACCCGCGCTATCCCTTGCGCTGGTTGGGTCAGGGCCAGGCGGAAGCCAAGGCCGCGGCGGTGTTCCAGCCGGTGGCCAACAGCGCCCAATTGGATGCGCTGCTGGCCAAGGCCAAGGCGGAGGGCAAGCCGCTGCTGCTGGACTTCTACGCCGACTGGTGCGTGTCCTGCAAGGAGATGGAGGCGGAAACCTTCCCTGACGCCGCGGTCGGCCGCCAAATGCAGGGCTATGTGCTGGTCAAGGCCGACGTCACCGCCAACAACGCGGAGCACCAGGCCTTGCTCAAGCGTTTCGGCCTGTTCGGCCCGCCGGGCATTATCCTGTTCGACAAACTGGGACAGGAGGCGGATCGCGTGATTGGCTTCACGCCGGCGGAAGCCTTCGCCAAGACCCTGGCGGCGGTGAACCCACAGTAGCCGCAAGCGCCAATTGCATTCACGCCCATTGCATTGCAGAATCAGCGGGCCGATCCAGATCGGCCCGTTTTTCATTTTCCGAGAGCCCCATGGCCATCAATAAAGCGTTCTCCAATGTCAGCATCCTGGCGGTGTTTCAGATCGCCATCATCGCGCTGCTGGTGATGTCCTGCCTGCGCGTGATCCAACCCTTTCTAGGCGCCCTGACCTGGGCCTCCATCATCGCCATTTCCGCTTGGCCAATGCATTGCCGGCTGCGGCAAAAGCTGGGGGAGCGTCACAAATTGGCCGCCCTGCTCATCGTGCTGGCCCTGGCCCTGGCGCTGGCCATCCCCATCGGCTTGATGGCGCTGACCCTGGCCGACACCCTGCCCCACTTGTCCGGCCTCACCCACGACCTGACCCAGCTGACCCTGCCCAATGCGCCGGCCTGGCTGGCCAATATCCCGGTGGTGGGCGAAAGCCTGCAAAAACTGTGGGCCAGCGTGCAAGCCGACCTGCCGGGTTTCTTCGAAAAAATTCGCCCGGCGGTGAACCAAGGCGCGTTGTGGCTATTGTCCGGCGGCGCCAATCTCAGCCTGAGCCTGCTGGAGATCGTGCTGGCCATCATCGTGTCCGGCCTGCTGTTGATCAACGGCGACCGGCTGTGGGACATGGTGGAGCTGATCGTGATCAAGCTGGGCGGCGCGCCGGCCGGCGAGCTACCCGACGTGATCGCCCGCACCATACGCAGCGTCACCACCGGCGTGGTGGGCACCGCGCTGGCGCAGACTATTCTGTGCGTGATCGGCCTCTTGATCGCCGGCGTGCCCGGCGCGCTGGTGCTGGGCTTCCTCTGCTTCATCGTCGCGGTGGCGCAGATGCCCACGCTGATCGTCTGGCTGCCGGCCGCGGCCTGGGTCTTTTACACTGGCAACACCGGCCTGGGCATCTTCCTGCTGGTTTGGGGCTTCTTGCTGATCAACACCATAGACAACATCCTGAAGCCCTTGCTGATCAGCCAGGGCGCTCAGATGCCGCTGTCGCTGATCTTCCTGGGCGTGATCGGCGGCCTGATCGCCTGGGGGGTGATAGGCCTGTTCATCGGCCCCACCCTGCTGGCGGTGGCCCTGACCATGCTGCGCCACTGGCTGCGCCCGGAATGTCCGGAACCCAAGGCCGGCGAGGCCGAGGCAGGCTGCGAAGAGCAGGCCGCGGATTAAAACCTGACACCAAGAGAGGCCCGACCATGACTTCCGCCGCCCTGCTCGCCTTCGCCTTCATCATGTCCGTAGGCATTCTCACTCCGGGGCCCACGGTCTTGCTGGCGCTGAGCAACGGTTCCCGCTTCGGCCTGCGCTACGCCTTGTTCGGCATGCTGGGCGCGGTGCTGGCCGACTTGCTGCTGGTACTGCTGGTGGGCCTGGGTTTCGGCGCGCTGCTAGCGGCATCGGAAACCTTGTTTCTGATCGTCAAATGGCTGGGCGTCGCGTTTCTCGCCTATGTCGGCCTGCAGATGCTGTTTGCCAAGGGCGAACTAGCCTCGGTGCATGACAGTGCGCGCCAGCCTTCACGCTGGACAGCCGTCGCCAAGAGCTTTTCCGTGGCCATGGGCAACCCCAAGTATTATTTCTTCATGTCCGCGCTGCTGCCGCAATTCGTCGCTCCAGCCGAGGCCCAGCTGCCTCAGTACCTGGCCTTGGCCACGGTGATCGTGGTGATCGACGTGCTGGCGATGAGCGGCTACGCGCTGCTGGGCGCGAAGTCGCTGCAGCTGTGGCAGGAAAACGGCGTGAAGTGGCTGAACCGCGTCAGCGGCGGCGCTTTGCTGGCCTTGGCGGGGTCGATCGCGCTGTACCGCAGGAGCGCTTGAGCGCCCAATGCAATAAACAAGGGCCCCTACGGGCCCTTTTTGTTGGCGCTCAAAACGCCGGACACTCCACTTCCCAATCGTCCTCGCTCAGATGCAGATGGCAGGCCAGCCGCCAAGGCCGCGCTTCGGTCCAGCATTCGCTGGCGGCTTGGGCAGCGTCAATCGCGCCTGCTCGCAACAGCACATTGCGTTCCTTGCGGCTGGGCCGCTGCTCCGCCTCCGGCGTCGCCAGCCTCACCTTGCAGGTGCCGCAAGTGCCCTGGCCGCAACGCCAGTGCAGGGGCACGTCCGCCAGCCGCGCCAGGTCCAGCAGATTGTCTCCGGGCATGGCCTGCTGCTCGCCGAGCAGCGCGCCGTTTTCATCGACGAAGCGGACGACGGGCACGGCTTACTGCACCAGCGGCAGATAGGCCAGCATGTCGCCGCGCGCCACCGCCTGGCCCGGCTCCAGCCGCACCAGGCCGTCGGCCCAGGCGCAGGACATCAGCACGCCGGAGCCTTGCTGCGGGTACAGTTCCAGCTGCCAGTGGCCGTCGACGCACACGCGCCGCACGCGGATGAACTCGCTGCGGCGCGCGTCCGGCCGGGTCCAGTCGAAGGCCGCCGGATACGGGCCTTCCGGCGCCAGCGCCGAGACCGGCAGGGCGGCGCGCCGTTCCAGGAAGGCGCGCGCCAGCACCTGGAAGGTGACGAAGCCGGACACCGGATTGCCCGGCAGGCCGATGAAGTCCGCCTGCCCCACCTTGCCGTAAGCCAGCGGCTTGCCCGGCTTGATCGCCAGTTTCCACAGGTCCAGCGAGCCCTCGGCCTCCACCGCGGCCTTGACGTGGTCTTCCTCGCCCACCGACACCCCGCCGCAGGTCATGATCACGTCGGCGGCGTCGGCGGCGTCGCGCAGCGCCTCTCGGGTGGCGCCCAGGGAATCGCGGACGATGCCCAGATCGATCACCTCGCAGCCCAGGCGCATCAGCGCCGGCGCCAGCCAGTAGCGGTTGGAGTTGTAGATCTGGCCGGCGGCCAGCGGCCGGCCCGGCTCCACCAGTTCGTCGCCGGTGAAGAATACCGCCACCCGCAGCGGGCGGCGCACCGTCAGCGTTTCCACGCCGATGGACGCGGCCAGGCCAATGTCGGCCGGGTTCAGCACTTTGCCGGCCGGCAGGATTTCCTGGCCGGCGCGGATGTCCTCGCCGCGACGGCGGATGTTCTGGCCGGCGCTGGCCGGCTGGCTGAAGCTCACCGTGCCGTCGGCGGCGGTTTCCGCCTGTTCCTGCATGATGACGGCGTCCGCGCCGGGCGGAATGGGCGCGCCGGTGAAGATGCGCGCCACGCTGCCGGCGGCCAGCGCCTGCGGCACGCTGCCGGCCGGCACCCGCTGCGACACCGGCATCGCCGCCGCTTGTTCGTCGGCGCGCAAGGCGTAGCCGTCCATCGCGCTATTGTCGTGCGGCGGCACGTCCAGCGTGGCCAGCACAGGCTCGGCCAGCACGCGGCCGGCGGCGGCCAGCAATTCGACTTGTTCGGTGGCGCTCAGCGGCTGGGCGCGCTCCAGCAGCCAGTCACGGGCTTGTTCAAAGCTCAGCATGGGGCAGATCCAATCGTGAAATCAGGAAGGCGGCGACGGCGTCGACGTCGTCGCGGTGAAACCAGGGAAGGTCCAGCGTTTGCGGCAGATCGCCGACCACGGCCAGCACCTGTCCATCGTGCGGATGCAGCGCCGGCGCGGCCAGCGCGCTGTTGACCACTTCTATCTTGGGAATGGCTTCGTGTTTGAAGCCTTCCGCCAGCACCAGGTCGCAAGGGCCCAGCATGGCCAGGTGGGCGGCCAGCGGCAGATCGTTGCTGTCCGCCAACTCCTCCACCAGCATGCGGCGGCGGGCCGAGGCCAGCAGCACTTGCGCGGCGCCGGCCTGGCGATGCCGCCAGCTGTCCTTGCCCGGCGTGTCCCAGTCCACATCGTGGTGGGTGTGTTTGACCACGGCGACGCGCAGGCCGCAGGCGGTCAGACGGGGAATCAGTTTTTCCAGCAAGGTGGTCTTGCCGCTGCCGGAATAGCCGGCGAAACCCAATACATGCATAGCGCCGACGCCCCCATAAAGATTCAGGCGGCCATGATAGCATGGCCGCCTGCGGGCTTGACTCCTACCAAAGAGCTAGCCGCCTAGAGCGTGTTTACGATCTTGCGGGCTAGGGCGAGACAAGGAGGAAACCGCTGAGAAAGAGGTTTTCAACGCTCCTGTCTAACTGTCCCGTTGACGCGCGGCGGATCGTAAACAACTTCTTAGGCCGCGTGAGCGAGCTTGTTGGCGGGTTCCGGCGTTTCAAAACGTTTCCAATCCACGATCATCACCTGGGTCAGGCCGCAGTCCACCGCCAGCTGCGCCTCGATTTCCTCCAGCACCTGATGGCAATGGATCACGCCGTTGATCACCACTTCGGCCCGGCGCATCACGCTGTCGTCCGGCGTGACAAACCATATGCAGTAATGGCCCATATTCGCTCCCCCAGATGGTTTCATCGCGACGACGAGCGCATTCGGCCATCGTCAACTACAAATATCGTCCCAGTTGCCGCCAAACTTCAAGTTTTCTGTCAAAGGCCAGAGTATGCGCCGGACTGGAAGAAGGCAAGGCCAGGATGTCCAGAGCCAGTCCGTCCAGCTGTCCGGCCGCGCGCGCGGCGGTGGCGCCGTTGAAAGCGACTGCGCGCAGCCGCGGCAGGCTTTGCGCCAGCTCGCGCAGATCGTTGGCGCGTTGATCGCGGATGGCGGTATCCAGGCTGCCCCGACGCCGCGCGCTGGCGATCACGTCCCAGAGCGCCACGCCGGCCTGTTGCAGCGCCTCCAGGCGCTCTGCGTAGGCCAGTTCGACCAAAGACCGGCCGGTGATCGCCTGCATCAGCGGCCAGAATTGATTGCGGGGGTGGGCGTAGTACTGGCCGGCCTGCAAGGAGGCGTCGCCGGGCAAGGAACCCAGCACCAAGACGCGGGCGTCCGGCCTCGCCACTGGCGGGAAGCAGGATTTGGCGGCCTCGCCGCTCAAAACAACTGCCCCTGCTGACGCAGCAGCCAGGCCTTGACCGGGCCGAAGCTTTTGCGATGCGCCGTCAAGGCGCCATGCTGTTCCAGCGCGGCCAGGTGTTCCGCGGTGGGATAACCCTTGTGGCGGGCGAAGCCGTATTGCGGATGCAAGGCGTCCAGCGCCACCAGTTCGGCGTCGCGCGCGGTCTTGGCCAGAATGGAGGCGGCGGAGATGGCCGCCACCTTGGCGTCGCCCTTGACGATGGCCTCGCCCGGCACCGGCAGCCCCTTGGGCACGCGGTTGCCGTCTATCAGCGCGCGCGTCGCCTGCGGCTGCAGGCCTTGCACCGCGCGCGTCATCGCCAGCATGGTGGCGTGCAGGATGTTGAGCTTGTCGATTTCCTCGACGCTGGCGCTGGCGATGCACCAGGCCAGCGCGTCGCGCTTGATCAGCAGCGCCAGTTCGTCCCGGCGGGCCTCGCTCAGCACTTTGGAATCCGCCAAGCCGGCGATGGGCCTGTCCGGATCCAGAATCACCGCGGCGGCGAACACCGCGCCGGCCAGCGGGCCGCGCCCGGCCTCGTCGACGCCGGCGACCCTCTCCAGACCAAGTCCGCTCATTGCCGCCCCGCCACTTGCAACACCGCGTCCGCGGCCAGCGCGGCGGTGTCCTGGCGCAGCGACTGATGCAGCTCGGTAAAGGTTTGCACCATCTCCCGTCGCGCGTCCTGATCTTCGTACAGCCTTTGCATCTCCGCCGCCAGCTTGGCCGGCGTGGCCTGCTTCTGCAGCAGTTCCGGCACCACGAAGCGGCCGCACAGGATATTGGGCAGGCCGACGTAAGGCAGCCGGATCTTGCGTTTGACCAGGCGGTAAGTCAGCGCGGACAGCTTGTAGCTGATCACCATGGGCTTCTTGGTCAGCGCCACTTCCAGCGTGGCGGTGCCGCTGGTGACCAGCACCGCGTCGCTGGCGATCATCGCCATCTGCGCGTGGCCGAACAGCTTGCGCAAGGGCAGATCCCAGCCCTTGCAGCGGGTCAGCATGCGGTCGAACAACTCCATTGTTGGACGCGTGGCCAGCGGCACCAGGAACTGAGCGTCGGGATAGGTTTTCAGCAATAGCTTGGCGGTTTCGATGTATAGCGGCGCCATGTGTTCCAGTTCGCCGACGCGGCTGCCCGGCATCAGGGTGAACACCGGCGCGCGCCGCGGCAGCCCCAGTTGTTCGCGCATCGCGTCCTGGTCCGGCCACAGCGGGATCTCGCTGGCCAGCGGGTGGCCGACATAGGTGACCGGCACCCCGGCCTGGCGGTACAAGGGCGGCTCCATCGGGAACAGGCACAGCATGTGGCTGACGCTGCGGCCTATCTTTTGCACCCGCTCCGGACGCCAGGCCCAAACCGAGGGGCTGACGTAGTGAACGGTGGGAATGCCGGCGCGCTTGAGCGCGGCTTCCAGATCCAGGTTGAAGTCGGGCGCGTCGATGCCGATGAAGACGTCCGGCCTCTCCGCGATCAGGCGGTCGCGCAGGGTGCGGCGGATGCGCAGCAGCTCCGGCAGACGCTTGAGCACCTCGGCATAGCCCATCACCGCCAGCCGGCTTTGCGGCGCATGGCTGACGAAGCCCCTGGCCTCCATCCGCGGGCCGCCGATGCCGGCGAACTCGATGTCGGGATAGCGCGCCAGCAGCGCGTCCATCAGGTGGGCGGCAAGAAGGTCGCCAGAGGCTTCCCCAGCCACCATGGCGACCTTCAGTGCCCGCTTGCTTTTAAACAAAGTGTCGGGCATGGATCTCAGCGAATGATGCCTCTGGCGGACTGGCCAAAGAAGCGGGTGAACGGCGCCAACTCGTCGTGGCCGGCGGCGGCTTCCTCCAGGATGGCGGTCTTGGCGTCCTCGAAGGACAGACCCTGGCGGTACAGCGTCTTGTAGGCGCCCCGCACGCGGCGGATCTGCTCGGCGCTGAAGCCCCGGCGCTTCATGCCTTCGGCGTTGATGCCGGAGGGCACCGCGCGGTTGCCGTGCGCCATCACGAACGGCGGCACGTCCTGGGCCACGGCGCTGGCGAAGGCGGTCATCGCGTGCTCGCCTATGATGGCGAACTGATGCACGCTGGTGAAGCCGCCCAGAATCACCCAGTCGCCCAGTTGCACGTGCCCGGCCAGCGTGGCGTTGTTGGCCAGGATCACGTTGTTGCCCACCTGGCAGTCATGCGCGACGTGCACATAGGCCATCACCCAGTTGTCGTTGCCGACGCGGGTCACGCCCACGTCCTGGGCGGTGCCGGTGTTGAAGGTGCAGAATTCGCGGATGGTGTTGTTGTCGCCGATTTCCAGACGCGTCGGCTCGCCGGCGTACTTCTTGTCCTGCGGCTGGGCGCCCAGCGAACAGAACTGGAAGATGCGGTTATTCTTGCCGATGGCGGTATGGCCCTCGATCACCACGTGAGGGCCCACCCAGCTGCCGCTGCCGATGCTGACGTTGGGGCCGATGATGGAGTAAGGGCCGATCTCGACGTCGTCGGCGATCCGGGCCTTGGGGTCGACGATGGCGGTTGGATGGATGGCCATGATCACACCTCGCGCTTGGCGCACATGATTTCGGCTTCGCAAGCCAGTTGGCCGTCCACCAGCGCGCGGGCGGAGTACTTGCCGATGCCGCGCTTGCTGGTGATTAGTTCCACTTCGAAGGTCAGCTGGTCGCCCGGCACCACTTGGCGCTTGAAGCGGGCGTTGTCGATGCCGACGAAGAAATACAGCTCGTTTTCGGCGCGCTCGCCCTGGCTGCGAATGGCTAGTATGCCGGCGGCCTGAGCCATCGCCTCGATGATCAGCACGCCCGGCATCACCGGGTATTGCTCGAAGTGGCCAACGAAGAACGGCTCGTTGATGGTGACATTCTTCAACGCCTTGATGCGCTTGTTTTCCTCGAATTCGGTGACGCGGTCCACCAGCAGGAAAGGATAGCGATGCGGCAGATAGCGCATGATTTCGCGGACATCGATGGTGACGGCGTGTTCAGACATTGGGGGATTCCTCCTGATTCTTCATTTCTTTGAGCTCGCGCTCGAGCTGCTTGAGCCGCTTGGCCATATCGTCCAGATGACGGACGTGCACGGCGTTGGCCAGCCACTCTTTCATCGGTTGCAATGGGTAAGACGAGGCGTAGGTGCCCGGCGTCTTGATCGACTTCGACACCAGGGTGCCGCCGCCGATATGAGTTTTGTCCGCTATTTCAATGTGGCCGACGAACATCGCCGCCCCGCCCACGGTGCAATAAGCGCCGATCTTGGCGCTGCCGGCGATGCCGACGCAGCCGGCGATGGCGGAATGCTCGCCGATCTGTACGTTGTGGGCGATCTGCACCAGGTTGTCCACCTTGGCGCCTTTCCTGATGACGGTGTCCGCCATCGCGCCGCGGTCCACCGTGGTGTTGGCGCCGATTTCCACATCGTCTTCAATGATGACGCGGCCGGTTTGCGGAATTTTGAACCAATGATCCTTATCCCAGGCCAGGCCGAAACCGTCGGCGCCGATCACGCTGCCGGAGTGCACGCCGACGCGGTTGCCCAACACGCAGCCGTGGTAAAGCGTGACGTTGGGGTACAACACCACATCGTCGCCCAACACGCAGTCGTCCCCCACCACCACGCCAGGCAGCAGGCGGCAGCGCTCGCCGATGACCGAGTTGCGGCCGATGCTGACGTGCTCGCGCACCTCCGCGCTGGCCGCTACCCGAGCGCCCTCGCCCAGCACCGCGCTGGGGTGCACGCCGGCTTGCGGCTGCGGCTGCGGGTGGAACAGGGCCGCCAGGCGGGCAAAGTAGAGATAGGGGTCGGCGGCGACGATCCAGGAGCGCTGGCTCCAGGCCTCGCTCTGCGCCAGTTCTTCCGCCATTTTGGGCGAAACAATCACCGCGCTGGCGCCGCTGTCGTCCAATTGCTTGCGATACTTGGGATTGGCCAGAAAAGCGATGTCGCCGGCCGCGGCCGCTTCCAGCGGCGCCAGGCGACCGACCGTCAGGTCCGGGCCGGCACGCTCGCCGCCCAACCTTTCGATAATGAATGAGAGGGTATAAGCCATCAAAAACGAAAGCCGACCTGGGGTCGGCTTGCTCCCGTAATTATGTGTTGGCGCACCGGCCGCAGCCGGGCGCATCCGGGACGGCGCTTACGCCGCCCCGCCCTGCCTTCAGCGTTCCAGTTCCTTCAGAACCTTGGGCGTCAGGTCGTACTTGGGGTTCACATACACCACGTCTTGCAGGATCAGATCGTACTGCTCGCGCTCGGCAAGTTGCTTGAGCGCGCGGTTGGCCCGCTCCTGCACCGAAGCGAACTCCTCGTTGCGGCGCTGGTTGAAGTCCTCGGACAGCTCGCGGCCCTTGGCCCGGTAATCCCGGTCCAGCGCCGCGTACTCGCGCTCATAGCGCTTGCGGTCGTCGGAATTCAAGCTGCTCTTGGCCAGCTGAGACTCCAGCTCCTTGGCGCGCGCCTCCATCTTTTTCAGCTCGTTGCGCCGCTCGCCAAACTCCTTGTCCAGACGCTTCTGGATGGCGATGGCCGGCGCGGCTTCGCGATAAATGCGCTCAGTGTTGACATAGCCCATTTTGAGTTCGGCCGCCTGGGCCGACATGGCGGCCATGGATAAGAGCACGGCCGCCCATTGCAATGCTTTCATATAACAACCCCGTCAATTTTAGAACACGGTACCCAGCTGGAATTGGAAGCGCTGGACTTTGTCGTTGTCCTTCTTCTTCAGCGGATTGGCGATACTGAATTTCATCGGGCCAATCGGAGACAGCCAGGTCAACGCCACGCCCGCGGAATAACGCATGCCGTCGCCAGCGGAACTGCCGGCCACCGACGGATCCCACAAGGTGCCGGCGTCGAAGAACAGGCTAGTGCGCACCGACTTATTGTCCTTCATTCCAGGGAAGGGGAACAGCACTTCAGCGTTGGCCACCGCCTTGCGGGTACCGCCCAGGTAGTCGCCGTTGGTGTCGCGCGGGCCGATACTGCTGGTGTCGTAACCGCGCACCGAGCCCAGGCCGCCCATGTAGAAGTTCTGGAAGAACGGCAGACGCGAGGTTTTGCCGTAACCGTCGGCGTAGCCCAGCTCGCCGTTCAGCATCAGCGTGAAGGTCTTGGTCAACGGGAAGAACCAGGTCTGCTGATGAGTCAGGCGATAGTACTGCAGATCGCCGCCCGGCAGGCCGGCGTCCGCGCCCACCTTGATCACCGCGCCGCGAGTCGGCCACAACGCGCTGTCGCGAGTGTCGCGGCCCCAGCTGATGGTGCCCAGCAGCGTGTTGTTGCTGGCGCCGTACTGGTTGACGAAGTCCTTGTAACGCTGCGGACTGTTGTCGTAGGTGCTGATCTTGGTGTTTTCCGCGCCGATGCTGAAGTTGATGCGGTCGTACTCGGTCACCGGCACCCCGAAGCGCACCGCGCCGCCTATGGTGCTGGTCTTGTACGCGGAAATATTGGTGGCGTCCGGGTTGTAGACGCGGTTGTACAGGTCGTAGCCCAGGCTGACGCCGTCCGGCGTGAAATACGGATCGGTGAAGGACAGCGACAGGTTCTTGTTCACCTTGCCGGTGGACAGGCCCAGCGACATGTATTTGCCGGAGCCGAAGATATTGCTCTGCGACAGGTTGGCGGACAATTGCACGCCCTCACCCTGCACGAAGCCGATACCAGCGGACACGCTGCCGGTGGAGCGCTCCTTCAGGCTGATGTTCATGTCCACCTGATCGGCGGCGTCCGGCACCGCCGGGGTTTCTATGTTGACGTCTTCGAAATAGCCCAACAGCTCAACGCGTTCCTTGCTGCGCTTGATCTTGTCCGCGCCGTAAGGAGCGCCTTCCAGCTGACGCAATTCGCGGCGGATCACTTCGTCGCGGGTCTTGGTGTTGCCGGCGATGTTGACGCGGCGCACATAAGTCTTGCGGCCCGGATCCACAAAGAAGGTGAAGGCCACCGTCTGTTTTTCGTGGTCGATGTCCGGCAACACGTTGACGTTGGCGAAGGCGTAGCCGGCCTGGCCCAGGCGGTCGCTCAGCGATTTCACCGATTCGGTGATACGCTCGTTGTTGAAGGTGTCCCCGGACTTGGCTTGAATCAGCTTGCGCAAGTCCGCTTCCGGCACCTTGAGATCGCCGGCCAGCTTGATGTCGGAGATGGTGAACTTCTTGCCTTCGTGAATATTCACCGTCAGGAACATATCCTGCTTGTCGGCGCTGATCGACACCTGGGTGGAGTCGATGTTGAACTCCAGATAACCCTGGTTCTGGTAGAAGGCCTTGAGTTTTTCCAGGTCGCCGGTCAGCTTCTGCTTGGAATACTGGTCGTCCTTGGTTACCCACGACAACCAGCCGCCGGTGGTCAGGCTGAACTGATCAATCAGCTCGGACTGTTTGAAGGCGCTGGCGCCAACGATGCGGATTTCCTTGATGCGCGCGGTCACGCCCTCGTTGATGTCCAGCGTCACCGCCACGCGGTTGCGTTCCAGCTTGGTCACCGACGGGGTCACTTCCACGGAGTACTTGCCGCGGCTGTAATACTGGCGCTTGAGTTCCTGCACCGCGCCGTCCAGCAGCGCCTGATCGAAAATCAGCGATTCGGCGAAGCCGTTGTCCTTCAAGGCCTTTTTCAGTTGGTCCTTGCTGAACTCCTTGGCGCCGTTGATGTTGAGCTGGCTGACCACCGGGCGCTCGGCCACGGCCACGATCACCACGCTGTCGCGCGATTCGATGCGCACATCGTTGAAGAAGCCGGTGGCGAACAAGGCCTTGATCGCCTCATTGGCCTTCTGGTCGTTAAAGGTGTCGCCCACCTTGACCGGCAGATAATTGAACACGGTGCCGGGTTCGGTGCGCTGCAGGCCCTCGACTCGGATGTCCTTGATGACGAACGGATCAACAGCCCAGGCCATGGAGGCCGTAGTCAAGCCCAATACGGCTGCTGCAAGCAATTTCAATTTCATAGATCGGTTTTAACCCCCAAATAGGCGGCTGAAATCATTCAGCAAGGCAAACGCCATCAAAGACGCCAGCAAGATGAAGCCAATTTTTTGTCCGAACAATTGCGCCCGCTCACTGACGGGGCGGCCTCTGATCAACTCCGCGACATAATACATTAAGTGCCCGCCATCCAGAACTGGAATCGGCAGCAGATTCAGCACGCCGATGCTGATGCTGATCAGCGCCAGAAACTCCAGATAAGGCGTCAAACCCTCGCGAGCGGTCTGGCCGGCGACATTGGCGATGGTCAGCGGACCGGACAAATTATCCAGCGAAGCCTGGCCCATCAGCATGCGCCCCATGAATTTGACGCTCATCCAGCCGGTATCCCAGGTCTTGGCCAGGGCGGCCAGGCCGGCCTGCGCCGCCGAATAATGTTCGGTGTACAGCAGCTGGCGGCCCCAACCTGCGTCCGCCTGCGGCGCGGCGCCGATGCGTCCCACCACTTCGCCGTCCTGCTGGTGGGCCTGCGGCCGCACCTTGAGACTCATGATGTCCGCGCCGCGCTGGATTTTCACGTCCAGATCGCGCCCCGGGCTGTTGCGCACCTGCGCCACCCAGCCTTCCCAACTGCTCAGCGCCTGGCCGTTGAGCGCCAGCAGCTTGTCGCCCGGCTTGAGGCCGGCGCTTTGCGCGGCACCGCCCTCTTCCAACGCGCCGATCACCGGCAAAAAGCGCCCCGGCGTCAGACCGGTGCTGCCTTGCTGCATCGCGGTCACCGCCTTGTCGCCGAAGCGGGCCGGATCGATGCGGCGTTCAGCCCGAGCACCGGCGGCGGTTTCCACTTGCACCACGGTGGCGTCCGGCGACATCGCCGCCTCCACCAGGGCGAGACGGATCTGCTGCCAGTTGGCCACCGGTTGACCGGCCACGCTCAGAATGCGGTCGCCGGGCGCGAAGCCGGCCGCCGCCGCCGGGGTCTGCGCCACCACGGTGCCTACCAGAGGCCTGATCTGAGTCACACCCTGACCCATCACCACCCAGTACAACAGCACCGCCAGAAAAAGATTGGCCAGCGGGCCGGCGGCGACAATGGCGATGCGCTTCAGCACATGCTGATTGTTGAACGCCTGCGGACGCAGCTCTTCCGTCACCGGACCCTCGCGCTCGTCCAGCATGCGCACGTAACCTCCCAGCGGGATCGGGCAGATCACCCATTCGGTGCCCTTGCGCCAATACGACCACAGCGGCTTGCCGAAGCCGATGGAAAAACGTAACACCTTGACCCCGCACAGCCGGGCCACCCAGTAGTGGCCCAGTTCGTGAAACGTCACCAAGACGCCGATGGCGACCAGGAAGGCAAGCAGGGTCAACATGCGGCCACCCGTTGCAACGCGAAGGCGCGCGCTTCCTCATCTTTGGCCAACAAGCCCTCGACCGAGTCGCTGCCCGCCAGGCTGACGCCATCCAAAGCGGCGGACACCACCGCGGGGATATCGACGAAACGCAGGCGCCCATGCAGGAAGGCGTCCACGGCGACTTCATTCGCCGCGTTCAGCACCGCCGGCGCGTCGCCGCCCAGGCGCAGCACGTCGAAAGCCAGTTTCAGACAAGGGAAGCGCTCCAGATCGGGCGCTTCGAAAGTGAGATTGGACAAGGAGAAAAAGTCCAGCGAGCTCACGCCGGCTTCGACTCGCTCCGGCCAGGCCAGCGCGCAGGCGATAGGCGTGCGCATGTCCGGCGCGCCCAACTGGGCCATCACCGAACCGTCGCGATATTGCACCATGGAATGAATCACGCTTTGCGGATGCACCACCACTTCGATGCGTTCCGGCGGCGCGGAAAACAACCAATGCGCCTCGATCACTTCCAGGCCCTTATTCATCAGGGAAGCGGAGTCGACGGAAATCTTGCGCCCCATCACCCAGTTGGGATGACGGCAGGCGTCGTCCGGAGTGACGCGCAGCAAGTCCTCCGCCGAAGACTGACGGAAGGGGCCGCCGGAAGCGGTGAGGATGATCTTGCGGATGCCGGCGGCGTCCAAATTGCCGGCATAGTCGTGCGGCAGCGACTGAAAGATGGCGCTGTGCTCGCTGTCCACCGGCAGCAGGGTCGCACCGTGGCGGCGCGCCGCGTCCATGAACAGACGGCCGGCCACCACCAAGGATTCCTTGTTGGCCAACAAAATGCGCTTGCCGGCGCGCGCCGCCGCCATCGCGGACGGCAGACCGGCGGCGCCGACGATGGCGGCCATCACCACGTCGACCTCCGGCAGCGCCGCCACCTGGGCCAAGGCGGCCGGGCCGTGCAGCACCTCGGCATTCACGCCGGCCTCGGCCAAGCGTCCGCGCAAGGCTTCCGCGGACGCGGCGTCGCCAGTCACCACGTAGGCCGGCCGGAATTGCACCGCCTGCTCGAACAAGCGCTCAACCTGGCGGTTGCCGCTTAGCGCCACCACCCGGTAACGCTCGGGGTGGCGCGCCACCACGTCCAACGTATTGACGCCCACGCTGCCGGTGGCGCCGAGAACGACAATCCCTTGCGGTTTCGTCATTAAAGTGTTCCTGCGGTTACATGCCGCCCAGAGCGCGCAGCGCGTTGCTGACGGCGAGGACGGCGATAAGACTGTCGATACGGTCGTACACGCCGCCGTGACCGGGCAACAAACTGCTGCTGTCCTTGATCCCCGACGCGCGCTTGAACCAGGATTCCAGCAGATCACCCATCACGCTGACCGCGCTCAGCGGCAGCGCCAACAGCAACAGCGCCCAAATCGGCAAGCCGATGTCTATCCAGCCCAGATGATCCACCAGCGCCACGTACAGCGCCACGCAGATCACGCCACCGTACACCCCTTCCCAGCTCTTGCCCGGACTAATGGACGGCGCCAGCTTGCGCCGGCCGAAAGCCTTGCCGGAGAAATAAGCAGCGATGTCCGCCACCCACACCAGGCCCATCACCGCCAGCAAGGCGAAAGCGTCCGCCGCTCCGGGATGCGGCCGCCATTCCAGGAAGGCGAACCAGGCCGGCAGCATCAGAAGCCAGCCCAGCAGCCAGGCCGTCGCGCCCTGGCGGATACGCCAACGCTTGGCCAGCCAGCACGGCACCAATAGCAGCCAGAACGCCAGCGTCAGCGCGTGCTCAAGCGGGCCCAGCCGGTAATGGCCGAACCAGGCCGTCGCGGCCAGCGCGCTGCTAACGGCCAGATACAGCCACTTGCCTGTACCGGCCATGCCGGCCATGCGGCTGAACTCCCACAAGGCCAACACGATGATCAGCCAGGAGAAGCCGGCCCAGGCTTCGGCCGGGAACAGAAACAGCGCCGCCAGCATCAGCGGCAGCAGCACCAGGGCGGTCAGAACGCGTGTCAGCAGCATGGCTAGCGCCCGTCCCGGCGCAGATGCTCGGGCAATTGCTCGCTGGTGCGCCCAAAGCGACGCTCACGGCACTGGTAGGAGCCGATGGCGGTTTCCAGCGCCGCGCGGTCGAAGTCCGGCCACAGCGTTTCGGTGAAGTAGAGCTCGGAATAAGCCAGCTGCCACAGCAGGAAGTTGCTGATGCGCTGCTCGCCGCCGGTGCGGATGAACAGGTCCGGTTCCGGCGCCCACGGCATCGACAGGCGCTGGCTCAGCGCCTCTTCGTCGATATGGGTGGCGCCCTCTGCGATCAGGCCGTTGACCGCATTGAGAATATCCCAGCGGCCGCCGTAGTCGGCGGCGATGTTCAAGGCCAGACCATCGTTGCCGGCGGTCTTTTCCTCGGCGCGCAGAATGCGTTCCTGCAAATCCGCGCTGAAACGCTCGCGAGAGCCCAATACCCGCAAACGGATATTGTTGTTGTGCAGTTTGCTCACCTCGTGCTCCAGCGCGCGAATGAACAGGTCCATCAGGAAAGACACTTCCTCCTGCGGACGCCGCCAGTTCTCGGTGGAGAACGCGAACAGGGTCAGGTATTCGACGCCCAGTTCCTTGCAGGCTCCGACGATCTCGCGCACGGTGTCCAGGCCGCGCTTGTGGCCGGCCACGCGCGGCAAGAAGCGCTTCTTGGCCCAGCGGCCGTTGCCATCCATGATGATGGCGATATGCCGGGGCACGGAACGCACCTCCGGCACATCCTTGGTAGAGCTTGCAAACAAGGTACGGCGCTCCTTAGACGGCCATCAGGTCGGCTTCCTTGGCGGCCAGGGCCTTGTCGATTTCGACGGTGTATTTGTCGGTCAGCTTCTGGATCTCATCCTGGCCGCGACGCTCGTCGTCCTCGGTAATGGCCTTGTCTTTAAGCAGGTTCTTGAATTCGTTGTTGGCGTCGCGGCGGATATTGCGCACGGCCACGCGCGCGCCTTCGGCTTCGCCGCGCACAACCTTGATCAGGTCGCGGCGACGCTCTTCGGTCAGCATCGGCATCGGCACGCGGATGATCTCGCCCATGGAAGCCGGGTTCAGGCCCAGGTCGGAGTCGCGGATCGCTTTTTCGATCTTGGCCAGCATCGGCTTTTCCCAGGGCTGCACGCCGATAGTACGCGCGTCCACCAGGGTCACGTTGGCCACCTGGCTGATGGGCACGTCGCTGCCATAGTAGTCCACCATGACATGATCAAGAATGCCGGTATGGGCGCGACCGGTGCGCACCTTGCTCAGGTCGGTCTTAAACGCTTCCAGCGACTTCTGCATTTTCTGCTCGGCAGATTTCTTGATGTCGTTAATCATGTCCACTCCAAATCGAAACTTAAAAAGACAAGGCGAAAACGGCCATTGCCGCTTTCGCCTTCAGCAATTTTCAAACTCAGCAGTGTACCAGCGTGCCTTCGTCTTCGCCAAGCACGACCCGGGTCAGAGCGCCGCTCTTGAATATGCTGAACACCTTGATGTTCAGGTTCTGATCGCGACACAGCGCAAAGGCGGTGGCGTCCATCACTTTGAGGTTGCGCGAGATCGCCTCGTCGAAGGTCAGGGTCTGGTAACGTATCGCGTCCGGATTCTTTTTCGGGTCGTCCGTGTACACGCCGTCCACCTTGGTGGCTTTCAGCATAATGTCCACGTTCATTTCCATACCGCGCAGCGCCGCGGCGGTGTCGGTGGTGAAGAAGGGGTTGCCGGTACCGGCGGCGAAGATCACCACCTTACCCTCTTCCAGGTATTGCATGGCCTTGCCGCGCACATAAGGTTCCGCGATCTGCTGCATGGTCAGCGCCGACTGCACGCGCGCGATCAACCCAGCCTTGGTCATCGCGTCCTTCAGCGCCAGCGCGTTCATCACCGTCGCCATCATGCCCATATAATCCGCGGTGGCGCGGTCCATGCCCGCGGCCGCCGGCGCCACGCCACGGAAGATGTTGCCGCCGCCGATCACCACGCCCACTTCCACGCCAAGCTCCACCACCTCTTTGATCTGCCCCACGATCTGCTCGATCGTGGTGCGGTTGATGCCATAGTTGTCATCGCCCATCAGGGCCTCGCCGGACAGTTTCAGCAGGATGCGTTTATAGGCAGGGACTTGGCTCATGGTAACCTCGGGTTTGGCTGGATATTCGGTTTTCAGTTTGCAAAACGGCACCCTGCAGGCAGGGTGCCGTCAATACGTCTCGCGACTGGGCGTTTACAGCTTGGCGGCTGCGGCCACTTCAGCGGCGTAGTCTACTACTTTCTTCTCAATGCCTTCGCCCACTACGAACATGGCGAACGCTTTGACGGAGGATTTTTTCTCGGCCAACAGCTTTTCAACGGTCACGTCCGGGTTCTTGACGAAGGGCTGACCCATCAGGGTCACTTCGGCCAGGAACTTGTTGACGCGGCCTTCCACCATCTTGGCGACGATGTCGGCCGGCTTGCCGGATTCGGCTGCCTGAGCGGTGTAGATCTTGCGCTCTTGTTCCAGGGTTTCGGCCGGAACCTGATCCTTGGACACACAGATCGGCTTGGAAGCGGCGATGTGCATGGCCACGTCCTTGCCCACTTGCTCTTCGCCGGCGAAGTCGACGATCACGCCGATCTTGGCGCCGTGCAGGTAGGTCGCGATGGCGCCTTCGGTCTGGTAGCGAACAAAACGACGGATGGTCATGTTCTCGCCCAGCTTGGCGATGGCGGCCTTGCGGATGTCTTCAACGGACTGACCGTCGATTTCCACGGCGGACAACGCTTCCACGTCGGCCGGGTTGGCGGTCACGACAGCCTTGGCGGCAGCGGCGGCCAGAGCCAGGAAAGTCGGGTCTTTGGCAACGAAGTCGGTTTCGCAGTTAACTTCCACCAGGGCGCCAACGCCGCCTTCAACGAAGGAACCGATGATGCCTTCGGCAGCCACGCGGCCAGCCATTTTGGAAGCTTTGTTGCCGGACTTGATGCGCAAAATTTCTTCAGCCTTGGCCGCGTCGCCTTCGGCTTCCACCAGGGCTTTTTTGCATTCCATCATGCCGAGGCCGGTGGCCGCGCGCAGATCCGAAACCATTTTTGCGGTAATGTCCGCCATACTTCACACTCCTGAATGATTTTGATTACGTGGGTCTGAAAAAAGGGGCTTGCGCCCCCTTTTCGTCTGCTTACTCGGCTTGAGCCGATTCAGCAGCCACGATCTCTTGCAGAGACTGGGCGCGGCCTTCCAGCACCGCGTCGGCCATGCCGCGAGCGTACAGGCGGATGGCGCGGCTGGAGTCGTCGTTGCCCGGGACCACGTAATCGATGCCTTCCGGGGTGTTGTTGGTGTCAACAATACCGATAACCGGGATACCCAGTTTCTTGGCTTCGACGATGGTGCCCTTCTGGTAGCCAGTGTCGATAACGAAGATGGCGTCCGGCAGGCCCTTCATATCCTTGATGCCGCCCAGCGAACGCTCCAGCTTGTCGACTTCGCGTTGCAGGTCCAGCAGTTCTTTCTTGTTGTAACCGGTATCGCCAGCGGATTCCAGGATGGCGCGCTTCTCTTCAAGACGCTTGATCGACTGCTTCACGGTCTTGTAGTTGGTCAGCATGCCGCCCAGCCAGCGGTGGTCAACAAACGGCATGCCGCAACGGGCAGCTTCTTCACGTACGATCTCACGAGCCTGACGCTTGGTGCCCACGAACATGATGGAGCCCTTGTTGGCGGCCAGACGACGCACATAATCCTGGGCATCCACGAACAGCGGCAGAGTCTTTTCCAGGTTGATGATGTGAATCTTGTTGCGGCTGCCAAAGATGTACTTAGCCATCTTCGGGTTCCAGAAGCGGGTTTGGTGGCCGAAGTGAACGCCGGCCTCAAGCATTTGACGCATGGTAACGTTGGTGGACATGCAAAAACTCCTTAAAGGGTTAAGCCTCCATCCGCGCAGACAACCCCGAAGCGAGGCACCCTTTGGCGCGGATGTGCGTAATAGATGATTTTCCCCCGCCGGTATGGCAAGGGACGCGGGATTCTAGCACCGGACGGCGATCCACTCAAGCCTCGTCGCGCGCCTCGCGCGCTTTTTCACGCTGACGGCGCAGTTTTCGCCGCGTCATCCGCGCCACAAAGAAGGTGGGCAACACACCCAAAAAGAACAAGGTGGACAGCGAAGCCAGCACGCTGTGCTGCGCCACCGCCAGCATCAGCACCACGTAAAGCCAGCCCAGCAACACGATCAGCAGCATATTTAAACAATCGTTTGAATTTTCCGGCAAAGCCGACAACAATGACAGCGCCGGGTCCAACCCATTGCGCCCGCCAACCCTCGACCGACAGACATTGTAAAGCGAGCCCCGCCCCATGCAAACCGCCATCACCCGCCTGCTCGGCATCCAGCGCCCGCTGATCTGCCCCGGCATGAGCTACATCGCCACCCCGGAACTGGTGGCCGCCGTCGGCAACGCCGGCGGCCTGGGCATACTCGCCACCGGCCCGTTGACGCCGGAACTGACGCGACAAGCCATCCGCCGCGTGCGCGAACTGAGCGACCGCCCCTTCGGCGTCGGCTGCACGCTGATGATGCCGAGCGCCAAGGAAAACGCCATGGTCGCCCTGGAAGAACGCGTGCCGGTGATCAACTTTTCGCTAGGCAAGGGCGATTGGCTGATCGAACGCGCTCACGCCTACGGCGGCAAGGCCATCGCCACCGTGGTGACGGAAAAGCACGCTCGCTCGGCGGAGGCGTCCGGCGCCGACGCCCTGCTGGTCACCGGCCACGAGGCCGCCGCCCACGGCGGCGCCGTCACCTCGCTGACGCTAATCCCGGCCATCCGCAAAGCCAGCGCGCTGCCCATCATCGCCGCCGGCGGCTTTGCCGACGGCCAGGGCCTGATTGCCGCGCTGACGCTGGGCGCCGACGCCGTGGCCATGGGCACGCGCCTGGCGATGAGCAAGGAAAGCCCGGTGCACCAGCGCACCAAGGAGATGATCCGCCAACGTGGCGTGGCCGACACCTTGTACTCCAAGAACTTCGACGGCCTGTGGTGCCGGGTGATGGACAGCCCTGCCGCCCGCCAGGCCACGCGCAAGCCGCTGAGCCTGCTCGCCGCCGCCTGGCGCGCCAGCGCCGCCGCGCGCAAGCTGGGCATGCCCATCGCCAAAGTCGTGCTGGGCGGCCTGCTGAGCCAGCCGCAGGCGCTGCGCCAACTGGCGCAGTTCGGCGCCGCCACCGAATCCATCCGGCTGGCGATAGAGGACGGCGACCACGACAAGGGCGTGCAGTTGATCGGCCAGGCCCAGGGCCTGATCGACGACGTGCCCGGCGTGGCCGAGCTGTTCGAGCGCATTCTGGCCGAAGCGGAGGACTGCCGGCGAAAACTGAACGCGCTAAACGGTTGAACCATGAAAAAACCGCCGCCCCTTAAGGGAACGGCGGTTTTTGCAAGGCCGGCGCGAATCAGGACGCGGCGTTGGCCTTGGCCATCTTGCGACGATCCGATTCGTTCAAGTAGCGCTTGCGAATGCGGATGGACTTCGGCGTGATTTCCACCAGCTCGTCGTCGTCGATGAACTCCACCGCGGATTCCAGCGTCAGCTTGATCGGGGTGGTCAAACGCACGGCTTCGTCAGTGCCGGAGGCGCGAACGTTGGTCAGCTGCTTGCCCTTGACCGGGTTCACCACCAGATCGTTGTCGCGGCTGTGAATGCCGATGATCATGCCTTCGTACAGCTTTTCGCCCGGCGCCGCGAACATGCGGCCACGATCTTCCAGCTTCCACAACGCGTAAGCCACCGCCTCGCCGTTCTCTTGCGAGATCAGCACGCCGTTGTGACGGCCCGGCATATCCGGCTTGACCGGCGCGTAGTCGTCGAACACGTGGCTCATCAGGCCGGTGCCGCGGGTCATGGTCATGAAGTCGGACTGGAAGCCGATCAGACCGCGCGCCGGAATATGGTATTCCAGGCGGGTGCGGCCGTTGCCGTCGGATTCCATGTTGGTCAGCTCGCCGCGACGGCGACCGATTTCTTCCATCACGCCGCCCTGGTGATCGTCTTCCAGGTCGATGGTCAGGTTTTCGTACGGCTCGCACTTCTGGCCGTCGATCTCCTTGAACACCACGCGCGGCTTGGCCACGGCCATTTCAAAGCCTTCGCGACGCATGTTTTCCAGCAGAATGGTCAGGTGCAATTCACCGCGACCGGACACGCGGAACACGTCGGAGTCGCCAGTGTCTTCCACACGCAGCGCCACATTGGTCAGCAATTCTTTGGTCAGACGGTCGCGGATTTGACGCGAGGTCACAAACTTGCCTTCGGTGCCGGCCAGCGGCGAGGAGTTCACCATGAAGTCCATGGTCAGCGTCGGCTCGTCCACGGACAACATCGGCAGGCCTACCGGCTGCTCTTTGTCACAGATGGTCACGCCGATGCCGATGTCTTCGATGCCCGAGATGATGATGATGTCGCCCGCCTCGGCTTCTTCCACCGGCACGCGGTCCAGACCCTGGTAGCCCAGCACCTGATTGATGCGACCGGAAGCCACTTGATCGTCGTGGTTCATCACCACGACTTGCTGGCCCGGCTTGATGCGGCCGTTCAGCACGCGACCCACGCCCAGACGGCCGGTGTAGGTGGAGTAGTCCAGCGCGGAAATCTGCAGCTGCAACGGCGCGTCGGCGTTGCCCGGAGGGGTCGGCACATGCTCGAGCACGGTATTGAACAGCGGACGCATATTGTCGGACTCTTCTTCCAGTTCCAGCTTGGCGAAACCGTTCAGGCCCGAAGCGTAGATGATGGGGAAGTCCAGCTGTTCGTCAGTCGCGCCCAGCTTGTCGAACAGGTCGAAAGTCTGATCCACCACCCAATCCGGACGCGCGCCCGGACGATCCACCTTGTTGATCACCACGATAGGGCGCAGACCCAGCGCCAGCGCTTTCTTGGTGACGAAACGGGTTTGCGGCATCGGGCCTTCTACGGCGTCAACCAGCAGCAACACACCGTCCACCATGCCCAACACGCGTTCAACTTCGCCGCCGAAGTCGGCGTGTCCCGGAGTGTCGACGATATTGATGTGCACGCCTTCGTATTCGATGGCGGTGTTTTTGGCCAGAATGGTGATGCCGCGTTCTTTTTCAAGATCGTTGCTGTCCATTACACGCTCGTCCACTTGCTGGTTCTCGCGGAAGGTACCGGATTGACGCAGCAGTTGGTCTACAAGCGTGGTCTTGCCATGGTCGACGTGGGCGATGATGGCGATATTGCGAATTTGTCGGGTCATTTTTGGAGGAGGATGGATACAGAAAAATCGCTGGATAATAGCACAAAAAACTGTCCATACCAAAAATTCCGGCGGGCGACAAGCGCTGGGCTTTTGCGTACACTGCGCGGCAAACCGATTTTCGACGAGGAAACGCGCTATGTACGACTGGAACGCCTTATGGCACGAGCACGAGGCCTACCGCACCGGCTACGCCGTCCAGCACAACGACGCCAACCAGTTGGCCGAGGCCCTGTCCGCCACGCTGATCAAGCCGGCCGCTGGCATCGACGACGTGGCCGTCTACGACAATGGCGACCGCTATCTGCTGGCCGGCCACAAAGACGGCCTGCAACTGCTGGAGATCGCCAAACACAGCCTGTTCGACATCACGCTGCGCTTCGTCACCGAGGACGAGGAGCAGGACATAGCCCCGCCCTATGTCGAAATCCACGTCGACAACCTCGCCACCGAGGAGCAGGCGGTCTGGCGCGCCGCAGTCAGCCGCGACGAAGAAGGCCGGATATGGGTGGGCAAACGCGCGCTGGACGAAGGCGTGGTGCCGGCCATGCCCTTCGACGAACTGTCCTTCACCGACAACGCCCGCTTCCGCGAAGAATTGACCCGCGTTTGGCACGAAGACCTGCCGCAGCTGAAACCGGCCTTGGACGCCTGGTTCCAGCACGGCGCGCTGAGCGCTCCGGCCGACGAGCCCGCCCACTACGGCGACGCCGCGCGGGTGCGGCAGATCTGTGATCGCTACGCCGAGATCGTGCGCCGCGAACAGGCGCTGCTGTCGCGCCAGTTCAGCGACCCGGAACTGCACCTGATCGCCCAAGTCTTGAAAGGCGTGCACTTCGACGACGCCGCGGCCTGCCGCGGCGTGTGGCTGGCGGTGGAGGCCCGCATCATCGAGGAAGAACTGGATCAGCACTGGAAAGTGGACGGTGAAAAACTCTTGGCCAAGATGAAGGCGCTCAGCTATGCGCAGGAAGTGGCGCTGATAGAAGCGCTGTCGCCGCTGCCGGCCAACTGAACACCTAAAACCGGATCGCGGGTAGAATGCACCCCGATCCGAGCAATCACTCCAACGCATTCAAGTGACCGGCCCCGCCATCACGCGCCGCGCCGGCCCACATCGAGAAAGATTTAAGATATGGCTCAAACAAGCGCCCTGAGACAACTTCCGCAAAGCACCCTGTTCCGCCCCGGCGACGTTTTCGTCCTGTTCGGCGAACTGTTCGGCCGCGGCTACGCCAATGGCCTGATCAACGAAGCGCGCAAGGCCGGCATGGACATCATCGGCATGACCGTGGGCCGCCGCGACGAAAACAACCAACTGCGCCCGCTGAACGAAGAAGAACTGGCCGCGGCCGAAGCCAATCTCGGCGGCCGCGTGATCAATGTGCCGCTGATGGCCGGCTTTGACCAGGACGGCTCGCCGACGCCGACCGAGCTGCTGGCCTCCCTGACCCTGAAAAGCTGGCAGGACGACAAGCTGGACTGGGAACACATCGAACAATGCCGCCAGATCGGCGTGCAGCGCTTCAAGGACGGCGTCGCCAAGGCGATGGCTCAGCTGGACGGCATGATCGCCGACGGCCGCAATGTGTTCTTCGCCCACACCATGGCGGGCGGCATTCCCAAGGCCAAGGTGTTCCTGGCCATCGCCAACCGCGTCTACAAGGGCCGCGGCGAACGCTTCCTGTCCACCCAGGCGCTGCTGGACAGCGATCTGGGCAAACTGATCCTGCAGAACTTCGACGAAGTCACCGCCAACACCTTCCAGTACCTGATAGACGGCAGCGCCGCGCTGCGCGGCCGGCTGGAAGCCGCCGGCGGCCAGGTGCGCTACACCGCCTACGGCTACCACGGCACCGAGATCCTGATCGACGGGGATTATCAGTGGCAGACCTACACCAACTACACCCAGGGCTACGCCAAGATGCGCCTGGAAAACGTCGCCCGCGCCGCCTGGGAACAGGGCGTCAAGGCCACGGTGTTCAACTGTCCGGAAATCCGCACCAACTCCTCGGACATCTTTGTCGGCGTGGAGCTGCCGCTGCTGGCGCTGCTGCGCGCGTTGAAACGCGAAGACGGCGGCGCCTGGGCCGACGCCCAATGGCAGGCCTGCGCCGCACTGCTGCAGGACGGCCGCACGCTGGAAGAAGTACTGGAAAAAATTGACGCGCTCAATAGCGGCGAGGTGATGCGCGGCTTCCGCAACTTCGAAGCCTGGCCGATGCCGAACAGCCCGGAACTGGCCGAGGTGATGATAGGCACGTCCGACGCCATCGTGGACCTGCACCAGGACAAGAAGGCGCTGATCACCGACCATCTGAGCAGCCTGGTGATCGACGCCACCGGCCCGCTGATGTTCCACGAAGCCGCCGCGCCGGCCGGCCCGGTGCTGTGGCTGAACCATGACATCATCGCGCGCCAGCTGAACCGGATGCACGCTTAAAACCCCCTTGCCCAAGGGCTGACACAAAGCGGCGCGCCCATTTGGGCGCGCTTTTTTTAAGGCGTCACCCAGCCAACACCGGAAACAAGGTCAACACCACCTTGCCCAGATTGCGATTGGCCTCGACATAGGCGTGCGCGTCGCCCACCTGAGCCAAGGGGTAGCTGGAATCCAGCGTCACACGCAAGCGGCCCTGCTCGAGCGCCGGCAAGATCCGGGTTTCCAAAGCCCGCGCCAAGCGCGCCTTCACCTCCAGCGGCTGCGGCCGCAGCGTGGAGCCGATCAAGGCGATGCGCTTCATCAGCAGCGCGCCCAGATTCAACTCCGCCTTGGCGCCGCCGAGCAGGCCGATATTGACCAATCGCCCATCCGGCTTCAAGGCCGCCAGATTGTCGTTCAGATAGCTGGCGCCCACCGGGTCCAACACCACATCGGCGCCGCCCCAGTCCTTGACCACGGCGCCGAAGGCCGCTGTCTGCCGGTAGTTGAACACCTGGGCCGCGCCCAGATCGCGGCAAAACGCCGCCTTCTCCTCGCTGCCCGCGCTGGCGAAAGCCTGCGCGCCCAACAGGCCGGCCAGCTGGATCGCCGCCGCGCCGACGCCGCTGGCGCCGGCGTGCACCAGCACGGTCTCGCCGGGCTGCAAGCCCGCTTTTTCCACCAGATTGAACCAGGCCGTCATCCAGGCCTCGGGCAGGCTGGCCGCCTCCACCCAGGACAGCCAGTCCGGCTTGGCGATGGCCAGCGCCTCGTCCAGCAGCGCGTATTCGGCATAGCCGCCACCGCCAATCAGGCCGAACACCGCGTCGCCGGGCCTAAAGCACGAATCCGCATCCGCCTCCTCCACCACGCCCGCCACTTCCAGGCCCAGAATCGGACTGGCGCCCGGCGGCGGCGGATAGTGCCCGGCGCGTTGCGCCAGATCGGCGCGGTTGACGCCCGCCGCCATCACCCGGAGCAGCAACTGCCCGGCGCCGCGAACCGGCGCCGCGATCTCGTCCAAACGCAAGGTGTCGACTCCGCCCGGAGCCGACTGCACAACTGCCAACATACCCCCTCCTTTCACGCTCAAGCGACTGATTAGCAATACCAAATACCTTTGCCAAGCTAGGCAAGGACGAGTATTATTTCGGCCCTTGCCCTGATCCGCCTCGCCGGACAGGGCCAACCGAATCTGCATTGGGTTCCCTCACCCCAATCCAATAAAAAGGCCGACATCATGTTTAGCTTTACCCGCCAACAGCGGCTGTCCGCGCTGCTGTGGCTGTCCTTGTTCCACATCGCCATCATCGCGTCCAGCAATTACCTGGTGCAACTGCCCATCACCGTGTTCGGCTTCCACACCACCTGGGGCGCGTTCACCTTTCCCTTTATTTTCCTGGCCACCGATCTGACCGTGCGCGTATTCGGCGCGCCGCTGGCCCGCCGCATCATTTTCGCGGCGATGCTGCCGGCGCTGGCGATCTCCTACCTGATTTCCACCCTGTTTTATCAGGGCGCCTGGCAAGGCGTCGCCGCTCTGGCCAGCTTCAATGTATTCGTCGCCCGCATCGCCGTCGCCAGCTTCGCCGCCTACGCGCTGGGCCAAATCCTGGACGTGCAGGTGTTTAACCGCCTGCGCCTGCTGAAAACCTGGTGGATCGCTCCGGCCTCGGCCATGTTGTTCGGCAATATCAGCGACACGCTGGCCTTCTTCTTCATCGCTTTCTACCAGAGCAGCGACCCGTTCATGGCCGCCAACTGGGTGGAGATAGCACTAGTGGACTACAGCTTCAAGCTGCTGATCTGCCTGCTGTTCTTCTTGCCCATGTACGGCGTGATCCTGAACCGCATCCTGAAGCAACTGAGCTTGCGCGGCGTGGCGCCTCTATTGCGCGCGGCTTAAACGACTCCAAGCTAGGACCGGACGCCCCCAGCAAATGGGGGCTGACACAGCCTTTTCCAACGCGCCGACACAAGCCAAACACGGCCGGATTGATTACAATCGGCCATCATGAGTGAAAACTGCTTCCACTGCGGCCTGCCGGTGCCGCCCGACGTCCAGTTCCCGGTCAAATACCGTGAAGTCGATCAGCCCACCTGTTGCGCCGGCTGCCAAGCGGTGGCGGTCACCATCATCCAGTCCGGTCTGTCCGATTACTACCAGCACCGCACCGAAGGCGCGCGCCAGGCCGAACCGGTGCCGCGCGAGTTGCTGGAGCAAATCAAACTCTATGATTCCGACGAGCTGCAGCGCAGCTTCGTACGCTTTGAAGCGGAAAATCTGAGGGAAGCCTCGCTGATGCTGGAAGGCATCACCTGCGCCGCCTGCGTCTGGCTCAACGAGCAGCACATTCGCCAGTTGCCCGGCATCGTCAGCGTCGACATCAATTACAGCAACCACCGCGCCCGCGTGCGTTGGGACAATAGCCGGGTCCAATTGTCCGCCATCCTGGAAGCGGTCAGCGCCATCGGCTACCGCGCCCATCCCTACGACGCCGAGCGCCAGGAAGCGCTGAACCAGAAAGAACGCAAACAGGCGATCAACCGCCTGTGGGCGGCCGGCCTGTCCATGATGCAGGTGATGATGTACGCGGTGCCCATCTACCTGGCGCCGGACGGCGAGATCACGCCGGACTTCCTGTGGCTGCTGCACTGGTCCAGCTTCATCCTGACCCTGCCGGTGGTGCTTTACTCCGCCGTGCCCTTCTACCGCGCCACCTGGCGCGATCTCAAAACCCGGCGCGTGGGCATGGACACCCCGGTGACCATAGGCATCCTCACCGCCTTCCTGTCCAGCTTCTGGGCGCTGATCAACAAGGTGGAACACGGCGTCTATTTCGACTCGGTGTCGATGTTCGTGTTCCTGCTGCTGGGCGGCCGTTATCTGGAAGGCATCGCCCGGCGCAAGGCCGGCGAGGCCACGGAAAGCCTGGTCAAGCTGATCCCCGCCTTCGCTCATCGCCTGACCGGCTGGCCGGATAGGCGCGAGAGCGAGGAAACCACGGTGGCGCAGCTGCGCCCCGGCGACGTGATCCTGGTCAAGCCCGGCGAGACCATCCCCGCGGACGGCTTGGTGCTGGACGGCCATAGCGCCAGCAATGAAGCGCTGTTGACCGGCGAAAGCCGCCCGGTGACCAAGGACGCCGGCGCGGCGGTGATTGCCGGCAGCGTCAACGCCGCCAGCCCCTTGGTGGTGCGGGTGGAACAGACTGGCCAGGACACCCGGCTGGCCGGCATCGTGCGGCTGCTGGACCAGGCGCTGGCGGAAAAGCCGCGGCTGGCGGTGATCGCCGACCGCTTCGCCAGCGGGTTCGTCGCCCTGCTGCTGCTGGCCGCCGCCGGCACTTATATCGGCTGGCACTATATCGAGCCGGACCGCGCGCTGTGGATCATGGTGGCGGTGCTGGTGATTTCCTGTCCCTGCGCGCTGTCGCTGGCCACCCCGGCGGCCTTGACCGCCGCCTCCGGCCACCTGGCGGCGCTGGGGGTGCTGACCACCCGCGGCCACGCGCTGGAAACCCTGCCCAAGATCAGCGACGTGGTCTTCGACAAAACCGGCACCCTGACTCATGGCGATATGCGGCTGCTGGACAGTTGGACCGCGCCCGGCCGCGACGCGGCCGCGGCGCTGGCCACGGCGGCCGCGCTGGAACAGGGCTCGGAGCATCCGGTGGCGCGCGCGTTGCTCGCCGCCGCCGGCGACGGCCCTCACCAGGCGGCGGAAGCGCTGCGCAACCATCCTGGCCGCGGCGTGACCGGCCGGCTGAACGGCCGCGACTGGCGCATAGGCTCGCCGGAATTCATCGCCGCGCAGCTGGGCGACTGCCCTCTTCCCTCCGCCGACTGGCACAGCGATAAAACCCTGATCGCGCTGGCGGACGAGAGCGAACTGGTGGCCTTGTTCGCCATCGGCGACGCAGTCCGCGCCGACGCCGCACCGCTGCTGCGCCAGTTGAAACAGCGCGGCCTGCGCGTGCACCTGCTCAGCGGCGACGGCGCCGGTCCCGTCTCCAGCTTGGCGCGCCAGCTGGACATCGACGCCCACATCGCCCGCGCAACGCCGGAGGACAAGCTGGCCTACGTCGGCCGCCTGCAAGCCGCCGGCAAGCGCGTGCTGATGGTGGGCGACGGCATCAACGACGCGCCGGTGCTGGCCAAGGCCGACGTGTCCATCGCCATGGGCGGCGGCACCGACGTGGCGCGCGCCAGCGGCGACATGGTGCTGATAGGCGACCGGCTGGGACTGATCGCCAACGCTTTCGAACTGTCTCGCAAGACCTTGTCTGTGATACGTCAAAACTTGTGGTGGGCCGCCGCTTACAATATCGTGGCGCTGCCCTTGGCCATCGCCGGCCACGTTACGCCGTGGATCGCCAGCCTGGGCATGGCGTCCAGCTCTCTCATCGTAGTCGGCAACGCCCTCCGACTGGTCAAACGGAAATCCTGATGGAAAGCCTGTATCTGCTCATTCCGCTCAGCCTCGTGCTGGCCTTCGTCATCGGCGGCATTTTCTGGTGGGCCACCCGCAACGGCCAGTTCGACGATATGGAAGGCCCGGCTCACCGCATTCTGATGGACGACGACAAGCCCAAGGATGCCAAGGACGAGACGCCGCGGCGCGACTGAAGCCCCACGCTCGCCCAACCCCCTCCCGGCGCGTCCCCGCGCCGGGATTTTTTTGCTCCGACGCGGCGCGCCCGCATGTCCCGCCGCCGGCCCAATCCTCACCCAAATCGAATAAAATCAATGACAAAGCGCTGCAATCGCTTTCGTTCTCCGATTTTTGCTGTAAAATCGCGCACCTTGAGCAATATTAGCTAATCATCATCTAATAATCGTTGGATCCGCCTGGCCCGGCGCCATGCGCCAGCCGGTCAGCTTCCGCACCTTCATCTCAGGGTTGTTCGTGAATACCTTACAAGCTCTCGTCGGCATGTTGTTCCTGCTGGGCACCGCCTATGCTCTGTCCACCAATCGCAAAGCCATCAACTGGCGCATCGTGCTGATCGGCCTGATCATGCAAAGCACGCTGTTCTTGGTCATCAACTACGTACCGGCCGCTCGCGCGGTGTTCGAAGCCTTCGGCTCCGGTTTCGCCAAAGTACTGACCTTCTCCGGCGAAGGCGCCGCCTTCGTGTTCGGCGACCTGGCCAAACCCAACGGCAGCATGGGCTTCTTGTTCGCCTTCATGGTCTTGCCCGTGATCATTTTCTTCTCCGCCTTCAGCGCCCTGCTCTACCATTTGGGCATCCTGCAGCGCGTGGTGGCCGGCATGGCCTGGGTGATGAAACGCAGCATGAAGCTGTCCGGTCCGGAAAGCCTGACCGTGGCCGGCAACATCTTTCTCGGCCAGACCGAGGCCCCGCTGCTGATCCGTCCCTATATCAAGCACATGACCCGCTCCGAGCTGGCCTGCGTGATGATTGCCGGCATGTCCACGCTGGCCGGCGGCGTGCTGGCCGCCTATGTCGCCTTCCTCGGCGGCAGCGACCCGGCGGAACAGGCTAAATTCGCCACTTATCTGCTGATGGCTTCCTTCATGAACGCGCCGGCAGCCGTGGTGTTCGCCAAGATCATCTACCCGGAAACCGATCGCGGCCACACCTCCAGCGACAAACTGGACTACAGCCAGGACGACGATCAGGGCAGCTTCATCAACGCCATCGTCAACGGCGCGATGTCCGGCATGAAGATGGCCGCCGCGGTGGCCACCATCATCCTGGCCATCGTCTCCATGATCGCGCTGGCCAACTTCGTGGTGAAGGACGGCATCGGCGCGGCGCTGGGCGTCAACGAGATGATCAAGGCTTCCACTAACGGCGTGTTCGACGGCCTGACGCTGCAATACCTGTTTGGCCAGGCCTTCCGCGTGTTCGCCTTCATGATGGGCGTGAGCTGGCACGAAACCCTGGAAGTGGGCAGCCTGCTGGGCCAGAAAATCGTGGTCAACGAGTTCATTTCTTACCTGGACCTGGCCAAGATGAAGGCCGCCGGCACCCTGTCGCCGCAGGCCATCCTGATCTCCACCTTCGCGCTGTCCAGCTTCTCCAACTTCAGCTCGGTGGGCATCTGCGTCGCCGGCATCGGCGCGCTGGCGCCGTCGCGGCAGAAGGAATTGGCCCAGATCGGCATGCGCGCGCTGGCCGCCGCCGTGATGGCGGGTTTCATGACGGCGACCACCGCCGGCCTGTGGATGTCCATTTTCTAAGAACCTGTTTACGATCTGCTGCGCGTCGGCGATACGGCGTTGAAAACCGCTTCGAAATGCTCATGTACCACGCGTACATTCCGCTTTCTCAGCGGTTTTCGCCTTATCTCGCGAGATCGTAAACCGGCTCTAAAAGCAATCACCGCGTTTTGATCTAGTTGTAGTGTGGACAAGCCCAAAGGACTTGCCCACGCTACGAACTCAGGCCTTTGTGCGCGGCGTCTTAATCTTTATGCAACCTCGCGCTCTGGCGCGGGGTTTTTCATTAACCCGCGGCGGCGTGCTAAGCTGCCGCCATTTTCACGCGCGGCACCGCCAATGGAACGCAAACACTGGGATATTTTCTGCGCCGTGGTCGACAACTACGGCGACATCGGCGTCGCCTGGCGGCTGGCGCGCCGGCTGGCCCACGACTTCGGCCTGGAGGTGCGGCTGTGGGTGGACGACCTGGCCAGCTTCGCCCGCATCGCGCCCGACCTGGACCCGGCCTTGCCGGTCCAGCGGCTGGCCGACATCGACATCCGCCACTGGCCGGCGGACGGCCCGCCGGCGGACACCGTGCCCGCCGAGGTGGTGATCGAGGCCTTCGGCTGCCGGCTGCCGGAGAACTTTGAACAGGCGATGGCCGCCAAGGCGGTCAAGCCGGTGTGGATCAATCTGGAATACCTGTCGGCGGAAGACTGGACTCGCGGCTGCCACCGCCAGCCCTCGCCTCACCCGCGCTTGCCGCTGACCAAGCACTTCTTTTTTCCCGGCTTCGGCGCGGACACCGGCGGCCTGATCTGCGAGCAGGGCCTGCTGGAGGTTCGTCGCCAATGGCAGGACGACGCGCTGGCGCGCCGCGCCTACTGGCAACTGCTGGAGCTGCCGGAACCGGCCGCGGACGAATGGCGCATCAGCCTGTTCGCCTATGAAAACCCGGCCGTCACCAGCCTGCTGGCCGCCTGGGCGCTGGGCGAACGCCCGGTGACCTGCCTGCTGCCGGAAGGCAAGGCGCTGCCGGACGCGGCCCGCGTCTTCGGCTACCCATTGCGCGCCGGCATGCTGGCGCGCCAGGGCCAGCTGACGGTCAAGGTATTGCCAATGACAGACCAGGACAGCTACGACTTGCTGCTGTGGTCCTGCGACCTCAATCTGGTGCGCGGCGAAGACAGCTTCGTGCGCGCGCAATGGGCGGGCCGGCCGTTTCTCTGGCACATCTACCCGCAGGACGACGCCGCCCATCTGGCCAAGCTTGATGCCTTTTTGTCACAGTACGGCGCGGCGCTGCCCGTCGGAGCGGCGCAAGCACTCACAGCCGCCAGCCACACCTGGAACCACGGCGCCGACATGGCCGCCGCCTGGACGGAATTGGCCGCCTGGCTGCCCGCCTGGCGCGAGCACGCCGCCGTTTGGCCGGAAAAATTGCTGGCGGACGGCGATCTAGGCGACAGACTGCTGCACTTTGTCCGGGAAATCGGCTAAAATACGCCGTTTTTCGGAAACCTTTTTTCCGACTTCAATCAAGAGTTTGGGACTTTTAGTAATGAAAACCGCACAAGAACTCCGCGCCGGCAACGTATTCATGGTAGGCAGCGACCCGATGGTCGTGCAGAAGGCTGAATTCAGCAAATCCGGCCGCAACGCCTCCGTTGTGAAAATGAAGATGAAGAACCTGTTGACCGGCGCCGGCAGCGAAGCCGTATACCGCGCCGACGACAAGTTCGACGTCATCGTGCTGGACCGCAAGGACTGCACCTACTCCTACTTCGCCGATCCGATGTACGTGTTCATGGACACCGAATTCAATCAGTACGAAGTGGAAGCCGACAACCTGGGCGACACGCTGAACTTCATCGTCGACGGCATGGAAGAAGTGTGCCAAGTGACCTTCTACGACGGCAAGGCCATCTCGGTTGAACTGCCAACTACCGTGATCCGCGAAGTGGAATACACCGAACCGGCCGTACGCGGCGACACCTCCGGGAAAGTGCTGAAGCCGGCTCGCCTGGTGGGCACCACCTTCGAAGTTCAGGTTCCGGCCTTCGTCAACACCGGCGAAAAGATCGAAATCGACACCCGCACCAACGAATTCAAGAAGCGCGCCTAAGCGTCCTCTTGCTTCGCAGTGCCCAAAGCCGCCCGGCGCCATGCGCCGGGCGGCTTTTGTTTTGAGCGATGTCTCAGCGCCCGGTCGCAATCGCTGCCGGTGCGTCGTCCTGCCCTGCCTGCAAGACTCGTCTCCGCGCAAAATCCAGCCATAACTCCGCCACCTGGCGCGGTTGCTCCATCATCGGCAGATGGCCCACCTGCTCCAACACCCGCTTCTCGCTGCCGGCGATGGCGGCGGCGAAGCAATCCGCGTCCTCCACGTGCAAGATGCGGTCCTCGCGGCCCCAGACGATCAAGGTCGGCGCCTGAATGCTTGCCAGCAAGGGCCGCTGGTCCACGCTGTCCAACAGGTCGTCGAAAATCTTGCGCTCCACCTCGACGCGTTCCGCCTTGCGCGCCGCCGTTACCTCGATGGCGAAGCCGGGCACCGGCGGCGGCTGGTACATCGCCCAATCCAGCATCGCCCGCACCCCGTCCGCGCTGGTCATGCCCAGCAGCGGGTTCTCGCCGCTGCGCCGCCACCACTCCGCCATTTCACTGGCGCTGTCGCCGGCGCCGGCGGCGTTCAGCAGGGTCAGGCTGGCCACGTGCCGCGGATAGCGCGCGGCGAAGTTGGCGGCGATGGCGCCGCCCATGGAGTTGCCGATCAAGTGGACATGCTCCACGCCCCAGACATCCAGAAAGGCGCGCAGCCTATCCGCCTGCGCCTCCACCCGGTAGCTGATGTCCAGACCGGACATGCTGTCGCCGTGACCGGGCAAATCCGGCGCGATCAGGCGGAACATCTTGGGCAGGCGACGCGCCAGCATCGCCCAATGGTCTTTTTCCGCGCCAAAGCCATGCAGCAACACCAGCACCGGCGCGCCGGCCGGCGCCGCGCGCTCCAACCAGCTCAACTCACCCTGCTCCAGGCTGCGCCGCCTCGGCTTCAACCCGGCCCAGCGCCGCTGCTGGCGCACGCCCCAATCAAACAACCATTGCTTGCCATTCCAGATCCAGCGTCGCCACATTGCAGCCTCCTTGGAAAACCATTGATGGTGAATAGTGCTTAGAACGTGTTTACGATCTCGCGAGCTAGCGCGAGACAAGGCGAAAACGGCTGAGAAAGCGGAATGTACACGTGGTACATGAGCATTTCGAAGTTGCACTCACCGAGCCACGTTTCACAGCGCGCAGCAGATCGTAAACAGGTTCTCAGCCGCGCTCCAGCACCTCTGCCACCCTCTGCCGCAAAGCCGGCAGCAACTCGGCCTCGAACCAGGGATGGCGGCGCAGCCACAGTTGATTACGCGGGCTGGGGTGCGGCAAGGGCAGCAAGGCCGGCCAGTGCTCGCGCCAGCGCTCCACCGCCTCGGTCAGCCGCGGATAACGGCCCGGCAAGTGATAACGCTGCGCGTACTGGCCCAGCAAAATCGTCAATTGCAGATGAGGCAGGCCGGCCAGCAAGGGCTGGCGCCAGGCAGCCGCGCATTGCGGCGGCGGCGGCAGATCGCCGGACTTCCCGGTGCCGGGGTAACAGAAAGCCATCGGCAGGATGGCGATGCGGGTCTCATCGTAAAACACCGTCTTGTCCACGCCCAGCCAGTCGCGCAAGCGCTCGCCGCTGGGATCGTCGAACGGCAGGCCGGACGCGTGCACGCGCCGCCCCGGCGCCTGGCCGGCAATCAGGATGCGCGCGTCCGGATGCCATTGCAGCACCGGGCGCGGGCCATGCGGCAGGCTGTCCGCGCACAGCCGACAGGCGCGCACTTCTTGCAGCAGGCCGTCGGCGTCCACGTCCGCGGCCGTTTACAGCACCACGCCGGCCGGCGGCTGGTCGTGAGTCTGGCCGACGGACTGGTGCGGCAGTTCCAGATAGCTGCGCGACTGCATCTCGGTCAGCCGGCTGGCGGTGCGGAAGAATTCGCCGGCCTGCACCCCTTCGGTGTACAGCTGTTCCGGCTCGGCGGCGGCGGAGGCCACCAGCTTGACGCGGTTGTCGTAGAACACGTCCACCAACCAGGTGAAACGACGGGCGATGGACGCCTCGCGCGCGGTGATTTTGGGGATGCCGCTGACGAAGACGGTGTGGTATTCGGTGGCGATTTCCAGGTAATCGGTCTGCGCGCGCGGGCCGTCGCACAAGGCCGGGAAATCGAACCAGATCACCCCGGCGGCCAGACGCTTGACCGGAATCTCGCGGCCCAGCACCTCGATGGAGCGTTTTTTCTGCTCCACGCCGTGGCTCAGGCGCTGGAACAGCTGCTCCATTTTCTCCTCGCTGGCCGCATCCACCGGCACCATGAACAGCGGCTCGCGCGTCAACTCCCGCAGCCGGTAGTCGTTGCCGCCGTCCACGTTCAGCACTTTCAGCTCGCGCTTGATCAACTCGATGGTGGGCAGGAAGTTCTGCCTTTGCAGGCCGTTGGGATAGAGACTGTCCGGCGCGTAGTTGGACGTGGTGACCAGCACCACGCCACGCTCGAACAAGGCCGACAGCAGCCGGCCCAGCATCATCGCGTCGGCGATGTCGCTAACGTGGAACTCGTCAAAGCACAGCAGGCGGGTGTCGCGCGCGATCTTGTCGGCATAGGCCAGCAACGGGTCCTTACTGCCGGCCAAGGCACGCAGTTCGCGGTGCACCTCGGCCATGAAATTGTGGAAATGAATGCGGCGCTTGCGGCGGTAAGGCACGCAGGCGTAGAAAGCGTCCATCAGAAAGCTCTTGCCGCGCCCCACTCCGCCCCAAAAATACAGGCCCTTGGGCACGTCCGGGCTGCGCAGGCTGCGCCCGAGGAAGCGGTTGCGCTTGTTCTTGAACTCCACCAGCTGGTGCCACAGCAGGTCCAGCTCCTCGATCGCCGCGGCCTGGGCCTCGTCATGAATGAAGCCGGGTTTTTCGCTGGCGGCCTGATACCAGGCCTTGGGGCTGAGATGGGCGTTCCCATCCGGGGAGAAAGTGTGCTGAGACATGGGCGGCGGAGTGTGCAAGCGCAATAAACGTACGGCCTGACATCATACCCCGTTTGGACCTGCGGGCAAAAACGATGCAGCCGCCCTAATAACGTGTTTACGATCTCGCGAGCTAGGGCGAGACAAGGCGGAAACGGCTGAAGAAGCGGAATGTACAGGTGGTACATGAGGTGTAGAAGTTCCGATTTGATCTGACAGTCAGGCCTTGCCGATAGGTGGGGTTACCCGTTTTGATAGAGGTGCGAATCTTCATCAAGACAGCGCGCAAGCGCAGGAGTAACCCCATGACAAGTCTCAA
>NZ_JAAOMA010000031.1:0-64492 GCF_011602385.1 Chromobacterium fluminis | reverse complement strand
AGATTTGACATAATATACATTATGCGAAGAACTGGTAAGTTTTTGTGTGTTGCGCAATTCTTGGATTTTCTGTGATTTTTACTGCAACACTTTACTGAACATCTAGTAGGTTTTTATCTATTCATGTTGCACACCTTACAGACTGAGTGAGTGTGTACAGGCGCAGGTGCATCATCCCAGTACGGCTTCATCCGCACTTTCCCTACCGATGTCCACAGTCCAGCTCTCATCAACTTGGCATCCGACGCTTGCCACTCTCAGCACATCTGGCTTGACAAGTCATTTGGCATTGCGAGAGTCTGGGCAGCTCTTTACACTAGGCATGGACGTTGACGTCTGCCGTATCAACAGCTGGGATTTGATTTGTTCACAGAGCTTTGGGATGCCGGGCTGCCGCGCTCGCTGCGCTCGGCACTGCTAGTCGATCAATGCAACTTGCCACGTTATTGGTCCACCATATGGTCGGTGATGAACCTGAACGCTCTCGCGGATACGACCCGCGTCAAAAAGTTGCGTCATATCGAGCGCTTGTATTGCCATGCTGACCAGCTTCGCGGCCCTGGAGCCTTGGATGACGCCCTAGGTGCTATCGATCACATGGCACTGGCTGAAATCCTAGAGTCTTGGTTTGTTACCATTAATAACCAGCCTGAGATCACCGGGGCGGACGAACTGCTTTGGAAGACCGGATTGGAGTTCATAGTCAATACGACTACCTGGCTGTCCAAGAGCCAACCGGCTAACAGGAAACTGCCCGCGATTGAGCAGCGACTGCATCAACTCAATTTGCTTTACAGCCAGTTACGCATCAGGCCAAGGCGAAGTGTCGAGGCGGTTCGGTCTCTGCCGGCATCGGTCGTGCAAACGTTATATGAGGCCCTAGACCCGGAGTCATCCCAAAATCCGTTCAAGCAAGCGAGGACTCGCTGGCGGGTCTATGTGATTTTCATCCTGATGCTGCATCAAGGCCTACGTCGTGGTGAAGTACTGCTATTAGCCACCGACAGCGTCAAATCCGCATTTGATCGCAAACAAGGTAGGCAGCGACATTGGCTGAACGTCCAAGGAAACCCTTATGACGAAGAAGTCGTCGATACCCGCCATTCACGCCCCAGCATCAAAACTGAGACCTCCATCCGGCAGATTCCAGTAAGCGATGTGGTCGCCGGTATCGTCCAAACCTATACCGAAAATTTTCGTGGCAAGCCCGAGCATCCTTTCTTGCTGAATTCACAGCTGGACAGCCCACTCTCGACCGAATCCATTAGCAAGGCATTTTCGGCAATTACCCAAGCCTTGCCGGCGGCCGTCTTAAAAGAGCTAGAGGATCGAACGGGTAAGTCTTCGGTGTCGCCGCACGATCTGCGTCACACCTGTGCAGTGCTCCGACTGAATCAGCTTCTCGCCCAAGAGGACCCGATGGATGTCGCTCTCGCCAAGCTGCGAACCTTCTTTGGCTGGTCGAAAGCTTCGGACATGCCCGCACGCTATGCGCGCGCCGTGTTCGAAGATCGCCTGGCCAAAGTTTGGAACGACGTCTTTGATGATCGCGTCGAGTTGCTACGAGCGATTCCTAAATAAGCCTTGGCAATGCAAACACACCCTTTTATCCCTATTGCGCAACCAGATCCCGACGTTTTAGCGGAAGTGGTCAAGCAGTTGCCTCACCTTCCCTCTTCGCTGCGCTATTACGATGAGCTTGAGGATATAGTACGCTCGATTCCCCAGCCTGAAAGCAGTATGCGGTTTGAGATCATTGCTCAAGGCCGACAGTCAGGTGTCGATTTTTCTTCTTATGATTCCGTGCACGCATTGTTGTTGAAGCATGTCTTTGCCTTCCTATTGGGGCAAGATCTGAGCCCATTAACTGTTCTGATGTATTTCGGTGGAGCTCAGCATCTATTGCGGCAAAACCTAGAGGCATTGGTAGCTAGCGGCCCAACCGGCGCAGGCTTGATGTGGACAGTACTGCAAGCACGAGAAATGCCCGCATCGGCCTTTCTCCTGGCTAAGTCACTATTGAGACTACTTGCAGCCCATCGATTGCAAGGTTGGTCAAATGACTATGCAGGCTTCTTAGGCCATGCCCTCCCCTTACCGGCAAAAGATAAGTACGCCAGCGTACGTTCAGGCAATGCCTTTCTGTTGGCAGAGGAAGAAGCGTTGATCGTTCGTTACTTGGACCAAATGGCCGAGACGCTGAAGCTGACGCCAACTCGGGTCGACACGCCAACCTTGTGCGATATCGGCATGCTACTGTGTGCCTATCAGTTTGCGATGCGTCCGATTCAGATTGCGATGGTCAAGCTGCGGGATGTGCGCGTGTGGAACGATGATCCGGCCTCCTCATCTGTGCACCTCACTTTCTACATGGCGAAGCAGAAGAGCGCATCAAAGACCACCCCTATGACGCGCAAGGTGAAACGCGAATGGTCGGTTTTGATCAGGGAGCTTTACATGCGGCGCAGGCAAGAAGGAGGAAGTGGGAAAGACCCGCTATTTGACGCGTTTAAGCAGCCTCCTGGACCCCGCATCGCCGCCGTGCTTGAAAAGATCCTGCCAGAAAGGGCCGTCGCCACGGATCTTCGTCATACGGCGGCCCAGCGCTTGGTCGATGCGGGAGCCAGTCAGGAGGAGCTTGCAGAGTTCATGGGACACACCGATATTACCACCGGCCTGGTGTATTACCGATCATCTGCCAACCAAGCAGAACTGGTGAACAAGGCGCTTGGCCTGTCTGACATCTATGCCAAGGTAGCAAGAATTGCCCACGACAAGTTCATCAGTCCCGATGAATTGGCCGAGCTGAAAGATGAGCAGCAGATCGCAGGTGTTCCGCACGGTATCCCAATTGCCGGTATCGGTGGCTGTTCTAGTGGACAACCCCTGTGTCCGTCAAACCCTATCCTGGCCTGCTATGGCTGCCACAAATTCATGCCGATTGATGAAATTCGCATCCATGAACAGGTGCTTTCCGATTTTCGAGGTATCGTGGGGTTCTTTCACGAATCGTCGCGCGGAGACAAAGACTCACCAGCGTATCTGCAGCTCCAGCGAACAATCTCATCGGTCCAGGCGGTTATCGACGAGTTGCAGGGGGTGACCCAATGAATGGGCATTACTCGACATTCATCGAACTCGGCCGCCGGCTGGCTGAGGATCGGGGTATTCAATGGGACATGCCCACGGACGCAAAGGGTGCTGTCGCCCCCGAGTCCCTTTGGAATCTGAACAAACTGATCGATGACGACCACCCGCCTTACATGTATCTGCGTAACTTTGGATGTGACGCAAGGGCACTCAAAGCACTCAATGAACATCGAGCTAATTTGGGCGCAACAGAGCTGGAGTCCTTCGTGTTGTCTGCAACATGGCAGAACCTGATTAAAGCAGCGACTACTATTCAGCTCTTTTCCAAGCGAAATACGGTTTCCCACGTTGCACAGAATGTCATTCGTCCTTTGCGTGTCATTGCTACCTGCTCACAAAACAAGGCTCCATGGGCTCTAGTCAATGATGACGTAAGAATCGCAGTTCAAATCAGTAAAGAAGCTCAAGCTTCCGGCAAGCTAGGCGACCAGGTTGCAGGCATCGTAAAAACGGTTCTAGATGTCTACCACCTCACCGAGGCAGGACCACTCTACCCTGCCCTGGCTGACCAAAGAATCAAGGTCGGGCAAACAAGGAAAGCACGCTTCCTTAAGTCCGAGGATGAGCTCCGTCACGATCTAGAAGATCGAAAGCGTTCAGAGCGTTTGCCGGAGCGTCGAGCATTCTGGGAGCTTATTCGAATTGTCATGACCGAGCAGCCAAAGAGCTTTATCGATGAACTTCGCTTTATCGGCATCAAAACGTTGATTACCACCGGGTTTCGCGTCGGTGAAGCTAGCTTGTTGCCACTGGATTGGGAGCGGCGTCGAGAATATTGCGACAGAGCTGGCCAGCCTGCAGGGAGTCAAGGAGGTATCTCCAGCTCGCTGATGATCCGTCACTTTGCAGAGAAACAACAAGCGGCGGAAAGTGACAGCCATATCTTGGTTGAGGCTACGCAGTACGTTCCGCAGATGTTTGAAGAGTTGTTGGTCGAGTTGCTCAATCGCGCGGCCGAGCTCACCTCGCCTTTGCGCGAAACTTTGCGCTTGCAGGTAGAAACTGGCCGGTTGTTGCCCTGGTTTCGGAGCGATGAAGTGGTCCCGGTAATCCGGTTGTATCCATATCTAACAGGGAATCCGTTCTGGCTCGAACTCGACAAAGAGCTTCGCACTGAGTGGACGAATCGATACAAAGGCGGGTTCAACAGTGCTGTGCTGCATGAGCTACAGCTGTTCCAAGAGCAAAAATACCGTGATCTTCCAGGAAACTTGAGCAACGCCACCTATTTGTTTTTTAACCGGCTTGGTCTTATCACGGAAACGAATGATCATACCATTGTCTATCGGCGAGCAGACGGTTCGGCTATTCCAGTCGATGCCCGGATGCGCTGGAGCGAGAACTGCCTGCATGTCGGAGAGCTAGAGGCCTATATTCGAGCCCGCACGCCGAGCAAGGTTTCCGATATGGCCCCCTTTAATATGGAGAATGGCGTGCTGCAACCTTGGGAGCTATTGCTTCTGAATCCTAAGCGCTCCTTGGCCGAAGAACGCAACGGCAGCATCTGCGACGTCACCCGTTACATGTCGATCAATGTCCCGGATAGCAATCTGATTGGTGATGCCCTGGGCGTGCGTACTTCTTCCAACTCGCTGTTCGCCAAATATGGCGAAACAGAGCAAGATCGGGGTTTGACGATGACCCCACACATGCTGCGCCACTTACAGAACGCCGAGCTTTTCCGCCTCGGTGTCGCAGATACCATCATCTCCAAGCGCTTCAACCGGCGTAGCGTTGCCCAAAGTTACGAGTACGACCACCGGAGCCTGGCAGAAGAGTTGGAGCAGGTTGAAATCCCTGAGGACATTGAGTTCGCCTTAGGCGAGAAAGCGACCACCGTTGCCAAAATGATCAGCTTGGGGAAAGCTCACGGGCCGATTGTAGATTCTTTCAAGCGGATTCAGGCAGCCGAGGGAGATGCTGCAGCATTCGAATATCTCAAAGCTGAAGCTGATGGGTTCCATGCCACGCCATATGGACATTGCCTAAATAGCTTCACCGTCGATCCGTGTTCTAAGCATTTGGAGTGTTTTTCTGGTTGTCGCCACCTTTCTGCCACCAACTTGCCTGAGCAACGAGCTGCATTGATTCGTCTAGAGGGAAAACTGTCATCTGCGCTGGAGCTTGCTCAGGCCCGCCCATCAAAGAGCATCGGCAGGAAAAATCAGATTGCCCATGCGACCGATCGCTTGCAAGGGGTAAGGAAAATTCTCTCCGCCCAGAGTGGCGAACATCCCTTCCCGGATGGGCCCGATCTTTCAAAAACCAATAAGTCAGGGGTGATGGATGCCTAAAGAAAATACCGTACCAGCATTTGAGGATGCCGAGATGAAGCAGATCTTGGAAGACCTGTTGGCGAACGATGAGCCCATTACTGCCCGAGCTATCGCCCGTCTCCACTCCAAGGTAAATGCAGCGTCTTCGATTACCAGGCACCCTGGCCGCTCCAAGTTGCTAGCGCACTATCAGGAACGTCAGGAGCAGTATCGGCGCTGGAGTGGAAAAACATCCAAGCAATCTAAGGCCGTTACCTCTGCTGCATTGGCTGACAAAGACATGCGAATCGCCGAGCTTGAACAACAAGTAGCTCTTTTAACGGCGTCACATGTCGCAATGATTCGTGCGGTTGGGGAACTGGGCGGGTTTAGTAAATGGGCTCAATTCTTTGCCAATTATCGCGAATCCCGAATTGAACTGGAACGGCTAGGTGCTCTTCCTCTCGCCGAGGTGACTCAGCTTACTCCGCCGACAAGGAATTAGGTTGATGGCCTAGCATCTGGTCGAACCTACTCGATCAATCAGCTTCTTGTCCATGAGTTAGGTTTAGTCTAACTCCTCTTGCGATCGAAACCAGATAGCTTTATTGTTCCCTCCAACAACGCCACCTGTTCAAACGGAGATACGCTTCGGCCTATCAATGTACTGGTGGCTTTTCTATTTCCGCGATTCTTCCCTCGGCACTTGCAATCCACTCCATTATGCCGAAAGTATGTTTCTGTGGCTGCTCCATTCGAACATGCTCTTGCTGTTATCGACACCTTGAAATTTCTCGAACGGCTTGTCCGCCAGCAGCCACCAATCACAACCGAGGATCCCCAAGCACAAGCAGCAACACTGTTATGGCCCTCCCCCTCGGCATGGAATATTCGAATAGCGGTAGAAGACAAAACCCAGCTTGACATACAAGTACTTTTCCAAGAAGAGTTTCCTGAAAAATTTTAAAGGTGATGGGAGCTCGCTTTTCTGCATATTGGTGGGCTCTCAGTGACAGTCAATACGTATTGACTGCACCCTACCAAGTACAACTGCGGAGTGTGTATCTTGGAGCCGGCCATATGTTGCAGGCACTTATAGCACCTGGCCACTCACGGTGCCGGCCAAAACTGGCCGTATTTCCTATGAAGGCTTGTCCCGTCGCTACAGTTCATAAGTATTGATGGACTACGAAACATAGGAGTCGCCTTTCGCAGCTCGAATTCGATCGAGGAACGCCTTGCTTGTCCACTTCAGTTGCATCAACGTGGCACCGGCAACGGGTTGTCGGTACCAAGGCTATCCGCCCAAGCCTGTACCGCCTGGTGGTAGATCACATTGCCAGCCTCTACCTCGGCCAAGGCTTCGCGGGTTAGTTGGTTGCGGACCTCTTCCTGGGCAATCCATGCCGACAGCGCCTGCTTGATGATCCAGCCACGCGATCTCTCCAAACGATCGGCCATTTGGTCCACCTTCTCGGCCTGCGGAAGGGGAACATGGGCGGTAATAACTTTGGTTCCATTTTTAGCCATTTTTAAATTTTCTTTCCTACTGTCCGGGCGGCTCTTGGGCTAGTGGCGCAGGTACGATCAGCGTACGACCCCTCATAATCTGGTGGCTTCACACTTTCGGCCTGTCGTTCCAGAAGTGCCAGCCATAACCGATCACATCACGCAGCAAACGGCTAGCGGCCCCACGCCCGCCTGACAACGAAGCACTACAGAGAAGCTGGGGCGATTAAATGGCCAACTAAGGTGTCAGGGAGACCTTGATATCCTCCCACTCCTGGGATAGCGAGGGGTTGAGACGGTCGAAAATTCTAGTCGATAGCACGATGCTGGCGCTCAATTTTGACGCCTCGTAGGTAGAAAATGCTTCCAAAATTTGAGCATCCAAAACATGTGATGCCGGATTGGATAGGAAAGCTCTATGCAACTCCCGGAAGATATTTTCCGACCGAATGCGCAACCATTCCATGCGCAGCCAGCGGGAGATAACCTGCTCACTGAATACAGCCTGCGCAGCAGCCGAGATTAAGCCAAGGTCAGTATCTCTGTTGAAAATGAGAATAAGCCATATGGCAATGTAAACTCCACTCACAAGTCGCACTATCTTCACCATCTCAAGGGCAATTGCCTTCGTAAAATGTGTATTTTCCAGGACATTAAGCCCCATTTTCCGGATTAGAATGGACTCATTATTGTTGTAGTAGCCAATGGTACGCTCATGAGTAAGGTTGACATTGAGCGCATTGGAAAGAAAATCCTCTCGGCGCTTGTCTTCTGCGCGGGGGGAAAAATAAAGACGGCTAACCTGTCCAACCACAAAAAGGCCTAGGACGAGCAAAACAAAAGCTCCCTGAATTAGATTGTAGCCGCGTGGGAAGCTGGTTTTTTCAACTACAACAACAATGATCGATAGAATCGCGGCCCCGCCAAAAATCCAGCTTCCGAGCACCTCCGTACGTTCCAAGGGCCCGAAATATTTTTCCCGGATAGGGTCTAGTCGTTGAGCTTGTGGGTTAGTCATAAGTAGGGAACGTGCCTCCAAAAACTTGGTACCAGTATTTAATGGTAGTTGGGTGATCGTTCTTGTAGCCATAGGTGTGATACCGCGCGGTCCCAGTGAGGTCGCGAGCGGTTACAAAGCGCTTCATCACTTCTTGCCGATCAGATTGACTTAGGTAGTCCCCACTTATTGGTGTATTTCGGCATGCTGCTGGAATGATTCGACGACTAAGAGTGGAATTTTCTCCCAAGTAGTTCGATAAGGTGGTTCCGTCGGGAGCTGGCAATCGTCCGATGGATCCAACTGAGATTGATCTCGTTAAAAAACTGGTTGAAAGCTGCCTGCACGGTATAGGGCATGTTGAACCCTGATGAATTATTAGGTTTTGTTTCTGTGCTGCTCTATGCTGCTGTAGCGTGGACACGACTGATCAACCTGTCCGAAGTTTGTCTTTCTAGCTCGCGAATCCCTACGGTTCTTTCTTGGTGCGGGGTGGTCGCCGCCGCCATTCCATACACCGGTTGCGAGCCAATCTTCAAAGTACCACAGCCATTGTGTGGTCCAAGCAAGATACGTTTCAGCTAATCGCATCTGCGGTGACCACTCCCGTTTTTTTGGGTTCCATAGGCACAGGTGAATGCCAGATCCCTTCCCTGGATAAATGTGGGGTATCGGCGCATCACCTGCCAATGCGATCAAATCCGGTCTCAGCACATACATTTCCGGCGCGATTGCTCCTGGCTTTATGCGCAATTCACACTCGTAGGTCCGACTGTATTCGCTTGGCGTCAAATAAAACCTGTAATGCAATCCGCGGCCTGACAGGAACATCAGACTTGCTCCCCCAAGTTGGAGGTTACGAAGCTCCATCACCCGCTCGGGTAGTGTTGGAATCGAAATGAACGGATGCTTGCACATGGTGTCACCCCCCGAAAAACGTGTGCGGGCGGGCTGCAATACTGATGGGCATGGCTGCCGGCGAGGCGAGCAAGATGGCTCGCCCGGCCTGTCGGCTACTTTCTTGACGGCCTATTTCCATTTGCTGGACTGCGGCGAACCCTTTGGGCCCGAACGCAACTTGAACGGCCTTGAGCAGCAAGTCCATCCCTTGGTGGTTTTCAATCACGTCAAGGATACGTTTGAGATCCTCCAATAAGCGGCGGTGCCACTCGAAGAACGCAGCTTGTCGCGATGAATTGTTCATGCTGGCAGCGAGGTTGTCAGTCGGGGCTGACGGATTGGGTAATTCCCACTCCTCGGATCCATCTGGCAATCTGCGGCGCACGAAGTGCAATGGCATGCGTTCAACAATGTCGAAAAGCAACTCTAGCGGGCTGGCGTGTGGCAAGGGGGCCTCAGTCGTGTAGGCTATCGCAGCCAGAGTCGTTAGAAAGACCGATGTCGGAGCTAGATCCTTGTCCTTTATGCTTCCAAAGGCAACATTTCTGTGTAGCTTAAGAAGCTGAACCAGCCGACACAGCAGTCTGCCGAAGACTTCCTGTGCATCAGGCAGTGGAACGACGTCTGCGCGTTTTGCAGAATCAAAGGCCTTCGTGGAAATCTCCGAGAGATGAAAGTTCGGAGAAATCATCGCGGCAAGATCAAAGTGTTTTGCGTACCCACGAGGATTTGTCGAGTTGAAAAGCCGTCGTTCACGGTCGGGGATCAGACCGTGCGTCTCCCCATAAGGACCGTAGAGCAGCGGTGCGTCGATGACAGGGGCAATGTCAGCACACATCCCCCCTGCGTACTCTAGGGTGGCACATCGCTCCCAACGATGTAACCGTAAACCGTGCGCGGAAGCATATCGAGAGAGAGCACTATGTAGATGGTCAAGTAGAAGTGCGGCCCCCCGATCACCTTCGTACTTGCGCCACGCACTCGGGGCAAGTCGTGCGATCAGGTCAATATCGAAACCTTCGCGGGAGCCGTCTAGTGGCCGAACAATCGTCCCGAGTCGGCGCGAACCATGAGAATGGATCTGGACCAGCTGCCCGCTGAGCTCAGGGCATTCAGAAAGAAAGTCACCCGTGCTGTTATAGGAACGCTCAAGTGCCGCCAACTGTGACTCCGTGGGCTCGTGCGCCTGCGCAATTGCATCGACTAGGTGAAAGAAGCGCACAGACGATTGTGTGGAGGCCCTGCGTTGAGGAAGGGGCTTAACTAGTTCGCGGATCATTGCAGTTCCTTACAAAGAGGCCATCTCTACCCATCTAGTCGAGATCTTAATGTCACACTAAAGATCATATTACATAATCATTTTGGTTACGTAAAGCGATATTTTTCAATTTGTCATGTTTTAAAGTATCATTGCTACATGAATACCTCAGCCATTGTTCGGGACCAAGTCCTCTCTGCCTTGCCTCAAGCCCAGCGAGAACGGCTTGCTTATATCGATTTCAGACTCTATTTCCTCGGCGAACTTCGACGAGCTGACGTTGCGGACCGATTCGGCACAGGACCTGCGGCCGCTACGCGGGACATCGCGCAATATCGCGATATAGCATCGGAAAACCTAGAATTAGACAATTCAGATAAGGCATATCGCCCAACGGAAGAGTTCGTTCCGCTGTTCGACCACGCGCCACAACGAGTACTGACGGCCCTCTCAAGCGGGTTTGGCGAAGGCATTGGCGAAGAGCTGGGCTCCATGGTGCGATGCGAATTTCCCATTGAGCTAACAACACCTCAGATGTCAACCCTTGCCCCCATTACGCGAGCAATTCACCGCGGAAAAGCCTTGCGCACAACATATACGTCCATTGAAAGCGGATGTACTGAACGGGAGATTGTGCCTATCGCGCTTGTGAACAATGGCAGTCGCTGGCACGTTCGAGCTTACGACCGGCGACGCAATGGATTTCGCGACTTCGTCCTTACCAGGGTGGAAACTCCCGTCCTCCTCGAGAACAGCCCAATATTAGAAAAAGAAAAGGTTGATCAAGACGTTCAATGGAACCGGATTATTGAACTAGAGCTTGTCCCCCATCCCAGGCACCCACGGCATGAGGTGGTGATGATGGACTACGGCATGCCCGACGGCGTTCTGCGAGTAAAGGTGCGTGCAGCCAACGCTGGGTACTTGTTGCGCCGCTGGACTATCGATTGCTCACCTGACCATCGTTTGGAAGGCATTGAATTTGCGCTGTGGCTAAGAGATCCTCTATCGCTCTATGGCGCGAGCAGTGCTCATTTAGCTCCTGGATATGTGGACCCGAAGAGCGATGCTAAAATCACGTCAATCACAGCCATGTAGTTTTGAAACGCCGTTCCAGTTCTTGGCTAGAGCAGGCTGGTGAACCAGTGTTCGTTCAGGCACTCGTCCCGGAAGCGCCCGTTAAATGATTCGATGTAAGCGTTCTGATTCGGCATGCCTGGCTCGATTAAAAAGAGCTGCACCCCACGGGCGTGTGCCCAGGTCAACATCGCGCGGCTGCAGAATTCCTTGCCGTAGTACCTGCAGAATAGTGGTCAACCATCGTCAAGATCCACATCCTTTCCGAGCGACTTGAACCGATGGAGGAGCTTGAGATGGCTGACCCAATCCATGATGTGCGCCCGCAAACCTGGGTGGCAATTGATATCGCCAAACAATTTCATGCAGTATTGATTGAAACCTCGCAAGGCCGACGCCAGCGCTTCAAGATGGCTTCGACAGCCTGTGAGCATGATCGACTCATTGCGTTGCTATCCTCATTGCCGCAGCCGTGCCGCATTGCCTTCGAACCGACTGGTAATTTCCACCGGACATTAGCATGGCGCTTGCTAGCTGCCGGCTTTGACGTGGCAACCGTTTCGACGGTGGCTGCCGCCCGCTATCGGGAAGCGCGTTTCAACTCTTGGGATAAGAATGACCCTAAAGATGCTCAAGTCATTCTGGAAATGCTCAAACAGGGCCTGACGCAGTTTTACCATGAGCCCTTGCTGACGGGATGCCATGACTTGCAGGAGCTGTCCAAGACCTATCGCCAGGTCGCCTTGGCCCGCAAGCGGCTGGCCGATACGCTGCTGAATCACTACCGGCCTCTCTACTTTCCCGAAATGGCGCGTTATTGGGAAGCGACGCGCGCCGAATGGTTCATTGCCTTTCTGCAACGATTTCCCACGCCAGGGGCCATTCTGACGTTGAATGAAAGCGAATTTGTGCAAGCCGCAGGGCCATTGCTGGGCCGCAAGGTGAACAAGACGGGAAAGGGCACTGCGTCGGACTTTGGAACAGTAGGCGCAGGTCCTTCTCCAGGACCGCTGGGAATTTCGTTGCCTGTCGTCTCTGCCTTGCGTCGCAACCATCTTGGCCCTGATTATTCTGGCTGAGGTTGGGGATATCCGTCGTTTTGGCCACCACCGACAGTTCCTCAAATATTGTGGCCTGGACTTAGCGAAGTCCCAGTCGGGGCAGTCGAAAGGAAAGGAGCGGCTTTCCAAGCGGGGCAATGCGCGCCTGCGTTACGCTTTCTGGATGGCGGCTTTAGTGGCGGTACGTATGACCGAGAACTCGTTCCGGGGCAAGTATGAACGCTATCTTGCATCGGCACCCCATGACGCGGATCGGAAACGGATGGCGCTGACCGCCGTTGCCGCCAAAATGGCGAGGGTGGCTTATGGACCACATGTATCAAGGCTATTTCGAACACGCTTTACCCGGTGGATCGACCTCTCTCGCGCTGGCCATTGAGGCAACTATGACCTCGTAGATAATGCTTGGGCCTTCCACCGGGACTTCTATGCTGTTTTAGGTTAGGTCAGGGCCAGCCGCTGGCTGGATCCTATGTTTATTATGGTCAGCGGGATTCCCGTCAAAGGGTGGAAGCACGGGGGGGCACTGTGTGCGTCGAAAAGTGTTTTTACAGACGATTGCTCGTCTGAGGATCAGTGTTGCCTAACGATGGACAAACCACTTGGAGTTAGTACGTTATCGGTTCGGATGGCTTTGGGCAAGCCACGTGTCTTAGCCAGTTGGTCGAGGAGGCGGGTCAGATGCAGACCTCCCATCGCACCTTCCGGAACAATGGCGACTGCCTCATGCGTGGCATCATCGACTACCGTGAGACTCTTGATGACACGCCTCTCCGCCGTCCGGTCGAACACAAAGTCCATCGACCAGACCTGATTGGCGGCCAAAGGACGGGCCAGTGGGTGACGGTCGGCCACAGGGATTTTCTTGCGCTTACGCCTGCGAATTTGCAGACCCGCCTCGGCATAGAGCCGGTCTACCCGCTTGTGATTGACCCTTTGCCCACGAGGTGGCGCACCAGCTCCCGCCGTGACGGTGCGCTTACTTCTTTTTTCTCAGGGCTTCTTTGGCAATCTCGTTTTGGCCAGCGTTGCCGAGGACGCAGCGCACCCTCACGGACCATCAGGAGACGACGCCACGATATGAGCAAAATAACTGTAATTGCCACTACGCCCAGTGGCTAAGTGTTGTCGAAGATACTGACCGCAGCCGGCAAGCTGACAACGCCAAGCAGCGGTAAGAGCAACCTCTTGCCTCGCTGATATATACGCATTACGCTTTGCTCAAGCTGACTTTCTCATTGATCCGCCTACGATTATCGACAGGTTTTGTTAGCGACTCTAATACGCCTCACGAACACTCTCTATCATTAATTGAAGCAATAGGCGCGATGGATCCGACTCTCCAACCCCCAGGCTAAATGGGCCATGGTCTTCTGACTTTACCCCTATATATCCAGACAACACCCCCTCATTCTTACTTGCCTCAGGAAATGCCGCCCCCAGGGTGCTGATCATTGCTCTTGAAGCGCCTCTCCCCGCCCTCGCTATTGCCAAATACTCCGTAGAAAAAATAAGCTTTTCCGCCCCTGATTTAAGCTTGAACTCCAGCATTTTATTCTCGCCTTTATTATAATAATTCTCTGCTTGGCCCTTGTCACCAAAATGGTTTCTCACAGGAATTATACCAACGACTCCATCGCGTGTACTTTTTCCGCGAAATTCCTTAGCACTTACCCCTCCCCGTCTAATCAAACGCTCAGTGTCATCTTTCTTACCCTGACTCCAAGCCAAGATAGCGGCGGCCTCCTCGTTAGACATGGATCTAAACAAACTCAAACCTTTGCCACTCTCTAAATTAAGGTTGTCCAGTTTTTCTAACAGCGTCGAGCCAATGCCTCCCAATATATCCTCCAGCCTTCTTTCTTTTGTCTTTTTAGACTTGTCATTCCAAAATTTAGGGCTTGCTATTTCTATTTTTTGCTTTGAGTCAAGTTGGTCTATCCAATATTCTTTCGTAAGAAGGTCCTGCAGGTTATCCGGTAACTTAAGTGCACGATTCTTGGGTGTAGTGTTATCTTCGTTTTTGATCGAATTTTTGGGCATAAGTCCTTTTTTATCGACCAAAGATACTGGATTGTTTCTCGCCATTCTAAATAGGTTTAATCCATCTATAGTTCCCGCTGGATCCGGATTCAACCACCGCCCCAGCCACGGTTGGTAATAACGAAGCCCGTAGTAATACAAGCCGCTGGCATCACGTTCCTTTCCCGAATAACGCACCGCCTTGAATTTCACTTCGCATGCTGACTTGCCCGCGCGTATTGCCGTGCCGCCATACGCGTAATACTCTTCCTGCGTCAGCACATCGCCTTGGCTATCTAGTTCCAGTTGACTAGAACCCTGATGGTCGTCCAGGCTGTAACGCAGTTGCTGGTTGGCGATTTCCTTAGGCGGTTCCGACAACCAGTTCAGCAGCCGCACTTGGCTACGCCCCGCCACACCTATAGTCAGTACTTGTAGCCGCACCTGACCTGTCGTTCGTAGCTCCAATCCCGGCAGGTAAATCACATCCTGTTGCTGAACGATTTTTCCCTCGACCAATGAGTAGCTGGTCTTACGTACCCGCATGCCGTCTGCGCCATATAGGTAACGTTCTCGATCATGACCGATGGAACGGAAGGAGGTAATCACTTGGCGCAGTTGATTCAGACCATTCCATTGCAACACTTGGCCGGTATCCAACTGTTTCTGGTTGCCTGCCGCATCAAACAGGCTGCGCACTTGCTCTGGCAATAGCCCGGCACGGGAGGGAACGGCGTGATTACTACTCGCGGATACGGTGAAATGGCGGGTGTAACTGGCGGCACCCCGATGGGCGATGGAGGTCAGATTGCCACCGACATCATATTGATAAGTCCGGCTGTAGTTAACGTAGTTTGCGCTATCTTGTCGCGGGGAGGCGGGATCATCGGTAGGGTTGGGGGCGGCAGCGTGTTCTCGACCACTAGCGGCTATCAATTGATACAGAGAGTCGTAACGATAGATTTGGTCAGGCGCGACCTGTTGGTTCTTGAAGTAGCGCGCCGTTTCGGCATCGCTATGAATGGACAGGATGTTGCCAACTGAGTCGTAGCCATAGCGCAGCCGCTGCAGCAGCGTTTTGCGGCCGCCCTCCGCTGTCCGTGTGGTTTCGACTTCAAGCAGACGTTGAGTTTCCGCTTCGTAACGGTAGGAAGTAATCACACCGTTGCCCGCTTCTTCGCGTAGCTTCTGACCAGCGGCACTGTAACTGCTACTACGTAGCACTTCTCGTTCCAGACCACCATTGAGCTTCACCCAACTGGCTTTCAGCCTGCCAGTCACATCATAAGCAAAGCGCTGATGATGGCCACCAGCATCAGTTTGCATCAGTATCTGGCCATTCAAGTCATACTGCCACACTGTGGCATAACACTCGCGAGTCAGCGCCTGCTCCCACTCTGACTCGCATGCTCCTCGCCAATCGCTTTTGATCTCGAGAAGACGACGCTGTTGCCCCAGCAGGCTGCCACTCAGCGCGTAGCCTGACTGGCTGTTATCTAGCAGCCCCACGGTGTCGTAATGCCGGGTCAGCTGACCGCGCAGATTGTGCAGCTTGGCTTCGGTTTCAGCCTCACCATACACCCTACATTCGGCGATGGTTTCTGCCCCTGCGATGGTTTCCTGACGCGACGTGAGCCGCCCCAAAACATCATATAGATAGCGCTGGACAGTCCCTCGGGCATCGTGTTGCCACACCGGTCGGCCTTCGATGTCGCAGAACAGCCAACTTTCGCCGGCGTCCGTGCTTTGCGTATACAACACCTGACCGCTCAACGAAGAGTGATAACGGAAGTTGCAGGTCCCCGCCGCCTCTGCGAAAAAGCGTGCATCTTGGCTGCTAAGCAGGTGGCCTAGTGTGTGGAAGGCGTGCCGCTCGATGCGCTCTGTTGCAGCTTGATCAGCCTCGGCCCGATGGTAGCGCAACTGGCGGATAGTCTGACCCTGCGGGCCCAGCACTGTGAGGTCTGGTGTGTTCACACACAGATTAGGAGTAGTCGCCATGATGCTTTTCCTCAACTTCTGATACCTAACTGGGGAGGAGGCAATCTCTCCCTCTCCTTTTAAGCGGCTGTGCTTAGATTATACATGGGAGAGCGAGATCATTCTCCTCCTCCGATAGCCGAAACTAGGGGTAGCAATGCACTTGTCTATGACCGCCTTTGGCAGTTTTCACCAAGCGTTCCCGACCCAGCGGGTCATAAAAATGCTCTTCCGCATATCGGCAGGCTGCGATCGGCAACGTATTGCCAGCATTGATGAAGTAAGATTGGAAGGCCCTCATCACCTGGCCCTTGTTGTCGTGCTACACCCGTGCCGAGACTGCCCAATGATTGTTCGTTTTCCCCTCGACGGGCAAGATGAGGAAAATCTATGGTATGCGCCAGTTTGCAACTGGATTTGGTTGCGATGGGATTATGGAAGACACGAGATGAGTATTCGGAGCCGACAGAAGCACAAGTTCAAGGCAGCCACGAATTCAGCGTGAAGCTTGCCGGTGATTCAGAGTGAGTAGGATAAATGTTTGCAACCCACCCGCCAGGATTGATTTCGTGAGGGGTCCGCATCAATTCGTTGATAAGCGGATGGCAACTCCTCAGTTCCACATGCCAACTCCATCAAACTCAGTTTTATATGCTATTGAGTCGCCATTGAATGTTGCAATAATTTCTTTATTTTTATCTAAAAAATAAACTATTACAGACGTAGCCGATGTTTGTGCATGAAAAAAAATAGTGGCTTGAAGTGATTGGTCGGGGCCTTTCACCATAATACCGCCAGTCGACATGCATCCATCGGGTGGGCCGATGCCCGCGGAGTCACCAATGAAATGTTTTCCACTGGAAAGTAATACCTCGATTCTTTCCAAGTGAGGAAAGTGTCCAAATTGAATTGTTGCTTGGTAATAACTCATGACTTTGCTCCTTACTATGGCTTATAAATAATATTAGACCATGCTCACCACCACTAGCAAAAAAAGCGTAAATTTACTTAAGGTGAACTATTTTGTACCCCATCAGCTCAATCACGATATGCTGGTCATGTCGCCGCAGATATTCGATAGCGGTTTTTTATCTACCCCTTGCGCTGAATCCGGTGCTGGAGTCCATTCCGCTGAAGCAGAGCTTCTTACGCTTCGAACGGATAGCCATCGAAGACGTTATCGAAATGCTAACTGTCATACGCATTAAGCTTCTTTGTTTTCTACTCGCCTTCACCCCGCACTTTGATGCTGGTGCTGTCGATCTGCAGATGCAAACCCGTCGTGGTCGGCCGGCATGGAATCACCACTTGCAGTGACTGCTGTCGCTTGCTGACTGTGCTGTAGTCCAGCGTAGGCCAACCCACCCCGCCAAGCTGAACAGGCTTTGCTCCACGTCCACAGCTTGACGGAGCGCAAGGTTGAACAGGCATTTGATCGCCAGACAGACTTGAATGGCAGCATCGCTAAATCCTGGGGTACGCCCACGCTTGCCACACGAAGTACCGTGCCAGATCATTAACGATCCGCGCGCTTTGAGCGCTCCTTATTGAAGGAATACCTGCCATCCAATTGTCATTCATCGGATATCCAACTTCGCCATAACAAGGGCGCTTTTCCCTAAGTTGACAGGGGGAATCAAGACCTCAGGGGTGATTTTCTGGAAAATACGATTCTTCGATACAGAAAAAAACTCAATTTTTCCATCGCTGGCACCATCATTGCGCGCCGCGTACTGAACTGAGTCGGGATATCTATGATTTTCATTTATAGGCATGCCGCACGCCAATAAGAAATCAATCTTGGTATTGGCATTCATTAAACTTTTCTTTTGCTCGTCAAAATCCAAGCGTTCGTAATCTAAGCAGATATCAATGCTGAAGGGGCAGCCATCAAGCAATCTGTTATTTAGTTGCTCTCCGTAGCTTTCGGCTGAGTTATGCTCTGAAGCAACCATGCTTTTGTTTAAAATAGGAATGTGGAGTGAATTGGATAAATTGGCAATGTAATAATCAACATCCACAGCATCTGGCTTTCCAAAATCTATCGTTGATGTGTTTCTTTTTGGTAATGCCGACACCGTAGAAGGAGTGCCTCCAACCCCACTGAAGTTGTCTACAATAAGGCAATAATTGATTGGCTCATAGAGTCCTTCTTTCGTTTGAATAAGAGTGGCAGCAGTTCCAGCCAATAAAATTACTTTACCAAAAACATCTGCGGGCATTTCTCTCAATATCAAACCAACCTTATCGGAAAGGTTGTCGAGATAGAAGTCCGACAATTGTGAAATTTCATTTGCGCTATAAACATCAGACCACTTTATATTCCAGAAAAACTCAGGAAGCGTAAAGAACATCGGGCATGACCGATCTTTATTTTTTAAGGCAATAGAAATAGCATCCATAACAATTCGGCATGAATCGCTCAGACATGCTTGAGCGTACTCAACAACACTCTGTAGCTTGTTTCTGACTGGGAAGTCTTTATTTTGGCCAGATGCGCACTGCAATCCACCAATATAGATATTCATGACAATATCCTTAAGTTAAGTATGTCTTCAATTTAATCGCCACGAGCAATTTGTTGCGATCCATCAACTTCCACTTGATGAATAAATGGCATTACAATAAAATAAAAATCACATGCACTTGGCTGTCACAATCAACAACGCACCCAAAAACACAAAACATATTAACCTATATTAAATGCAAAACCAGAAATAATAAGATTTAAGGTAAAAATTTTTTTGACAGCCCTCGAGGCCAAACCGGTAATGTTGAGCGAGACATCGTCCTTCGAGCCATCCTTTACATGCATTATATTTTTGTCAAATACCACCTTGTGGTAGTCATACTGGACATCGCTGGAATGCAGCAAAAAACAATTTGAACCCCCCTCTCCTTCCTTTGTGTACATCTTTATTTCTTCACCATGCAATTCAGGATACTCGCCGATACCCGGGAGAGTGTCGATCGTAGAACTATGCTCAATTGAACCAAATTCAATATCAGGCTCGGTAGATTGCCCTTTCTTTACAGTTATTTCCTTGGCACTTAACACTACTGTCGAACGTAAATCACCATTTTTTGCTTTCAATTCACTTGCTGCTTGAATTTGATAGCTCCCGCCGGACTGTGGGAATGACTTCGACTCTCCAAACTTCAGCGACAGAGACTCAGATTTGCTGCCGCAAACCCAACGCAACCCCATCTCTGCAGCCTCAAGCCCTGATGGAGCGAGAGCACACGTAACGACCAGCTCCCCCTCAACAGAGGGCTCCGCGTCTGCGGCCGCAGCGAATGAGTCGCGGAAAGTAGACCATACAATAGCCTTCTCGGAAGACTTGCTCACACAGATATGAACTTTACTAAGTGAACGTTCAAATGAGTCACCAATTTTCGGCGTCAGAGTAAGTTTGCACTCAAAAACACTATCACCAATATCATCTACCTCAATGCCGGTAAAACATTCATGCCACGCGGAAATGAATGCAAATGTAATGCCCCCTTTCTCAATCTTGTCTGTGGGCAAAAATCTCATCACAAGCTTGCCCTTAATATCAACGCTACCGCCAGACTCGGTTTTGAATTCGGCGAACTCGGTCTTGTGGTGCCAAGCATTAACTTTATCATCAAAAAAATCCAGCTTAAATTTCAGATCCACGATAAATATCCTTCGCGTCGGCGACTAACGAAAGCGTATTAATTTTAAAAACACTCACGACGAGACATGCGGGTGTTGTTGGAATTAGATTGTATGGACCCGCAAAAAACACACCTGACTTGCATGCATCTCCTTATTGTACAGTTTGCATTGCCTGCATCGATGCACTTTGGCTCAGATTTTCTGAGCGGTCCTTTTAGCCCTACCTTAGAGTAGCTCTAATGAATTAACACAACGGATGCCACACAACCATCAATGACAAAGTTATCGTGTATTTATAGTTAGACTATGTCCGATACAGCTGCAAGATGCTTATTGCCTATCAATACAATAACAGTTTGTTTGCACATTCCAAACAATTGCAAACAAACTTAATTGTGCAATACTATCCGGGGCAAAATGTCAGCATTGAAATGAATTAACTTCAGTGGTGGTATTCTGTATTAATAACAGGCGGATATTGCAATGACCCACTGAATCTCTGCTAAGATCATAATTCATACAAGAGCATGTGATGAGCATGACCATGAAAGACGAAATCAAGCGCTGGTCTGCCAAGCGTAAAGCCGATCTGGTGACTGAAATTATTCAGTGCAAACACTGTAGCTGAGGCTTCTCGAGCCTTCGATCAGACACCATCAGAAGTCGAGGAATAGGTATATGAGGGCATAGCGTGGCATGGCAAATGCGTGGCGGTACAAGCCGATGGAGATCCGTGAGTAGTACAAGAAACAGATCAAGGACCTACAAGAAGCCTACGGCGAAGCCATGCTGGAGCTCCGCGCCAGGGAAAAATTATAATCGCCTGTTGGGTGAGGGCGACAAGTAATCGAGTCTGTCCAGCAGGGACAGGAAGAAGATGGTATTCAGGTGTCGATCAGCAAGTTGTGCCGCTGGTTTGACGTGCCGCGGCGCACGGTATATTACCGTTTGCAGAAGGCTGTATCCATGCTCCAGTAGCACTTGGTAACACCGATCAAAGCGATGATCGAGGAGAACCCCTCATTAGGTTATCACACGGTCGAGGGTCTTCTGTGCTTCAACTGATGGGCGGCCCGCTGTGGAAGAGCGTGGCGGTAGTGATCATACATGACAAGAACAACGACTGGCGGGGTCATGTGGCGCAACCCAAAGGCTGTCGCCGGCCATCGGACTCGTCAAGAAAGGCCATATTGACCAACCTTCGCTTTATCAAGCGCCTGAAGGCCAGTTCTGGAAAGATTCAATGAACGCCACTAGACCATCCGCAAGCCTTCCTCCCGGGCACTCGGCGACCTGACCACCACGCGGTAATGCTTAGAGGCTGTTGCTGGGGGCACATTTAATCATATTACGAGCCGAAAAGAAGTGCCCATAGAAGAGTTGCTCACTATTGCCAACGAGCTGAGCACCTTGATGGAGGCTCTAGCCCTAAGCTAAAACAAAGAAGCGCAGGAGAGAAAGCATTGACATTCAAAATGTATATATTGCGATATATATATGCGGGCGTAGCACCTGAAATAAAGGAGTAATTGAGTATCCACAGTGTAACTGTGCCGGCCGTACAATGCAGCAAGCACAACACCGGCTTAGGTGAGAGTGTGGTCACTCGCAATTGCTGCCATTTGATATAACCCTGTTGAGTCTCGTGCAAATCCTAAAGGTTTTTATTTTTTTAAATATATCATCAAAGACCACGTGGCTGGCTTTGTATGGAAATTAATTATGGGGAGAGTCGATGAATTCCCTACAGCTACGCCGTCACCATCGGTTATCACATCTTTTGTTCGCCCTGCTGGTCACTGCCTTGCCGCTTGCGGCGACTGCGCCAGCGCTGCTATGGCAGGAGCGGCAGGATCTGCAAACACTTGTGCAGCATCAGGTGGACCAGGGCTTGAGCTTAGTAGAGGGCATACTCGGACAGGCCGACGAAGCTGCGCGCGTTCTACTACCACTGGCGGGCGGCCCATGTGGCAAGGTCGTTTACCCCTTGCGTCGTCAGGTGGCTATCACGCCTTTCATCCGCAGCACTATGCTATTGGCCGGCAATAACGTCTATTGTTCATCGTTGAGCGGTAGAGTTCATTGGGCAATGCCGGAGCGCGATTTTGTGCAGGGTAGAATGCAATTATTGCCGGGGAATGCGATCACACCCAATGTATCGCTATTGTACTACCGACTGCATCGCGGCACCGACGCGGCGGTGGTAACGGTGGATGGGCGTTATCTGCAGCTGGCTCTACAGGATGTTAGCGACAGTATTCAGGTAATTCTGCAGGTGGGTGAACAGTGGCTGGGGCCGCATCGATATGGCAAGGCCCCGCCTCCGGTGGGCGGACAGATGGTGGAGGTCCGCCGCTCCAGCCGTTACCCATTCACCGTAAGCTCCAGCTACGATCTGCCACCTTGGTACCGGCAACTGTGGTCGCGACACGCGCCGCTGACAGTAACTCTGCTGCTACTGGGAGGGTTTGCCGGCGCCACACTTTACTGGTTGCTAGGTCGGCCGGCCTCCTTCACCGATGAGCTGCGGCGGGGACTGGCGAATGATGAATTCAAAGGGTATCTACAGCCCATCGTAAGGCCCGGGCTGCCGGACTGGCGCGGTGCCGAGGTACTGATGCGTTGGCGGCATCCGCGCGAGGGCCTGATTCGGCCCGATCTCTTCATCCCGCACGCGGAGGAGAGTGGCTTGATCGTCGAGATGACGCGGCAGATGATGGACACCGTGTTGGCCAAGGTGGGTAAATTGTCGCTTCCACCGGATTTCCATTTGGCTGTCAACATCAGCCGTGCCCATTTACAGGAGGGGGGCCTTTACCGCGACTGCCTTCATTGGGCGGGGCTACTGGCCACTTGCGGCGCAGTGTTGGCGCTGGAGCTTACCGAGCGCGAGATGGTAGCAATCACGCCTGAAGTAGAGGCGTTGTTTGATCGCTTGGATGCTTTGGGCGTCAAAGTGGCGCTGGATGATTTCGGTACTGGTCATTCCAGCTTGGTTTACCTGCAGCAGTTGACTGTGGGCGGGCTAAAGATAGACCAGAGTTTCGTCGCCGGCATCGGCAGTGACGGCCTATCCGCTCACATAGTTGACAGCGTGGCACAGTTGGCGGGCAAGCTGGGCCTGACGACAGTGGCCGAAGGCGTGGAGACAGCCGAACAGTTTGACTATCTGAGTCGGCTAGGAGTTGGTTGGCTGCAGGGCTTTTACATTGCCCGGCCGATGCCGCTAGATGAGTTTGTCTACCGCATGCGTCAGGGCGGGACCTGGCGGCGTTGAATGCCTCCGGTTGAAATGCCAATGTGAGCAATGGTGAGGGTTGGCAGGAATATATGAGAAAAACAGCATAAATCAACTTACACAGCAACAGGTGTTCCGATTGCCACTTTTATGATCCGCTTAGTCGGGAAATACAAGTGGGGACGGCGTAGGACTATCAACGTCGGCCCCATCACCTCCCATGGTGTGAGGTGGCAGAAGACGATAATTTACCTTCCCTCTGAGATACCCAATGAGCGTCCACAAGGTTTGTGCCAACACCCCAGAAGTCATGGTGCTCGATAACCGCGGCTTGGCGATTCGGCAACTGAGCTACTATCGATCCACTGCGAGTGTGGATGCCACTGAGCATATCTTGCGAGTCCTCTATGACGAGCGGGGGGGGGCGCAGAGCAGTGTCGATGCCCGTTTCTTTGGTGGCAGGACGCTGAACTTTCAATACCATAGTTCGCTAAGCGGCCAGGCGCTGCATACAGAAAGTATCGATGCTGGCGACAGCTGGGTGCTAATCGATATCGAAGGTCGCCCCGTATGGCAGCGAGATGCGCGCGGTACAGAACAGCGCTTTGACTATGATGTTCTGGGACGACCGAAAGCCCGCGAGGAAACTTTGGCTGGTGGCCCAACTCGGGTGTGTGAGCGTTGGCGCTACTGCGACGATCCTGCTATCGCGGTAGATGAGAGAGATGGCCGTAATTTGCGCGGCCAACTGCTGCAACATTATGACCCGGCAGGCCGGTGCGATTTCTCAGCGCAGGGTTATAGTCTTCAAGGGAGGCCACTGCTCGAGGAGCGGCGACTGTTGCGACCAGACACGGAAGTGGATTGGGCAGGTGGCCTGCACCGCAGCTGGGAGTCGATGCTGGAGATTGACTCTTATACCACTGCCTGGCGAGCCGACGTGAACGATCAACCACTATGGCAGTGCGATGCTCGGGGCCACCAACAACACTACGGCTACGATGTGGCAGGCCGCTTAAAGACTTGCGCGGTAACGTTGGCTGGCGCGTCCCACGCTACCGAGGTGCTGACTGAACTACGTTATAGCGCGGCAGGGCAGAGGCTGAGCGAGACGGCGGGCAATGGTGTAGTGACCACCTACGGTTACGAGCCACAAACACAGCGACTGGTGTCAGTACAAGCCCGAAAAGCTGTGGGACCAGTCTTGCAGGATCTGCACTATCAATATGATCCGGTAGGCAATATTACGGCGATTGCTGATGGAGCGGTCCTCCCCCACTACTTCAACAACAGCAAAACCGATGGCAGCAAAACTTATACCTACGACAGCCTGTATCAACTGATTGCCGCGAGCGGTCGGGAGAATGCCACCACCGGCGACGGCATCGATGCGCCGGAGGTGGTCAATACGGCCCATTACGTTCGTTACACCCGGCACTATGCCTATGACGTGGGAGGCAACCTGACGATGATCCGGCACCAGGGGGCGGCGAATTACACCCGGTCGTTGACGGTATCTAGCCGCAGCAACCATGCCGTGCGCAGTGGGTCAGGGTTGACGGCAGACGACGTGCGTAGCCTCTTCGATGGCTGTGGCAACCAGCAGACCCTGGATACTGGACAGGCGCTGAGCTGGAATGGGCTAAACCAGCTACAGCGTGTGACGCTTATTGCGCGAGGGGGTGGCACGTTGGATGGAGAAAGCTATGTTTACAACGGTGACGGTATGCGGGTGCGCAAGATTCAACAGGCGCAGGCTAAAGGGGTGATTCCGTGCCAGGAGGTGATCTATTTGCCGGGTCTAGAGTTGCGGATGAACGGACCGCAGGGCGGTCCGAGCGAGCAGTTGGAAGTAATTTGTGTGGGGGCGGCGGGGTGTAACCAGGTGCGGGTGTTGCACTGGGTGTGTGGTAAGCCGGGAGGGATTGAAAATGATCAATATCGTTACAGTATGGATGAGCATTTGGGTTCGAGCCTGCTGGAGTTGACGCAGGAGGGTAACGTGCTGACGCGAGAGGAGTATTACCCGTATGGAGGGACGGCTGTGCGGTCGGCGAAGTCGGAGAGCGGGGTGAAGTACAAGTATGTGCGATATTCGGGTAAGGAGCGGGATGCAAGCGGGTTGTATTACTACGGGTATCGGTATTACCAGCCTTGGCTGGGGCGGTGGTTGAGTGCGGACCCTGCCAAGGTGGTGGATGGGTTGAATGTGTATCGGATGTGCCGGAATAATCCAGTGAGGTTTAGGGATTCGTTGGGGATGAACGCTGAGGAAAATATTAAAAGGAATTTTAAAGAAGGCGATCTGATATATGGCCTATCTGGGCCGCGTGGCCCTTACATATCAAATATTTATCCTGACTATTATCAGAAGCAAGAGCAGGATCGTCCAGCGGTGGTAATCGATGTTTATAATAACTCAATTGCAACTGAAATAACAAAGGCAAACTTAAAAATTCTCCCCAATTTGATTTCTAAAATTCCTAGCCCTGGGGGGAAGGTGACGTCTGAATTTAAAAAACAAATGAAAAAAATAAGGATACCAGGAGGCATAGAAACACTTTCCGCAGAATCCATTGGCGGAAGCAAAGGCCACCATTGGGAAGAGTATTTTTCAATCGGTCATGACAAAAATAATTTCAATATAAATAGTGTGTATAGCCATACGATTAATAATTATGGAAAGTATGATTGGCACGAATTGATGTTTTCGGGCAGCTATCTATCTAATAAGTTGTTGTGGAAGCGAGGAAGCAAACTGGGTATTGAAATGGCGGCTCGCAGTGATGATATGAAAATTCACTTTATACTGGATGAGATAAATATGGAATCTGTTGTTTTAAAAGAAGGGGGGCTAAAAGAGGGACGCTCAATCACAGCTAGCGAGTTGAGGTATGCTTTTCGAAATAAAGAGCGGCTAAATGGGAAGCTGCATTTCTATCGGGATGGGAAAGAAGCTCAAGCTCCTTGGGAGGCTAGCTCTAAGCTATGGGATCGTTACATGCCTAAAGGAAGAATCAAGTCTATCACGAAGCCGCGTGGAAATATCTTCAATCAATGCCTAGGTCGTAGGTCGCTAAAGTAGACGCTGATGGTCCAAATTACCTACCAATTCTGCGGGCCCCCAAACGACTTGGCTGAGTAGCAGCTTGGTGGAAATTAAGATGCATTGTTTCAAACAGCTGGGTGAAAACTGCTTGGTTAGTTGGGAGGGGGGCAAATTTTTATGCCGATTGAATGCCATCTAGCATAATTTTTGCAATTTCATCAAAAGCCATTCCCCATGCATCTTCGATATCAGGGGTCATCAAGTCACCAAGTTGAACCGCCATAGCATCCAAAATGGCCTTCCTCAGACTTATGAAATGTGATTCGGACAGCTTGAATTTATGATGATATATTCCCATTCCAAATATTATAGGCCTGAGCTGCTCAAGATCTTCCAGGCTTGTCAGTACCACATTAAAAGTTCGCACCAATGATATACTCATGTCATGCGGTGATTTTATAAAGAGTTTTCTGTATTCCGGATGAGCTGCAAATAGATTCAAATAAACACGCTCCATCATCTCCTGGTTTTGCATTCCCAGCATATCCCATGATCGCTGCAATAGTTGTATTTGTTTTTTCGTCACCATCTTTTAATGCTCCTAACCTGTGCTCTAAAACAGTTTTTAGTACGAAAAACACCAACCTTTGCATGAATGCGGTTGCAAAACCATGACTCTGCACTCTGCCACGTGCAGGTGCCTGCTCTTTGGTGAGCCATGATTTATCAATGACAAATCTCCTACCTAAATGAGCTTAAAATTTGCCAGAAATATCTTCTTTTGCTGCTACGTCTTTAAAGTGGAGTGAAGGCCTGCCTATGCTTGCTGCTTGGCGTGCCGCACCAGTTCAGGTCTCAATGACCCACGAACCTTGAGCGCAGCATTGGAGGCTTTTAGTTCGTGGTTTTGTACTTTTCGGGACTAGATCACCCATGCCCTCACACTACTCCGCACTCTCAGACTGATTTGTACAATAAAGCTACACTACTTTCTTATTGGTCTAAACAGTTCTCTGAAAGCTTTTGTTTGATATAAGGGTTTTATATTTTTCTAGTTTTTCATTGTTTTTAGCTACTGCATATGAAAGTAAAATTGTTGCATGAGCAAATGTGTCAGCATTTTTATAAGGTATATCTTTGAAAGTACTTGGTGTGTAGGTGTGTATCTTGGAAAATCCTTTTCCTTTCTTGGCCTCAGGTAGCTCGCCTATTGATAGTTGATAAATTGGCAATAGAGCCTCCTCTGAAAGTGAGCTATTGCCATAAGCGTAATCTTCTGTGTTGGCAGTCAAATGTGATAGTTCATGAATAGTTATATGGGTTATTTGCCATTTGCTCTTATCTAGCTTTCCCCATTCCTCCTTGTTTACTCTAAAAAACTTTGCATCCCTCTCATCGCTATAATCTTTCTTTTTCTCGTTGAGTTGTTTTTTGAAATAGCCAGAGGAAATGAATTCCTTGTTTTTGTTTAAATTTTCAATGGCGAACGAATATCTGCTGTATCGGGCATATTCATCGCTGTCAGCGATAGCAATTGGTTTTTTGCTGCCATACGTCTCAAGCTCATCGTTTGTCATTTTGCCTATATTTCTATCCACATCAAGCCTCAAGACCAATTGCTGTAGATGTTTAAGATCCTTCTCCCATCTATTTTTTCTCTCGTCTGAATTGTCCCCAAACAACACACTCATGGTTTCCCTTACAGCCTTGTGATTATTTTTCAACAAATCCAAATCCGTTATAATGATTTTATCAATATCCACCAATAGAGATTTAATGTCTCTTCTTATTGTATTTGTTCGGGGGGCGAGACCATCCACATCCCTCAATCTGACCGGATTATTCCCTACCATGCGATAGAGGTTGAGCCCATCAATGGTGCCGGCTGGGTCTGGATTAAGCCAGCGGCCGAGCCACGGCTGGTAGCTACGCCAGCCGTAGTCGTACAGCCCAGTTGCATCGCGCTCCTTGCCCGAGTAACGCACGTACTTGGTGTCCGCTTCCACGGCGCTGCGCGCCGCCCACACTGCGGTCCCGCCATACGGGTAATACTCCTCCCGGCTAATCAGTTCCGCCTGCCCATCGAGTTCCAGCCCCACCGAGCCAATTAGGTCACTGGTGCCGTAGCGGATCGGGTTATCAGCGAGCCCGCCGGGCCGGCCCACATCCCAATGCAGCACCCGTGCGTAAGTTCGGCCCGCTTCCAGCCGGATATCCTGCAGTGCCTCGACCACCTGTACCGCCTGCCCGTTGTCACTTTTCGTCACCCGTAAGGTCAGCCCCGGCAGCGTGATCGCCTCACTTGTACGGGTGCTCCCCGATGTCTGCTGACGCAACTGCTTGCGCACCCGCATGCCATTACCGCCGTACTGATATACCTCTCGATCATCGGTGCCGCTGTCGCGCCTCACCAGCGTGACCCGGCTCAACCGGTTGCGACTCCACGCGAGCGGCTGCAGCCGGTCCGACAGCAACTGCTGCTGGTTGCCGGCAGCGTCGAACCAACCGTCTGCGTCGACAATGGCCGGCATTAGGCTGCCGTGCACATCCTGCAGTACCGCGTGGTTGCTACGGTCGGACACCACGATGGACTGTGTGTAGCTTTGCGAGCCCTGATGCTGGATGTGCGTCAGATTGCCACCCCGATCATAGGTGTAACGACGGGTGTAGCCCGTGTAAGCGGTGTCGTCATTCTGCATCGGGCAGACCGGTGGCAGAGTTGTGCCCTGCTGACCACGGTTGGCCATTTCGCGGCCAGTCGTGCTACTCAGTTGATAAAGGGCGTCGTAAGAATATGTGCGCGCGGGTTCCACGCGCTGGTTACACCAGTAGGTAGGCAGTTGAGCAGCGTCGCGCATGCCGATCACGTTGCCTACCGGATCATAGTCGTAATGCAGATCCTGCAGCACCGTTGAGCGGCCGGCCTGGACTGAACGTGTGATGGTCGATCGTACCAACCGCTGGGTCTCGGGTTCGTACGCGTACGCGCTGAACATCCCGTTGCCACCAGTTTCGCTCAATACCTGACCAGCCGCGCTATAGTCGATCGCCGCAAGCACCGAGCAGCTGACAACGCCGGTCAGCGTCAGCGAACTAGCCGCAAGCCGGCCGGCAACATCAAAATGCTGTACCTGTACGTTGCCTTTCGCATCAGTCTGCGTGTGCCACGAGCCCATTACGTCGCGAACCCAGTCAGTCTGATAGCTTTGCGATTCGAGCACCATTGACCAGCCTGTTTCGGCGCCCGACCAATCAGGTTCGGTGTCGGAAGTGGCGAGCAACGTCCGGGTCTCGGTTAATGGTTGCCCGGTCAGAACAAATCCGGACCAGGCAAGGCTTCCAGCGGAGTCGTAATGGCGCACACACTGGCCGCGCAGGTTGTGCGACACCGGATCCGGTTCGGTTTCGCCATATTGCCAGACATCGCGCACGATAGCTGCGCCGTGGGTGGTCTCGGTGACCGACAGCGGGCGACCAAGCGGGTCGTAGTCGAAGATGGAGACAGTGCCGTGAGCATCGCGGGACCAGACAGGCCGGCCGTCGACATTGGCCAACGTTAGCTGAACTCCGGCGTCCACGCTCGTGGTGAGCAATAGTTGACCGGAGAGCGACGACGTATAAGTGAAGTTGGGTTCCACGTCAGCGCTAAACAGGCGGGCATCGATACGGGATGCAACGTGTCCCAGCGCAGCGTGGACGGTCCTCTCGATGCGCTCGTCGAGCTCTGCGTCAGGCAACGAACGGTTGTAGGTCAGCGTCCGTACTTGTAGGCCGCGGCTGTTCCGTACAACAAGCAACGGTGTGCCAAAAGCGGGGTTCATCATAGCTCTCCATTGGAGTCTGTCGCGCTAAGCACTCTGTAGCCTCCCCTGCAAAATGCATTTCCAAATTTAAGCGATCCGAGCGAGGTAAGCGTGCTTCAGGTAGAACAGATCGACCATCAAGTGGACCGAAAACCGTGGCCGACCTGCGGTGCTCACGCCCTCCCCCGCCAGCATCGCCTGGATCGACTCCCACAACGAAGTCGTCCAGCTTGCGCATGGGAAACAATCTCTCGGCGAATGTGCTGGCACCACATATGACTCCAGAAGACACCTGGGAGCCCTCCATCTGCGCTTCAGGAGCCTTCCGCGATGACATTGCCGCCGGTACTTCAGTAGCCTGCTAGATTGGCCGTCTCGCCTGTAACCCAACTCAAGCGGTTGGTTGCCAGGTATCGTTTTCGTCTTCCATGACAGTAAACCATGGGTAAAATCCGGTGCGGCGCACATAGCCCTTGGCGGTTACCACGCGGACCTCGCGGCCGGTTGCATCATAGAAGTGTGTGTCCGCAAATCCGCACGTGCGCATCGCTGTATCGACGACATAACGCCAATCGTTGATGAAGTAAGGCTGATAACTGCGCACTGGCTGGCCCTTGTTGTTATATTCGACCTTGCCCGATACGGCCCAACGGGTTGGGGTATCGACGGTGACGGGCTTTTGATCCCGATCGACGACGAGTTCTCCATGTGCATCACGTTGCCACGCTGCGCCCGGGGGTACTTTCTGGACTGCCTGCAGCGTGCGGCCCCAACCATCGAAATATGTCATACTGACCCGTACCTGTTGTTCGGGGTCGGACGGATAGCGATCGGCGACCAGAATTGCTGATCGCACCGGATTACGCGCAGTCTCTTGGATCAAGGCGCGAAGTTTGTCCAGACCGTCAGGGGGTGTAACCGCCTCTGTTGCCCACCGATGGCCCGCCGAGAGTATCCAACCATCGGCCGTTATGAACCCACGCGCCTGCAACGTGCTCCAGAGCGATAGTATGTCGCCCGATACAGGCTCGAGTACCTCCTGAGTGAGCTGTCCCATCCAGCTGAATGGATCTACGAGCTGGATGCTGGCAACCTGCTGTCGTGCTTTGCCAGCATTCTCGATCGCCAGAGCGACAGTGAGCCCCGTAGGTGAGTACTCCATCCCGTGGAGGAAGCCTACCTCTTGCCCTCCCTCAGTGCCGTAAAACCAGCCAGTCACGACGCGGCCAAGTGCATCCAGCCGCACCTCCTGCATGTTCGCATTCAAATCCACGATGTGCCTGGGCTGCAAGAACCGATAGTCGTATTGGGCGACAGTCTCGTTACCCAGTGCGTCCGTCGTCTTCGTCAGCATGCAGGTGTTCCCGTCGTAGCCGTACTTAACGGCCCCAGTCAGCTGACTCGAACGCTGGCTGCTCGGGCGATAGAATCCGGAAGCCGGGAGATAATCGGTATAACCCCGAGAGGCAATCCAGACTTGGCGTTCCAGCTCCGAACCGGGCGATAGAACGCGATCCACCAGTTGATAGCCTGCTTGCTTCAACAAGTCCCCTCGTGCCGTGCCGTCGAGTACTCCGTCGAACGCCTTAAGAGCTTCATCGTCGAATTCAGCAGACTCGACATGGTCGACCAGTGCCGGCCACATAAGGGTATAGACGATCCGCTGCTGTCCGGCGTAGACACGAGGTTGAGCCGGACCAAGTAGCCCATCCGCCTGACTCAGTAACTCGAAGTTCAGGCCGCCGCTCGGCACCTGACTGGCCTCATAAGTCAGCACATTGCCGCGCTGCTGAAAAGGCAGGCCCAGTAACCAAGCGTGTGGGTTCTCGAGATGAAGCGGCGCACTGCGCTGCTCGTTCAGAATCAGGCCGGTTTGCTGGTCGTCATAACTGCTACTCCAACTGGTGGACGGCAGGGAATCCGGATACGGATTACTGGAACCCTTGGGACGGCGAGGGTAGTTAATGCCTACCTGCCAAATCACGGCACCATATTGGTCACGCTGGAGCTGAACCTGTTGGCTGACCATCGGGTCAACCGCGATCCGCTCGTAAGTGTAGGCCACTTGTTCGAGTGCACTCGGCAACACAACCGGGGCTGGGCAACCGGATGCGGCTTGGACGAGACGAACCTGGTAACGCGATGTCGACACCGAGTATGGGATAGCTTCTTTGTCACTACCATCAAGCCCGTACACCTCCTGGCGCAGCGGCATCCCCTTGAGCGCGCGAAAAAGCCAATAACGGGTTGTTGCATCACCTTTCGGGTCAAACTCCACATCCTGTTTTTGCGTCGTGTCGTATCGTGTGAGGCGAGTCGCCTTAACCATCACCGCGTTCGCGTCGTGATACGGCGAACCGGGAAGCGTGGATTCGTCAGTTTCCCGACCAGTGTGGTACCAGGTCTTGGTGAGCAGTGGCGGCGCATCCGCTTGGATTGAGTGGTCTGCCTCAACAATGCATTTGGCATCTTGCGCCGTAACGAGTCCAAAGCCTCGGAACTCCCGCTCGACTCCATCGTACACCCCGTGGTGATAGCCATATTGCTGTGTCACCGAATTGCCAGTGATTTCATCTAGCGTCACCACCTGCGCGAGCGTGTGAACCGGCATCGGCAACGCAGATGTGAGGCGCGGGTCGGCAAATTTGTCATCGAGCCAATACTGGGCCGAGCTGCGGTACTTAAATGTTGTACTCGCGCCCATGTTGTTGTTGACCGAAACAATCAGATACGGCTTCACCCGAGCAAAATCTAGCCGCCAATGGCTCGGCACCATATGCGGATGAGAAATCACCAAGCTTGCAACACCCAAGCCCTGCAAATCTGCAAAACTTACGCGGCATAACCTGTCGAAAATGAGTCCTTCAGGCAGAGGCAGCCTGATAGGCACCGCGAGGCTGTTGCCTGATTGATTCAAATAGATAGTCAGGCAATCGCGCTCGATATAGATCAAATCGGTGGCGCCGCTGCCGTCCAGGTCGGCCAGGAAAACCTGGTCCGGATTGAACGTGGTCCAATCGAAGTCGAGAGGTGCCAGTTTGAACGGCTTGCCGAAACCGCCGCGACCAAGGTTTGGCCAACAAGTGATGCCATCATGTCTGATGCTGACCAAATGGGGCTGGCCGGAGCCGAGCATGTCGCTGAACGCAACCAGCTCACGCGCGTCTCGCCCGACAATCGGCAGCCCGGGTTCGTCGTCTCGATAACTAACGTCGATTGGCTTTGCATAACCGTCACGCTGATTCGCGTAGAGCCTCACGCTCTTGGGCCCGATGAGTGCTAGGTCAGACAGGCCCGCGCCGACCAAATCAGCGAGTTGCGCCTGCGGGTGGAAGAACTCAACCGGCAGTGCGTTGAACGGGGTAAAGCCGGACCACTGATTCCCTTCCCTGAGTGAGAAGCAACCGCTTATGCCTGATTGGGTCACAAGCCAATCAAGTCGGCCATCGCCGTCGATGTCCATCAGCGCGAGACGCACAGGCTGCATCGCGGGTACGACAGGGAGCGTCTGCCAATCACCATACGCCACCTCATCGGGGTCCGCTTTGCCACGGATCGGCGGTCGATAACGCCAACCCGTGCCATGACGGAACAGCACCCCCGGCAAGCCCTCGCCAAATAAGTCGACCATCTGGTAATGCGTCAGGTTGTTCAGTTCGGGGACGCCATCGAACACTTGATGGCTACCAGCTTGCGTGCGAGGATCGAATTCGCTGTGGGCGAACTCCAATGGCGGCAGGCTCTGCACCGTGTTGTCGGGCTCATAGGCGAGCGTGCGGACCTGAGTGAGCTGGCTGACGACGGGCGACTCCCTATACGTCAGCAGTAGGCGTTGCACCAATGTATGATCCCGCTGCAGCTCGTTGGCGAAGTGATGAAACATCAGGACCTGCCGGCACAACCGGTGCGTACGCAGCTCAAATCCGTACTGGTAGCGCGAAAAGCTATCAGCTCGCAGCAGCCAGACACCGCCGCTCAGCACCGCGTAGGGTGGGACGATATCGAGCGCGATGCCACGTTCACCGTAGTCGAGCACCATGCTAAATAACCAACCCTGACCGCTGGCATCTAGCGTATCCCACAGGTATAGATCGGCCACCGCAGTCTGATTGCCGTAATACACCTCCGCAAGATAGCGATTCGCTATGTGATCGCGTGTCGTTTCGTTCGCTGCCTTGACGTTTTCATCATTCTCGGCAACATAACGATAATAGATATGCTCACACACCGGATTGACCGATTCTTCGATTAGCCATTCTGCGACCTGCTCGGGGCGCGCCGGGTTGGCGATGCGAGCCGCCGCCGTCTTGCCTAGGCAGTGGAGTTGCCCGTCGGCGTCGTGAATCAGCCAGAAGTCGCCGGTGGGGTTGTTGGGGCCGTCCGCGCCCTGCCAGCGCTCGATCCGGTGAAAAGCGCTTTCGATCCGCGGGAAATACCGTGTGACCTGATAGGTCTTTCCGAGATCCTTCGCGCCGTATTGTGTGACAGTGGTCGTCACGGTCTTGCCTTGTGCATCGCGTTCGCTGACGAGGATCTCACCATCGGGGCCGACAAACTCGTCCTCCGGGCCGCCGTCGTAGCGCGGCACGCCTTGGTTGGTGCGGCGCTGGATTGTCATAAGGCCCAATTGCCAGCCAAGGCCGAAGGAACCGTTACCAGCACCGCTATTGTAGCTAAGCATAAGTGCCGGTGCGTACCCCCTGCCGGCGGATACCGGCAACGGCAAGGTCAGCTCCGCCATGCCGCTCGGTCCAATTGGACTCAGATTGTCGCCAAGTCCAACAATCGCGCCCCCGCCTTTGGGTAGCGCCAGGCTCTGGACTGCAACTGACGTGTCCTTTTGCATGATCAAATGACTCCTCGAAGGTCAGCAGCACAGATCCGGGCATGATCAACTTGCAGACGATAACCGGAGTGGTGCCGGAAGTGTTTCGGTATCCTTATAAAATCCCCCGCAACGCGCGGCACAGGCGCGAGGCACACCAAGCCATTGCGGCCTGGAAACCGGCGTCATGCATCCATACCGCCGATGCACGACGACAGGTGCCGATTCCCGCTATCCTCACTTGCGTTTCTGCCGAATCACTTGACACTCATCAGTCGGCCGGTGCCAAGGTACAAATCTCTTCCTCCTTACGATTGCCATGTCGATATGCCTTGCATTGACACGGCAATCGTAAGGAAGCTTGTAGTGCGTCTCCGGTCTCAATAAGCAATACCGCGTCCGATTTTTCGAAGCTGGTTAGACGGATCGCACTAGACTCCAGCGGAATCAAGCATGCCGTGAGGTGAGTCACGTGTGCCTTGGCGGCCACGGCCGACCCGGAGAAACATTGGTGCCAAACGAGGTCCAAAGCGTTGGGCAAAGCCATCGCTGCTACGCGAGCAACGCCAGTAAAACGTGATGCCTCGCCCAGCCCCACTTGGTGCCATACCGCCATCGAAGCCATCTCTAAGAGCAGTCGCTATGAATGGAAGTGCCAGCGGACACCCCGGTTCTCCCACGCGCGCAATCCCTTTGCGTTGATTGAACGCAAGATCATTGAGTACCTTTGACTTCAAATCCAATTTAGACAACAACGGCTTTTCAGCGAACACATAAGTTAATTCCACTCAAGAATACCTTAAATATCCCGCAACACCATGCGAGCTTCTCTCCGTCAGGTGAAATAAATCCACCCCCTCGACACATCCCTGATAAGAAAAATCGAAGGCAGCATTGTATGAATATAACGTCTCACGCTCTCCCCTCTCCGACGAATTTAATGACATTCCAGTAATACCCTCTATACGAAAAAGAGCCGGTACGGTTGTGCGATTAAAGTCGTCGCGATTATAATCTCCGCGCAAGAAGCGGATAGCCAAATCCTTCTCACCTGAGGTCGACAAAAAGTTAGGCAACTTATATTGCCCTCCCATTTTTAATTTGTGTAATGCATCAGGTGTCATTCTTTGACCGGACCACGTTATTGCAGGACCAACTCCTGCGGACTGTTTACTTTTTGCATTCTTTCCAATTACATCTTGCAGCCTCCTCGCAATACGCTGCCGGCCACCGCCGGCCAAATCGCGCATCGCATTAATTACCCCTGTGGTTTGGGTGTTTTCCACTTCAACCTTACCAATAGCTCCCGAAAGTTTATTCGGCTCCGATTTCAATGAATTCCCAGTAACCTCCCTCGCTCCCGCATTAACTGAAGGAGATGCATACTGATAAAAAAGCACGGCAGCACGATCCTCATTAAGCTCCGCATCCCTCTTGATGGACTGAGCTTTAGCTTCAGCCACTGCCCTCGGATCCGGAGGGCGATAGGAAGTTGGGGGGGCATACCACTCTCTCTTTTCGACAAACAGCTCCACCATCGCTCGAAAAAAATCCTCCTTCCCCTCGCCATGTTTCTCATATGCCCATTTACTAAATTTTCTCACTTTTTCTTTTTTTGAAAAGTACCCGCGTTTTTTTGACTTTTCATTATACTTTATCTCAATTGCGGCTTTTGCCGTATCGGTAAGCAAACCCATAGTGTCAATATATTTTATTGGGTTATTTCTCACCATCCAATATAGGTTGAACCCATCCACCGTCCCCGCAGGGTCCGGATTCAGCCAACGCCCCAGCCACGGGGCGTAATAGCGATACCCGTAATAATACAAGCCCGTCTCGTCCCGCTCTTTCCCCGAGTACCTCACCATTTTGTACTTCGCCTCGATTTCACTCCTGGCCAGCCAGCACGCTGTACCGCCGTAGGGGTAGTATTCTTCTGCCGTGATCAACCTGGCTTGCTCGTCCAGCTCCAATATGCTTGAGCCCAGGTGATTATCTAGGCTGTAACGGATGCTGTTGTTTGGTATCGATTCGGGCCATCCCTGCTCCCAACACAACACCCGCGCTCCAGTCGACACGATCACCACCAATCGCTCCTGAACCTCTTCATTCGCATAACGGGTACGCAACTCCAATCCTGGCAGATAAATCACTTCTTCCCGCCTATTGACGCCACTCGCCAGTCGGCTGCGTTGCTTGCGCACCCGCATACCGTCACCGTCATATTGGTAGCTTTCATGATCCGTCGCTTCTTCCGGCCGTTCCACCAGCATTACTTCGCGTAATTGATTCCGGCCATCCCATTGCAAGCCTTGCCCGGCTGGCGACAAGCGAAGCAGATTACCGCAGGCGTCGAATTCCCCGGCCAAATCTCCGCCCCCTTGGCTCAACACCGCTCGGTTGCTGTCATGGGCCACCGACAGACGGCGGTGATAGCTCACCGCGCCTTGATGATGCAGATCCGTCAAATTGCCGCCGCGGTCGTACACATAGCTCTCGTGGTAATTGACCAGTTGGCCAGGATCGGTCGGAAAGCGTTGCCAAGCCGGCAGCCGCCCCCCCAAGTCTTGAGTGCCGGTACTTTCCCGTCCAGTGGCCGACACCAATTGATATAAGGCGTCATAGTCATAGCGACTGATGGGTGCCACTTGTTGATTGGCAAAATAACGGATGGTTTTGGATTCATCGGTCACGCTCAGGATATTGCCCACTGGGTCGTAGACATACACCAAATCTTGCAGCAGCGTCGGGCCATTTCCCGCTGGCCGATGGGTTGTTACTCGCTGCAAACGTTGCGTTTGCGCTTCGTATTGGTAGTCAGTCACCACCTGGTTGCCCGTGGTGTCGCGCAGCTTTTGTCCCGATGCGGTGTAATCGATCGCTTGTAGCACAATAGGTGTGCTGGCGCCGGCGCGTAGCAATGTGAGCTTTGCCGCCTGCCCGGCCACGTTATAGTGTGACTGTTGGATATTGCCTTGCGCATCTTGCTGCGTGATCGGCCCTCCCAACGCGTCGTAACCCCATGTGGTGACATACGCCGGTCCCGCCAATTGCCGCGGCCACTGGTCCTGCTTTGACTGCGGCCAATCACTGTCCTGCCTATCGGACGACAACAATTGCAGGCTGATGCACAAAGGCTGGCCTTGCAGGCTGTAGGCCGTCGCTCGCCGCATGCCGGCCGTGTCGTAGTGCACCGCCACCTGACCACGCAAATTGCAACCTGCCGCATTAACCTCTTCGCCATACTGCCAACGCTCGCAAACCCGTTCCATCTGCCCTGATTGCTGCTCTATGAGAAAGCTGGCACGACCTAGCTGATCATAATGAAACTGATGTTGTTGGCCGCGACTGTCACGACTCCAATACGGACGGCCTTCGATATCCGGCAACTGATAACGTTGACCTGCATCCACGCTATCCGTACGCAGCGTCTGACCCGACAAGGACAAGCCATAGCGCAGATTGGGTGTTGCACCATGAGTGTCGAATAACCGCGGGTCAATCTGGCTATCAAGATAACCGAGAGCGCTCACCGTTTGCCGCGTCACCCGCTCATCCAGCTCCACGCCTTGGCCAGGCGAGCGGTTGTATTGCAGCACGCGTACAACTTGGCCCCGGTTGCCAATCACCTGCAGCAGAGGGGTACGTTGACACAGCTCAGCGATGTTTTCCGAGGTGGCCATAATGCCTCTCTGAATTGAAATCGGGTTTTCAACCTTGACACAGGTAAAACAACGTCTCTCTCAGTTACCGTGAACCGATAGATGTATGTTCAAATCGGATAGCTCATATTTTTGGACTCATGCACGGCTCCCAATTATTCGCCTCTCGAACTGCCGGCAAACATGGTCATAGACCACCAACCGGTTCGAACATCAGGGTAAAGTCGCCTGAGTGCGGCATCACCGTATCATGCGTCAATAACGAATCATTATTACCCCGGTAATACACGCGGTTGATTGCCGGAAGCAATCCGGGGCCCGTCATGCCAAAGTCATGATGATTTTGCCATGCACTACGATGATCCAGGCTAAAAATTTCTTCCGGCAGCTTCTTCGCGAGCTCAGCATTCTTTCTGAATGCCGACAAGCTCACACCGAGATCGGGCGTCACGCGGTAAGGGATGGTTGCACGCCAGGTCAGCGTACAGCGTTGTTTCGGATTGCAATCATGAACGTCCAGCATCGGCTTCTTGCCAATGGAATCGGCACTCTCATCATTAACACTGCTAATTACCTGCTCCTGCGATTTTATCTTATTCTTGCGCGACAATTCGACGGAAGCATGGTAATCCAACCTAGTCGGCATCGCTATCTTGGCCGTATAGCTATAGCCGATATTGCTGTGATCGACCCGATCCAAAATAGGATCCCCTATTGTCATCAAGACATCAGCACCATCACTGCCTTTCCATTTGACGACATCGTCCTTCAGCGCGCCCAGTATCCTGACGCTGGCAATGAAGCTCGAGTCAGATGCGACCCTCTGCTCCTTCCAGTCAAGCGGAACGATGATAGGCGTGGCGTCCTCATCAGATAGGGTATCGTACTTAATCTGTTCCAAAACCGTTGGCAGATTACCTGCGACTCGGCAGGTTCTATCAAACGGATGGATATCATTAATACCCAAGGAGAATTTATTCCCCGAAGTGGTAGTCAGCTCAGGCGTTGTCAATCTGACTGGCACACGCACTATTAATTCGTCGCCTTTTTTAATCGAACGGTAAACACCGGAAGCGTATCCATCACCTACGGTATCCCCTTTGGGCGAGACCGAGATAAGTGGCCTATCCCTGTTCGCCGCAACGGCATAGCCCCCCTCTTCTTTATAACCTACCACGTACCGCTCACCATCACACACTTTTAAGAAACTCGGATATGCATCGTTCCTGTCAGTCAATTTCTTAATTAGAAAAAACACCACCTGTTGACGTTGAAAAAACGTAAACGTCCGCATTGGCAGCGTCTTTATCTCATATTCGCTACCCTCCAACGGATCGGCCCGGACCGGCATCATGGTTACTATCATCGCCACGCTGCATAGCAGCGTGCCAGCTACCCTGCGCGCCCTCCCATACCAGCGACGCGCCCCCAAAGCTCCCGACAGCTTCGAAACAACCTTGTTTGATTCAAAATAACGCATGTCTAACTCCACTGGTATGGTCCTGCTCCGGGGAGCAGGTGAACCTTGCGAGCCCCTCCTGGGGTACGATCATTACGAATTTTCTGTTGCAGTAAATCCGAATATGCCCTTGGTCAACAAGTATTTAGAAACCATGGCCGCATAAGCCTCACCGCCGTCCCTGGCGCGGTAGTGGAACCGGACGATCACATCGGAAAGTGAATCCAGCAAACGCCATTGCGACGGGTTGTAGGGATTGAAAAATTTCAATTCCCACTCGCCGACCACGCCATTGCCTTCAAAAGGCAATAACCTGTCATCACCAAAATTGAGCACAAAGAGACCACTGTCATCCAGACCTGAAGACAACGCGACCACCTGACCTGGGCGCACATTTTCAACGATCTCTGGCGCCGTTTGGCTACCGCTACACATTGCCTGGAATGTTGCCTCGGTCGGCTTCAACGCGAATCGACTTTTTTTCTGCACCAGCATTACACACACGTCTTCGTAAGGCCCTACCAAGCCAGGTAAAGTCACCGACACGGCCACCAGTTGCCGCATGTAGTGTCCCGGGTAACGCTTCGCCAGGTCCTCTTCCGTGACCGCGAATGGGATGGTCAAAGCCAGCGCATTCTTGAAATCGTCACCATTCCACTGAACCTCGATGCCTCCCTGATTTTCTTTTGGTTTTCTTTTCTTATACCCCTTCAATGGCGCCTCAAGGCGTTCTTTGCGCCAATCCCCATCCTGGCGCCCTTTCGATCCGTCATACGCATTTTTCACCGAAAAGGTATGCGTCAACTCCAATTGCCGCTCGGCCCGGCTGAGATACTCGCGCTGCATTCTCAACAACCCTAACCGCAATGTCTCGCCCGCAAGCAAGCCACGGCGCACATCATTCCAGCCACCGGTCTGGAAGAAATTCCTGCTCCCATCATACTCGCCCATCTCGTAGCGCCAAGCCTCCTGTGCCAACAGGCAAAGAGACGACACCGTGTCATAAGCCTGATAATAGAGTGCTGAAACCTGCCCGATCATCCATTGAAAAAGCGCTTCACTCGTAAAGCGCGCCCGCATGAACGCAGCCTGCTCGCTAAACTGGCGCAATTGCACCTTCGTTTGAGCCAGTTGTTTTTCATAGATCCGCGCCTGGATCGCGTCGGCATCGAGCTGCAATTTCAACTGATCGATTTCGCCATCAACCTGTTGCTTGGCCAGCTCCCACTCTTGTTTGCGTCGGCGATACTGCTCTCTTATCTCGGCATTCGCGGCGTCAGACAATAGAATGTCGCCAGCTACCAGCAATCCCTGCGCTAGCGCATCGGGAATGGCCCCTATCCTCCCTCCGCCATTGGAAAACCCGAAAATTCTCGGAACCACGTCCAGCCCCGACGCCACGGCCCGTAAAGAACTGCTCGTCGCACTGACGATTTGGGCATTGCTGCGCAACTGCAACGCATGCATTTCATCACTGGACACATCCGTTTCGATTAACGCTTTCAACTTCTCCGCACGCGTCTCTGCGGCATCATGCGCAGCCTGCATCGCTTTACGGTTCGCCGCACTCAAGCGCACGGTATCGGCCTGAATATCGACCAGAAACTGGGTGATTTCCTGCTGCTGGCGCAACAGTAAGCTCTGTAACTGGAGATCCTGCTGCCTATCGATCACCGTCAGCAGTGTCGTGCCGAACTGCACCAGCGTGTCGACAGCGCTTGAGGCATGCGCATACATCACTCCATAGCGGAACGGCGGCACGTTGACCTTGCCTCGCAACGCCGCAGCGCCGCCTCCTGCCGTTGCGCTACGCGCGGCCAGCAACTCCGACGGATTCAACGGCTGGTCGTACAGCGGCAAGGACAGCGGCTTGCCATCCAACGTCAAGCCGTTACGCAAGTTGTACAGACGCGTCGTCAATTTTTCCCAAAGCTGCTGAGATAGATGGCTGCGCGGAATGTAAAACAGTTGCCACGGCTGGTCGGCAGTGCCTCGCCCGTACCTTTTACTTGCCTCGTCCAGCGTGCAGGGCTGCCACATCCGTGCGTCGCTCACCAGTTGAGGTTCGCCCATCAGGCTCATCGCCAGCAGGTAGCATTGCCTGGCTTCGTTCACACCATCTCGCGTGAGCTCCCTGAAATAGCTGTCGCCCTTGTCGATCAGGTTTTTCACATAGGCAAAGAACAATGCTTTGCGGTAATACACCGGTTGATAGCTAGCGACCGCATCGGGGTCCACCGGACCGGATGTCTCGGCAAGCGGTACGAAACGGAATTGCGCCGTTAGCAGCCGGCAACGCCAATAATCGGTTGGCTTCGTGACACCGCGGCTCACCGGGAAAGGCTCGAACAACCGCCGCAGCCAGTTCTGCGCTTCTTCATAACGCCCTTCCAGATTCAGGCGATAGGCGATCAGGAAGGGGGCATGGAAAAACAGCTCCCAAAAGTACAACAGGTTTGCGCTGTCCTTTTCAAGCAGCTCAGGCTCGCCGTTGCTTTCGAGTGGCGCTTGACGGTGTTCCTGCGTGGCCGATTCAAACACCGCTTCGCCATCGCGTTGCGCGATGCGCGCCAAGTCCTTCCCAAACTGGGTGTTGAGCCGAATCAGAGTGTCCAATGGCCGGCGGGCAGGCTTGCCGTCCCCCATCGGAATCGGCCGCGGCAGCGGCAGCGGATCCGAAAACGCGTTGCCTAGTTCGTTGTGCGAGAAACGTAGATCGCTAAACGGCAGTCTCGCGCTGTCGAAGGATAGCAGGGGCGCCGAATATCGGGTCGCCGGCGCCAGGCTCAGCCAGTGATAACTCGCTACGTCGCTTGTCAGACCAGGCGCTGGAGGTTTTACCGACACCGCCGCCCAGCAATCCCCCTCTGCCACAACGTCGAACGGCAGCTCCACCGTCCCATTGAGGCCGCCAGCTTGCACCAAGGTAAAGATGATGCATTGCTGCCCGACGTCGTTCACATAGAAACCCTTGCTTGCCATTGTTCCAAACGGCGGGTACCCCTTGACGGACGGATATCTTGCTTTGATCGCGTCGAATGCGCTTTGCGTCAAAGTCGGCAAAGTGGTAGTGATTGGCTTTGGGGTTGTCATTATCTTCAGCGTCGGCGACACGCTAATTGTCATCACCAACCCTGCCAGCGGAACAAGGGTAAGGTCCACGCTTTGTCCCACCTGTTTTCGCAGATCCTCCTCGCTCATACGGACGTCGATCCGGTAACGGTACGTTGAACCGACTGAGAGCTGTCTTCCGTCAAGCGGGGTGCCATCGGCGTTTTGTACAACGATGCTCGTTTCTACAATGGGCTGAACCTCGAGAATGCTGTCCAGCTTGACGATAACGGGCGCAGACTCGCCACTGAACGTTACGGAAAACTGAGTTCTGTTATCCTTGTTTTTCCGTTGAACACTGGCACTGGCCTCGAGCGGCTGAGCCAGCAGTGGCACCTGCAAGGTGTAGAGTTGGGACGCCAGCAAATTGATTCCACTCAAATCAAAGGTCAGAAATTGGTATTTCTCCAACTGACCGCTTAAGGCAGTGGTGTTCCCATTTGGATCAATCAATGTGGCTGATTGAAATATGGACTGGCAGCTCTTGGGAAATTCGAATGTGACTTCTTTGATCTTCGTGTCGGCATCACCCACCAGAATCCTTAAGTCATCAGTAAAAGCTTGGCCTAACGGTACGTTTTTCAGGTCTGGCAGATTGCAAACAGCGCTCAAATTAGCCTTGAGGCCAACCTTGGGTTGTTTAAAAAACGCGCTCTCCAGTGTCGTCGGACTGCTATCCGACGAACTCACCCATGCCTCAACGGCATTCCAGAATAACGGTTTTTTGTTGTCAATTGCGGCTTTGGCGTCGGGCGTCAACGTCAATGGCACCAGGATCGTCTGAAATGACTCCGTCAGCATCAGGTCTTTGACTACGACTAGCTTACCGTCATTCAACTTGTCCCAATCATTCGTCAACTTGACGATATCCGGAAACTTTGACTTAACCTCGCCCCACTGCGTCGTATTGGCCAGCAACCCGTCTGGTAAAACCAGGGTCAAGGTGATTTTGTTCCCTCGCTGGTACGCCGAGCTGCCCAGACATACATTGAATGCAGCCAACAGGAACGTCGACTGCAAATCGTTAGTGCTAATGGCTTGCTGGAAATCGACGTTGGTGAGGTGATCCAAGCTCGCCCCGAAGCGCCACTGCCATTCCATACCTTGCGCAGGCAATACCTGGGGCGTGTCAATGGTCATGCGCTGCGCCGATTGACGATCTTCTACCGTCACAGTGGCCAGCAGGGCTGCGCTCCTAGGTGGCACACTGCGCACCTGAACCGGAATGTTGAAATCCAGCACCCGGGCCTTATCGCGCAAATGGCTCAGTGTAACGTTACCGCCGATGGCACCCGCCGCCGGCAGTACGGTTCCGGCCGGCACCACCGCCGGCGATCCAACCTGAAATGCATTCCCCAATGCGATAGTCAAATGCGCCGCGTCACTCAGCTCAGGCTCGGCGCTCAGATCCACAGTAACCTTCAGCCGAGCGCTTTCTCCCACCCGAACGACGGCCGGCGAACATGAGGAAGTCACGACACTACGGGCCAGCGGCGCGACGTTACAACTGATCTTGCCAACCACCACCTTGGTATATACGTTGGCCAGAGTGAACAACAGGCCAGTATCCGCGGCAGTCTTGAAATCATTGGCAATCCACGGCAGCACGATGAAAAAGTGAGAATATTCCTTCAGGAATTTATCCAATGCCTGATCATCTGGCGCATCCAGATAAATACGGTTATTTTCCCAATGAAACCCGGCCGTTGACAAAGACGATCCGTCTGAGCCTGATGTCAGCGAAAACTTCTCCGCCGCCCCCCCAGACTTCAAACCCAGTACATAGCCATCGCCGGGTGACAACATCGACAACACCGACACACTGCAACCCACCCATCGTTTGGTATTGCTGTCGAGTGCACCCTTGATCTTCGCTTGATCGATCTTGACAGCAAAGTACATTTCGTCGGCGGAGGCCAGATTGAAACTACGATTCAGCAATGCCGGAGTCACATCCTGACTGAACTCCGCCGGCAGCCAGCCCCAATCCTCCTTCACGAAAGGGGTCTGCGCTTTCAAATTCGCCAGATACCGGCTCAGCATCGATTTTGACAAGATAGCGAGCCCGACCCCAGGCACGGTAAATGGTTGGCCGCTTTCGCCTTCCGACAACGCATGGAACTCGAAGCGCATCGGCGACAAGGTCCCGCCCGTTCCCGTCGGCTGCGGGATACTCTTGTATTCAGGCTCCGAAGACGCCCGCGTCAAGTTGCTCAGATCAACGGCTTGAACCAAGTAGACGGTGTCAGCGTCGCCTGAAATTTCTTTTACGTTATGGACTTGGGTAGTAGCATCGCTCGCATATAAAGTTTGCCCCGCGCCCAATTTCAACTCCGCGATCTCTTTCTTCGTGCACTTGGTCGCAAGGTGTACGCCCGCCTTGATTGCTTTTGGCGTGAGGTTATAGGCCCACGGTGAAAACCGCTGGCCGTCTATGCCGTCACAGTACGTGGCCGCCATCCAGTCTTTTTCTTCCTGCAGAGCCGGACCGAAATTCGCATCCGACACATTTGTCAGGAGCTTGAACTTGCCCCCCGTGAGCAACCGAGTTTCCACGCCCTGCGGCGCGACATTGATCCCAATCACGGACGCCGGGGTATCGGACTCCAACGGCTCTACGTGCTGGGCACCGGGTTTTCGGGTCAGTAGAAATTGCACGCCCAACCGGTTTTCGCGAATATCGGCCGTCATTGTCTGGAGTTCGCCACGCGCGACCGTCAACACACCGGTTTCGATCAATGCATCGTCCACGCCATCTGTGAGCACCACGTTGCTAGCCGCCTTAGCAACCAGCACCAAACCATGCTTGATACTCGAGACGCAAGGCGACAGGCCGTTGTCGAAGGCCAGGAACATGGACAGGCGATCGTCGCCGGAACTCACTGCCGCATAGCGGCTATTGCCATTGATTTCCAGAAAATGAACCAGCTTCCGGTCCGATGGGACCTTGGCCAACATTGTTGCCGATACTGCCACCTTCGAAATCACTTCATAGGAACCCCGGCCGGTTTGGCCCGCACCGTCAACGTCTAGCGTTACCGTCATCTCTGGACCGAATACCAACGATCCAAGGTTTTGCATGTAACGCCGCTCCAGCAGCCACGATTTGGGCACGCAGGGCGTCGCCACCCCGGTCGAATAGAAGTATTCATCGGGATTCGCCGGATCCTCTGTTTTGCCTCGCACAATCCAGCGATATGAATTGAGGATCAACCCCTGGATCGTGCGCCCGAGAACGTGATCGCCCCCCCATTTCGCCACCCCTGGTCGGTTCGCGGAGTCCGCCTCGCCCCACAGCGTATTCCGGGTCACCTCACTCAGGAAGGAATCCAGCAACAAGTAGGTCGCACCACTAACTTTCTCGGCGACCGGCTCCGGGACACTCGCCGGCTTGCCTGCTGGAAAGCTGATGTTATATCCGGCCTCCTGCCACGCCACTACCTGCGGATCTGGCTTAGAATCTTCCGTGCGCGGCAACGAAAATGGTTCGCCGAGCAACCCGATGAACAGCAGGTCCCCCGTCGGTGCTGGGTGGTTCAATACTTCTTCCGGAAACACCGCCGCATTTTCGAGAATAGAAAACGCCGCCAGATGAGGGGGAGAGGCATCCGGTTTCAAGGTCGGAATGCCTTTATATACTTCGACCGGTGCACTCCAGCCCCCTCCCAGGCGCCGATACATCACGCTCACCACATACTGATACGCCTTGACCGAAGTCGTCGCCTTCATATTCTCCGACATACTGGTCTGCGAATGGCCATTCACCTCTCTCGACTCGATCCAAACGAAATACAGGCGACCGCTCGTAACCACCAGCCGCGCTTGCACGGGTAACCACAGCTTCCCGTCACCGACAGCTTGCCATGCGGGCAGATCGCCAAACCGCTTCGTCCAGGCTGCCTCCGCCCCCCCGGCCCCGCTGTCGGCATCAGGAGTAGCATTGGTCAGACTGGGCAAATCGATTCGGCTCCACTCGCTCCAGACGCGCATGCCCGCCCCGTCGATTCCCCAACTTCGACTGTAATACTCATAAGGTGCGTTTTTGCTGCGTCCCAGGAAATACATCGTGCTGCTGGCTTGATCCAGGCCATCCTGGTAACCGCCGATCACATCCAAATTGACGATCTTTTCGAAGCCATTCAGATATTCTCTCAGCGCCCCCTCAACCGCGTCCCGGTCCAAATGCGATTGCGCGAGACGTGTCTCGAACTGCCGGAACAAGTCCGTTTTGTTCATCCGCGCGGCGGGATTCACATACTGCTCCGGGTGCCAGCGCAACTGGACATTGGCCGCCCAGATCGCATAACGGCTATCGTTGGTCTGCCAGCGCTCAAGCTCCGCAGGCGTCAATGCCAATCCCGTTTCGGCACCCTCTGCAATCCGCTGGATGAACGTCTGAAAACTTGCGATCGCTTCCGCCACTCTCGTGGTCGGCACTTTCGCCGTCATCTCCGGATCGATCAACAGGGTACTGGCCACATCGACCGTTTCCGGCTGTTTTTCCCGATAGGCCAGGCTCCACCCCAGTTGCCGGTACTGGATCGTGAAGCGGCGACAAATCGCCTTGTAAAACGCCAGCAACGCAGCGGCCCTGATTTCGCTGAAGCGGGCATCCAGCTCCGCCGCCGCCGGCCCGGACTGCGGGCCGCAATTCAGACTCAATTGCCACCGCCGGTCCCATTGCAACGCTTGTCCCGACAGCCACGCATTCAGATCAGCCACCGACCAGCCGGTCCACTCGCTCACACCCAACATACGTTGCACGCGGGCAACCTTGGTAATGACCGATTCCGACCCGCTCACAATCAGTGCCCGGGCCAGGGAAGTATCGCCAATCACCGCACCGACCCGCTCGCACACATCAGCGGTGACATACTTCCCAGAGGTCCACAAGGCTAGCGGCGAAAGCCTTGGATCCGCCTGCGCGAGTTGTGCGTAATCGCACAACACAAGTAACCGCTGCCAGTCCGCCAGGGCATGGCCCGCCTCGAAACCCAGTCCCTCAACCCCGACAGTCAGCGGCAGCAACTGCATCTCATCCAGAGTATTGCGACCAACGACAGCTGCACTGATAAACAACGGGGTCAACGATATTGTGTCGTCCTTCAGCGCCTGGTCCAGCAAATCGGCGTGATGACTGGTCAGGATTGCGGCCGCTCCCTGCGACAATCCAGTCTGGCTCGCCACCGCCGAAGCGGCCGCCTGGAAGCGGACTTGAAGATGCGAAGCCACCGCAGGATTCAAATCCAAAAATTCCGATATCTTGTTATCCACGCGGGGACTGGCATGCTTTGCCGGAACCAATGACTCCAGCTTAAACGTCGTAATAATCCCATCGAGAAGCTGGTCATTATTCCTGTCCGATTCGCCGAGATTATTGCCACTCCCGTCACCCTCCTGACCTGCCCGCAATAGCACCTGTTTGATGTCATATGGCTCCACTGCCCCCTTCAACGCCTCACGCAACTTCTTATCGCGGTCAACACCCTGATCGGCCGGACGGGCCACCGCCACCCACTCGCTCAACGCACAGTGGCTCTGTTGGCACCACTGCACACATTGATCCAGGGTTAGCAGCAGATCCAGGGTATCGTAGTGTTCCTTCTGAATACTTGGCGTAAACAGCAGCGCCAACAGAGTATGACTGGTCGATGTCACTGCCTCCCCGCCGAGCAGTTGCAACAACGCCAGCAAATCGTCCACCGTGATCCCTAGTAATTGCGCGACAAGGACCGGCCGATAGAGCGCGGACAACATGGACAGCGAGCGGATCACCTCTGCCCCATTTTTTGCGGCCTTCAGCAGCTTGACCAGGTCCTCAAGCTTATTGCCCGGTATCCGGAATGCGCGGGCCAGCATCGCCTTGTCACCATCGCTCAACACCTTGTCGTTTAACTCCCAGGCCTCGTCCTCCCGTAACAGCCTGTCGAGCAATGACGCCTGCCCGACACGCGCATAAGGAGAAATTTCAAATAGCAGCGCGGCGCCACCCTCGGCGTCCAGGCCATAGGCGTCTCGCCAGCGCAAGAACATGCCCAACGCACGCAACGTGCTTGAACTCAGTGACCACACCGGCAACGTTCCGACATCCTTGACATGTTCGGCATGCAACGCCGCGTTCAGCAGCATATCCAGTTGTCCCGCCGGCAGGTTCAGGTGATTCTTAAGCCTGATCAGACGTTGCAGGTTATCCAGTTGAAATGGAGTACAAATTAATTGATCGGCATCGATAGTGCCGGGACGGTATGCACGGTCATAAATTGCCTGGCCGCCCCACAAAAAGCTGGCGCCGTAGAGTCCTGGCAGGGCCTCTCGATCAGGGAGTTTCCAAGGAACGTGGACGGATACCGATGGCCTGTCGTTACCGATGGCGTAAAACGCCTCCAGCTCCTCCCGCGATATTTGCGCTGCCTGGCATAGCATCGGCACCGGCACGCGCATCGGCACCGCCGTGGCTTGACTCACATCGACGCCAAAATCGGCCTCCAGTGCCATTCGACTGGATGAGAGTGCACCGTTGCGAACGCTCGCTTCAGCCTGACTGCCTATCACCAGTACGCCAATCGTAATAGCGACCTGGTCAGCTGTGAGTCCATCGTGCCGTGCATACCACGTGCTGGTTCCCCAATACACTTTGCGGTTATCGACCGTCTGAGCAAATTCAGGCTTGTCAAGGCGAACACCGTCCGCCTGATTGCTCGACCATCTAAGTGTCACCGTCGTTGTAGAGCCGTCTTTCGATGCACATACAAATGGTTGGCTTACCTGAGCCTCGAGACTCACGCTATTAACGCGTAAGGTTGGCCACAGCCCGTCTAGAATCAACGACGGCGTAATGCTTTCCTCGAACCGGCCGTTTTCATCGATCACCACGTTAAAGGGCACAGCACTATCTGGCGCTGGCCCCGTAATAATGGAAATCTGCTCGGGACTCAGCCCACTGTAAACCTCCTCGGCCCTGCGCCGGGCGTCCAGCGAAAGCTCGACTGGGTTTGCTTGCCGATAACCCACCCCCAGTTGACTGATCACATCGCCCAGTACATGCCCGGAGGGCGCAAGCACCAGCTCGATACGGCGCATCGCCTCGTCAAATGGCATCGTCAGCGGATAACGTGCCTGCGTTGCCAGATAGCGGTATACCGCTTCGCCAGCCCCTACGTGCCCTCCCGCCCTGTGATATCGAGATTGAGGCAATGCCGCGAGAATAGCGTCCAGGGTATCAATCAGAATTTCGCCCGTCAGTTCGCTACTGGCCAGCGTGCTTTTGAACGCACTCTCGTCCAACAACAATTGCGTCAGATCGGGCCGTTGCGCTACCAACCGCCGTAATGCTTCCCCGCCGCTTACCCCCCGCAATAATGTCACCAGATACACGAGGTAGCACACCGGCGAATCGAGCGACTGCAACGCTCCAGGTTCCACGCAGCGTTCTTCCTTGTCATCAAACAATTGCTGGTAGAGCGGTTCGTGATAACGCGCCACTCGCGGTACCGCATTCTGCTGCAGTTGCTCGACCTGCCCGGAGGAATAAGAAAGCACATCGTTAGCGCTCGAACCCATCAACGGAATCAGATTCTGGCGGAACTGGTTGTCCAACAATGCAACCTGTCTTTGGGCATAAGTATAAATAGCCGCCGCGCAGCCATTCAGGCGCACATCAAAATCCAGCCGGAAGCGGTCGGCTTCCATCATATTGATGTCATATACCGACTCGAAACCCAGGCTCCGCAATACTGCAGCAACATCGGCAGGAAAGGGGAGTAATGTATCCATATCGAAAGCGGCGCCCATCGTCAGTCTCCTAACTCAATACCCAATCGAAATCCGGGGGAGAGAGATCCTCACCTCGGCCCTCTTCAAATACTGTCTCTAGACAATCACGCCGAGAAGTCGCCGCGGCAACCACTCACCAAATTTTCCATACCAACCTTTCCATACAACGGATTCCGACACGTCCCAACTCACATTATTAATGCACATAATCAAAGTGGAAATCACCTTCCTGTGGAAGCGTCCCATCCAACATAAAACTCTGCGTTTTATTTCCAGAATCCTCATTCAGCAATGGTAGCGTATAATTTTTGGGTAAGAACAAAGACACGGAAGTCCATGGATCAGCCCTTACAGAGAGCTGATACAGTTTGTCAAACCATGTTTCTTTCCCTAGGTTGGATAGATTAAATTCCAGCGCATTATCTTTAGCCGAGTGGAAATAAGGCACCCTTGCACCTCGCCATATCAACGTACAATCACTCTCCACTGCCCTGCACGTTAACGCACGATTCACATCCTCTTCCGCAACCACCCGCTTTAATACTGGATCGGCGCCACCCGGTTTCACGACGACCGTCAGAGTATCCGAAAGCCTCTTCAACATCGGTACATTTGTTGCTTCATAGCGCTTCTGATTAGAAGGAGCATGATCGACAGCAACTGCTTTCATCTCCCACTCCTGGTTTCCACCTTTCAATGTTACCTTGTCCGTCGCATCCACGTTCATCACGTCCACCACGGCTCTAAAGGTTTTCCCATTCTCATCAGCGACTTGTAATTCAGGATCCATCTCATGCACATCAACCTGCTCCCGCGACTTCACGATCACTGGCTTGCTCATCTCAAGCATCGAGTTAGCGGTTTTCCACTCCACCACACGCTCTTTCGTATCCTGATTCACTCTCTCGTCATTTTGCTCAATGGCGATGGCTATCGGATGCAGCGTCGCAAGCGCACTGGCAGTTAACTCAACTGGGATTTTCAGGTTAAATGCGTCGTCCTTGCTCATGGACAAACTACTGACCACCGCCCCCGATTTTCTCCACTCATTGACCAAGCAAGAATTAGGACAATTCTCGCTCTTAAAGATCACATTGTTTTTCAGGAGCTGCAACTCGCCGTGGACACCGCGCTGAAGTCCCTCTGGCAAATCCACCCGCAAATCGACACCAGAAACATCTTTAGCCGCCTTGAAGTGAACTTCGACATAGTTAAGATTATTTGGCGGGTTGTGACTTAGCTGCAACGCCTCCGCTTGGTTGACGTTCATCGAAAATACCTTATCTGCCGGCAGTAATTTATCGCCAATATCAATCGTCACCATCGTTTCATCGGAGCCTAGCGGGTTCAATACCTCCGCCTGGGGCGTGCCATATTGACCCGAAATTTTCAATTCCACCTTTTTCGTAGCATCTCCAGTCACCTTGATAGGAACGATCACCTTAAGGGGCTGATCCTCACCATACTTCACTGCCTGCGAATTCAGCTTCGTTGCCGTGTCGTGCCCTGTCCACGCGGCATCGGCGTCTGTTAATGCCGCGGCGGCAATCGCCCATTTTGGTCTGGCGGTTTTATCCAGCTCTGGCGGCAAAGCCACCGTCAACGCCTTCAGTTCACCGCTCGTCTGGCCGTTCTCCCGCCCTCCCGGCATGTCACCAATCAGTCGGTAATTCGACAGCGTAACCTCCAGCTCACGCCCCTGATGCAACACAATATTTTTGGCATTTACCGAATGATCTCCAATCTTGACATCAAGGGCATTAGAGCGACCACGAACCGTGATTTGCGGCACGATTTCGATTTGCGTCGAAGCAAGCGTGATAACATCGCTGACATCGTTAAGATCCTGGCTTTCCACGTTCATCTTAACCGCCAGTAGTTTTTTTACTTTGACCTTGTCTTTCGAGGCGGCCCGTCCAGTAACCTTACCGCTCTCCGTTTTGGTTGCCGGCATTGCCAGAAGGCAAATATTATTGCTTCTCATGCCAAATTTTTCGCAGCTTGTAATCTCAGCCAAGGAATTGTCTGACAAAGCCACCGAAAATTTGACGCCGGGATAAAAATTGGTAAGCGAAGCGCTTGCGTCAACAGAGAAGACCTCGCCAGGGTGAACTTCACGAGGGCTGTTCGCAAGTTTCCCCTTCACCTCCCCTTGATTAACCGCCATTTGCGTGATAATTCGAGGCGCCAGCCGCTGCAGTGCAATCGGATCAAGAGGCTGGGAATAATAATCCCAATGCTTCTCGTCCTCGTAGCAAGTTCCCGAAAATGTGGCACTTCCGCTCTTACCGGATCCCCCCGGAGCTGTTTGCCCTTTTCCTAACCTCTCCACGTCAAGAGGTTTCTGAGTTTCGCTGGTCGGCGCGGTAATCTTTTCCGAAAAGGAATACGACTGGCCATCTACTCCTGTCCCAGCAATCTGGCAATAGTCCCAGCTCAAATTTTTTTGATTGAGCTGTGTTGACACCACTTTTATTTTGAGGTTCTTTGCCTCATCTCCCGCCCCACGGGCCCAGTCAAATTGCCTCAATACACGATCACTATCACTCCATTGCAAGCGCGGCGATCCAAAATTTGGTGTCTCTCGCGTCAGTGTTAAACTTTCAATCTGAACTGTTTTAACATACCCATTTAACGAGTATTCGCATGTACCACTCAAGGTAACAGACTTTCCCCTCTCCACATACTCAGGGAAAACCGTCGCCTCTTTGTTGCCTATTGCATAACTAAAGTACTCCCCATCCTTTTCTCGCTTGGTTTTCTCTGAGTTTGTACCTGCATTTATATTGCAAGAACGCATATTGCTTTCGTTTAAGTCCATCTCATTTTCATAAGCATTTGCCATTACCTTAATTGCAGACCTATTCCCATATGGGATCGACACATGACCAGCTGCTCCACCCCCTTTTGCATGATCTTGTGGTAACTTCACTTCCAACCTCACCTTGGATATGGTTGGCTTAATTTCAATGCCGTATTTATAAACATTCGCCTCACACAACCTATTACCCGCGTCAGCATAAATTGCATCGACCTTGAATTCCAATATATATATACCTGCTGTAGCGAGCGATATATCAATATCAGTCCAATTTGGCCACTCCAATGGAACAACCACACTAGGATCTCTCGATTCCACAATCGGATTGGTATGCTCTGATCCGAACCCCCACACACGGCCGTTCATTTTCAAAAACAAATCGCCTTTACCACTCTTGATAGTTATGTGATAGGGTTGCGAATATAGACATTGCGACCAAACCCAAAATTTGTTTCTTATAGCCTGCCCCTTGTCATAGGAGCATATGCTTGCATTATTTTCACATCGCTTTAAATAACTATCATCTGTAAACAAGATAGAGCTGCCGGCGAAGGAGCCATATGACACCAATACTCCCACAAGCAGCAACCATAATTTAAAGTTTTTCATAGCGCTCTCTATAAGCAATCTTGAAAAATCAATCAAATAATTAACTGTGCGAATTGTTTTGAAAGTTATAATATTACCAACTTAGCTACGCCGCATTCTCGACGATAGCGCTCAAGCAGACACTCATTTACAAGCGTGCGCACAAGGGGGAGTATCGCGATTAATGTTCCATTCACTCGCATCCGTGATACATCGCCTGCCGAATCCGAGCGACTTTTCCGTTCTAGCTTAAAGAGTCGCTCCATACATTTTCGCGTGCGAAAGCTGGTGTAAAGGACAAAATTTTCATTGTCCATTGAAGGAACACTTGCTACCCAATTTGATATTCATCGAATTTCCAACTTCGCCATAACAAGGGCGCTTTTCTCCAAATTGGCAGGGAAAATCAAGCTCTCTGGGGTGATTTTCTGAAAAATGCGATTCTTCGATACAGAAAAAAACTCAACCGTTCCATCGCTGGCACCATCATTACGCACCGCATACTGAACCGAGTCGGGATATCGATGCTTTTCATTTATAGGCATGCCGCATGCCAACAAGAAATCAATCTTGGTATTGGCATTCATTAAACTTTTCTTTTGCTCGTCAAAATTCAAGCGCTCGTAATCTAAACAGATGTCGATGCTGAATGGGCAACCATCAAGAAGCTTGTTATTTAGTTGCTCTCCGTAGCCTTCGGCTGAGTTATGCTCTGAAGCAACCATGCTCTTGTTTAAAATAGGAATGTGAAGTGAATCGGATAGTTTGGCAATGTAGTAATCAACATCTACAGCATCAGGCTTTCCAAAATCTATCGTTGATGTGTTTCTTTTTGGCAATGCTGACACCGCAGAAGGAGCACCTCCAACATCACTAAAGTTATCGACAACAAGGCAATAATTGATTGGCTCATAGAGCCCTTCTTTTGTTTTAATAAGAGTGGCAACAGTTCCAGCCAACAAAATAACTTTACCAAAAACATCTACAGGCATTCCTCTCAATATAAAACCGACCTTGTCGGAAAGCTTGTCGAGATAAAAATCAGACAACAGAGAGATTTCATTTATATCATAAACATCAGACCACCTTACATTCCAGAAAAACTCAGGAAGCGTAAAAAAGAGCGGGCACGACTGATCTTTATTTTTTAAGGCAATGGAAATAGCATTCATAACAACCCGACATGAATCGTTTAGGCATGCTTGAGCATACTCAACAACACTCTGCAGCTTGCTTCTGACTGGAAAATCTTTATTTGGGCCAGTTGCGCACTGCAACCCGCCAACATAGATATTCATGACCAAACCTTCCAATTAAGTAAACCTTCAATTTGATCGCTACGAGTAATTGCGGCGATCCATTAATATCCACTCAATTACTTAATGACATCACAGTAAAACCAAAATCACTTTCACTTAGCTACCACAACCAACAGCACACCCCCAAAGCACAAAATACATTTAACAAAGTCAAATAAAGCAATGCCCAACCAATGTATCAAAGTAATGACTTGACCAACCGATAACTAACCAATCACTAGTTAACGCCGATTCAGGAAATCCCTTAAAACATGCGATATAGGTGCATCACTCCAAGCCGATGCACCCATATCCCATTTCAAATAGCTTGCTCGATTAATTTAGAACCCCCATGATTCAGTCGACTAGGAAAAATTAGCCGGTTTATCTGGTTCGAACATTACTGGCATATCGCGATAGTCATGGAGGCGTTTGCGCATCCAATCGCTAGGATCACCAATAGTGCTAACGACTCCAGTGGTCATCCCCCCTCCTAATTGCACGTGGAAAATACCGTATGTGGGAAAATCCAAATATTTTGGCTTAGACAGATCCCACTTATGACGGGAGAACAAGGCCTTCGCATCTTCTCCCATTTCCGGGTGCGCAGTGAATTTAACAGCAAGCAGCGTATCATGTATCTTATTGGCATCTGCACCGATCTCCGGATGCCCCATCAGATAACTGCCCCCACTACCCCAATGTTGTTTTTCAAATGGTTCACTGGGATCTTTGCTAAAACGGGCAACGTTATCCATCTTCGTGGCGAGATGGCTTGCTGGAATCTGCCAGGGCATGACTGGTTTACGCAAGTGACGGCTTAGGCTGGCACAAAACTCGAACAATCGATCCCACTCATAAGGTGAATAGCAATATCCATTGCCATAGCCCCGATCTGTGAAATCGTCTGCCTCATAACGATCTACAGCCATAAAATCCGCGCCTTCGGCTACTTCGGGTGAACCGTTTTTGCGTGTGAATTTGATATCCTCAAAAACACCTAAGTACAGCGCATATTTAGCGATCAACTCACCCGCCAACTGAGGGTTAATGGTCATCTTGAGCTTTTTAAGTCCACCACCCCGTGGATCATAGACTTCTGCGTACTCAGTATCTCCGTAAATCCAGCTCGAGCTTGCCACCCCCCATAAATTGACTTGCCAGCCAATGACCACATGGGGAGCGATAATACGCGCCAACCAGTTTACAGCCTTAATATAGCCTTTGAGAGTGTCGGTAATGTCATCAGGTATCTCTATATCAGCTTTACTTACCTTGTGCGTTGGATGACCCTTGTGATAGGAAAGTGCTTCTTCGAGTGGTTTTCTTACCTTCACTTCTTGCTCTGGTAAAAAGCCATGTTTTTGACACTCACCTAGAAAGTCAGGATTAACAATAAATCCGGCAGGAACGGGATGGTCTTTTTCGTGATACTCGTCTTCCGCCATACTCAATGCCTGAATAAAGTTTGCAAAACTGAATTTGTGTGCACTCTCATTGCCTAGTTTACCTACGGCATCACCTCCAGAAAAATTGCAAGTGTACGACACCATAACCGGAAGAACAGGTGTTGAATCCTTCAGTTTCGCAGATACCCCTTGCGCCAACTTGATAGCTCTGGATGTTGGTTCTTTTTCTCGCTCCAAGAAAACGTTCTCATCCCCAGCACCATCGTTTCCAGCATACTTGAACAGCGAGGAAATGCGAGCCTCGACAAAATCCTCCACATCACTCGGCACCATATCAGCGCAGCCACCAAAACTGAGAAACTTGGGAAAGCCTTTCACGAACAGATTGGCCCCTTCGACAACAGTAATTTCCAGGCGTGCCGGCGCGTTGCTTGCCACACGCAAAGGGTTAGGACTAACATCAATGTGATAAACAACCCCCTCATAGACAAATGAGCCAGATTTCACCCGATAACTACCTTCAGCGAGCTGAATAGTTTGTTTGTAGTCACCATTTTTTGCGGGGACGTTGCTGAACCTATATTGCCTCGGCGCCTCAGAATTATGCTCATCAATTAAATTCAAGGTGAAAAATTTGTTGACAGATTTCTCGGTCAAAACTGTAATATTGAGTGAGGCGTCGGCCTTCGAGTCATCCTCCACATGCAGAATCTTCTTGTCAAAAATTACCTTGTGATAGTCGTTGGCTAGATTTATAGGGATATCTTTAAACTTGTAGTGCTTATTGTTCAGCCGGATATCGTTTGCGTGAATAATTAATGCACCTTTGGGTGGGAGGTTTTCAATATGCTGGACATCACCGGAATGCAGCGAAAAATAATTTGGACTTCCCTTCTCTTCCTTGAAGTACATCTTTATTTCTTCATCACGCAATTCAGGGTACTCGCCAATATCTAGGAGAACATCAACCGTAGAACTACGCTCAATCGAACCGAATTTAATATCCAACTTGGTAGACTGTCCTTTCTTTACCGTTATTTCCTTGTCACTTAACATTACCTTCGAGCGTAAAGTGCCATTTTTTGCTTTCAATTCACTTTCTGCATGTATTTGATAGGTCCCGGCGGGAAGCGGAAATGACTTCGACTCTCCAAACGTCAGCGACAGAGGCTCAGATTTGCTGCCGCGAAGCCAACGCAACCCCATCTCTGCATCCTCAAGCCCTGATGGAGCGAAAGCACACGTAACGACCAGTTCTCCCTCAACAGAAGGCTCAGCGTCTGCTGCCGCAACGAATGAGTCGCGGAAAGCAGACCATACAGGAGCTTTCTCGGAAGACTTATTCACACCGATATGAACTTTACTAAGTGAATGTTCAAATGTGTCGCCAGTTTTCGGTGTCAGAGTAATTTTGTACTCAAAAACACCATCACCAATATCATCTACCTCAATACTGGGAAACCATTCATGCCACGTGGGCATGAATGTAGCTGTGATATCCCCTTTCTCAATTCTCCCAGGTGCCAAAAATCTCATCACAAGCTTGTTGTTGATATCAACACTACCGCCAGACTCGGTTTTGAATTCGGTGAGCTCGGCCTTGTGGTACCAAGCACTAACTTCATCATCAATAAAGTTCAGCTCAAATTTCAGATCCACGAGACATCTCCTTCGCGTCGGTGACCAACCAAGACGCGTCAATTTTAAAAACACTCACGACGAGGAGTGCGGGTGTTGATGGGAGTGAATTTTATGGACCCGCAAACAAAAAACCTGGCCCAGCATGAGTCTAGTTTGCATTGCCTGTATCGACGCACTTTGGCTCAGGTTTTTTGAGCGGTCTTTTTAGCCCTACTTAGAGTGGTGCCAATAAATTAACACAACGGATGCCACACAACCATCAATGACAAAGCTGCCACGTATTCATTGTTAGATTATGGTCGATGCGGTTGCAAGATAATTATTGTCCATCAATACAATAATAGTTTGTTTATATATCCCAAACAATTGCAAATATAATTAATCACACAATACTCCATGAGTACAATATCTGCATTGTAATCAATTAAATTCAGCAGTGGCATTCTGTATTAATAACTGGCGAGTATTGCTTATCCACCCCCTCTGTACATGCCAATCGACACTAGAGAAAAGCCCGCTACTGAAGGAGAGTGATGGATATGAAACAGAGCAGACCCACCGAAGAGCAGATCATCGGCGCCCTCAAATAAGCCGAACTTGACGTGGCCATCAAGGAAGTCTGCCGCCAAGGAGGCTTCTCCGGGGCCACCTTCTACAAATGGCGTAACAAATATGGTGGTATGAATGTCACTGAGCTGCAGCGCGCCCGCGATCTCGAGGCTGAGAACGCTAGTCTGAAGAAGTTGCTGGTAGAAGCCCATCTCGAAATCGAAGGGCTCAAGGTCGCCTTAGGGGAAAAGCGCTAGCCCCGCAGGCCAAACGACAGGCCATCTACACCATGCAGACCAGCGAATTGGTGTTATCCGAACGCGTGCCTGTCGACTTGTGGGGCTTTGCCGGGATGCCTGGCGGCATCCGCCGCAAACCGGTGCGTTCACGCATCGGCTGGCAGAGCGCATCGCCGATATCGCCGAGACTCGTTACCGCTTTGGATACCGGTGAGTTAGCGGCTATGCAGTTGAATGAAGTGTGGAACATGGATTTTGTTAGCGGCCAGCTGCCCAATAGCCGGCGCCTGAAATGTCCAACAGTAGCGGATGGTTTTTTAACGACGAAGCAGTGCAAAAGCGGTAGATTTCGAGTACGTTGAGCGCAAGCGGGCCTGTCCGAATTTTTGTGTAAACGGGATTTGGGTTAGGCCTGTGGAATACGTTCCTCGAACTGAATGGTAAAGCGGGTCAGCGCTGCCTTCCAATACCGAATCGGCATGGTCCACTTCTGACTGATGTTCCTCAGCGCCAGATAGAACAGTTTCAACAACGCCTCATCACTCGGGAACGAGCCCCGATTCTTGCTCAGCTTTCGCAGGCTCATATTCACCGACTCGATAGCGTTGGTGGTGTAGATCACTTTCCTGATCTCCGGTGGGTAGTCGAAGAATGGTGTCAGCCGGGCCCAGTTTCGCCGCCAGGACTGGCCAATTGGCAGATACTCCCCATCCCACTTTGCCTCGAACTCTCCTAACCTTTGCTCAGCCTCGTCGAGTGTGGACGATTGGTAGATTTGTTTCAGGTCGGCGGCCACTTCAGGACGCCGCTTCCACGACACGTAGTTCAGGCTGTGCCGCACCATGTGCACGATGCACAACTGCACAGCTGCTTTCGGGAAGACAGCCTCGATAGCCTCCGGGAAACCCTTCAGGCCATCGACGCAGGCAATAAAGATGTCCTGTACACCCCGGTTACGCAGCTCGGTCACAACCTGAAGCCAGAACTTGGCTCCCTCCGTCTGAGCCAGCCACATCCCCAGCACCTCCTTCTCTCCAGCCAGGGTAACGCCGATGGCGAGATAGACGGCCTTCACGCGCACAGCCCCCTCGCGCACCTTCACGTGGATACAGTCGAGGTAGATGATCGGGTTGAGCGAATCCAGGGGGCGAGCCTGCCAAGCTTTGACCTCTTCGCTGACAGCATCGGTGATGGAGGAAATCAGGCTGGGTGAGATCTCGGTACCGTACATCTCTTCCAGATGGGCCTGGATTTCCCGAACAGTCATGCCCCGGGCGTAAAGCGAGATGACTTTGTCGTCGAAGCCGGTCCAGCGGGTTTGGTGCTTGGGGATGAGTTGTGGCTCGAAAGTGCCCTGGCGGTCACGTGGCACCTCGATAGGTAATTCGCCGAACTCGCCCTTGAGGGTTTTACTGCTCTTACCGTTCCGGGTGTTGCCCGCCGGGTTGAGTACTGGCTCGTGCTTGCTGTGGCCGAGGTGTGCGGCCATCTCGGCATCCAGCGCTTTCTCGACCAGCAGCTTGGTGAGCTGTTTGAGCAAGCCGTTATCGCCGATGAGGTCTTCTGGTTTCTGGTAGTTGGCCAGCAAACGGTCCAGTAGTGCGTCAGGTACGTCGTGTTTCTTCGAGCTCATTGTGTCTCCAGACTAGGTAGCAGTTTCCTGCCAAATGTCCGTTTACACAAAATTCAGTACACGCCCGCGCAAGCCCTTGGCATCTGTTACATTTTGATTCAAACGGGCCGGCCGATGCAGAATGGCTACGTCGAAAGCTTCAATGCCAGGTTTCATGATGAATTGGCTGCTGCTTGTTCCTATCGATAACGCGCAGCAAACTCCTCTGGAGGTATTCGGCCAATCGAACTGCGGGGGCGGACCTGATTGCAATCGTATCCCCATGCCGCGATGATCTGCCTGGCCTCCGCCAGAGAGTCTAAAGACATGCTCGTTCAGGCATTGATCAACCAGTCCCACCACCATGCGAACTTAGGGCCTCTCTCCTCATTATTGCTGGTATCGCTGACGGGGGTAGATCACATTGTTGACAAAGTCAAACCTAGAGCTGAACATACAAGCAGTAGGCTGTTATCATATCTCACGCGATAGTTCTTTGGAGAATGGAATAAATTTATAGTAAGTTAACCTCAGGACAAATTGAAAACTTACATGCCAACTTAAATTAAAGCGTTTAACGAACTAACACATCAAACCACACCCACAATCACATGGACACTCTTGACCAGTTTCGAATATTCGCAAAAGTTGCAGAGATGAGTAGCTTTACAAAGGCTGCTCACATATTGAACATGCCTAGGGCTACAATTTCTATTGCCATTCAAAGTCTTGAGTCAAACATCGGCACTAAGCTATTTTATCGCACCACAAGAAGAGTTAGCTTAACTACAGATGGTGCCATGCTCCTTGAGCATGTATGCACACTGCTGGAAAATGCAGAGACAATTAATACTTTATTTCGCACCAATCAGCAACAGGTCTCAGGGCGCCTTAATATTGAAGCCCCCTCCAGGATAGCCAGAAGACTAATCGCACCAGCGCTTCCAATTTTATTTGAACAGTACCCCAACTTGAGCATTTCATTAGGATCTTCCGATCGTTTTATTAATCTGTTTCAAGATGGAGTTGATTGCGCAATTCGTGTTGGAAACTCATGTGACAGCAGCTTGGAAATCAAGCCAATTGGACATTTGCTTCTAATTAATTGTTGCAGCCCCGAGTATTTAAATAAATATGGGATGCCCAAATCAACTGACATATTGCATCAGAATCACCTTGCGGTTGGATATGCATCACCCACCACGGGAATTGAACTACCATGGGAATATGTTTCATCAGATCAAGCTCATACCCTGATCATGCCAAGCAAAGTAACTGTTAACAATGCGGAAAGCTACATCGCCTGTTGTTTGTCTGGTCTTGGCCTTATTCAAATACCCAAATTTGATGTCCAGGATCTATTACGAACAGGTGAGCTTGTTGAAATCATGCCACATGCGAGAGCACAACCCATGAAGATTTCGTTTGTTTATCCAAAGAAACATCATCACTCCCCACGATTAAATGCTTTTATCAACTGGGCAGAAGACTTACTCCAACCTTACCTTGACTAGCTTCACATCATAACAAGCGTCAGTTTAATTAAAAATTATGTTAATGAATTAATTTAATGCTTAGAAAGCCAAATTTAAAACCTTCTATACCAGTCCGCTCAGCCAGTCCATTTTGCTTGCGTCTGAAAGAATCCATACTCATGTTTGAAAATTATGCATTCACACCTTACTACATTATTTAATTTCCTCCTGAAAAGGGTATGTGGGTGATATCATCGCAGTAATTACTATGCCATGGCAACGCATCCCCATGTTACAGGTGATGGGCAACCAGGGCCAAGGGGCTCACGTGCAGCAATACAACCGATGCTGGCCAACGCTATCAGCGACCAACAACATCAGTTTCACTATAATCAGTTGGGCCGCCCGAGCTTTCTCATCGTTTACAAAAGCTCGCCAAGCGTGCATCAATTCGATCGATTCGGTCGGCAACTGCATGACGGTGCACCGCCAGACTTGGATAACGATAACGCCAAGGAGGGAATCGTCGTGGATGGTTTAACATATGGATAATTTTCAGACCTCTCGGGTGGAGCTCAACCATCCAGGGACCACTGGGCGACCAGGCCATGGCACGATGCAAGCGCTCAAGTGCCCAATCTATTTTTTGTGGCGACTCTGAACCGTCAAAAACCTGATACAAACACCACATTAGCTGCCGGACCTACACCGGCAGGCAGGCTCGGCCAGCGCTGCCAACGGCTCACACAGTCCAATACTAAGCATTTCCTGAACAGGGTACGGAGTTCCATCTTCCCTGCGCACAAAGGCCGGCACGGGTCCCCGCACGACATGAAATGGGATCATGGGCACTTGCCTCACACCCAAACCCATCTGCAGAACCTGACTCAGATCGTGGTGCACATCGTAGTACTGAAACTGCTCAATCATCTTTCCCGTCACCCAATCTAGCCGGCTTTCGGCACGTAAGGTTTCCTCCAGCAGCAGATGCTGACAAGTGAATCGCCCCTCCTTTCCTAGACACCTCAAGAGCCTCACACTAGGCCCGACAAGGAGATGTCATGAGCAGGCAGCGTTTCCCCGAAGAGTTCAAGATTGAAGCCGTCAAACAGGTCACTGAACGCGGCTATCCCGTCGCCGAAGTCGCCAGCCGTCTCGGCGTATCTGCCCACAGCCTGTATCAATGGCTGAAACGCTACGACCCCACGCAGGCCAAACCGGCCGAATCAGATGACCAGCAAGCCGAAATTCGCCGCCTCAAGGCAGAGCTGAAACGGGTCACCGAGGAGCGCGACATCCTAAAAAAGGCCGCCGCATACTTTGCCAAGGAGTCCGGGTAAGGTATGCCTTCATCCGGGCCTACGAGCAGCTGTTTCCAGTCCGACGCCTGTGTCGTGTCATGTCGGTGCATCCCAGTGGCTACTACGCTTGGAAAGCGTCCCCGCATTCACTCCGCGCTCGCGAAGACCAGCGTTTACTGGGGCAAATCAAACAAGCCTGGCTAGAAAGTGGCGGTGTCTATGGCTACCGCAAAGTGCATGACGACCTGCGGGCGCTGGGCGAGCGCTGCGGCAAACATCGTGTGGCACGATTGATGAAACAGGAGGGGCTGCGTTCGCAGACGGACTACCACCGACGCCCGGGGCATTACCGTGGCCGCCCGGCAGTGGTGGCGCCGAACCACCTGCAGCGCCAGTTCACCGTGGAGGCACCGAATAAAGCCTGGGTGACTGACATCACATACATCCGCACGCATAACAGGGGTGCTGATGGCATATGCGTATCACCACTTGCTATGTACGCGATCCACGCTTATGGGGAGCAGCGGCGGCGCTATCAGGATAAGAAACTGCCGCTGAGAGCGCTACTACAAAGGAGCAACGCAACAAAAGGGAACAGGTAACGGCGGAACTCTAGAAAAAGTGTTGCGTAGCGCCGGGGGGCAGAGCGCAACAAAACGAAGTGCTCGCCCTACGCAACAAGTTTGCGCTTTCATGTTTGCTAAAATTTAACTGAAAGCATGTACAATCATGGTTTTGAGCCGGCAACCAACAACGCAACAGCTTCCGTATTTACCAAGTTTGCGAA
>NZ_JAAOMA010000030.1:0-64965 GCF_011602385.1 Chromobacterium fluminis | reverse complement strand
AGCGCTTGGGTGAATTGCTACTTTCGAAACAACGGCGAGGGCGTGAATGCCCTCGCGTTGTGAAAAAGCAGCCGTCCCGTTACCCGATCAAACAAGTTCGATCCGCTAAGTGAACGGCATTACCGCCTTGGTGGTGCTTTTTGTTGTGAGACGGTCAGCGCTTGTGCGCCAACTCCAAGCGCTGCTCCACGTAGCGCTGCACTCGCTCGAAACTGGCGCTCAACACCCAGTAGATCGCCGCCGCCGCCAGATACAGCGGCAAGGGCTGGAAAGTCTGGGCGATAACTTCCTTGGTCGCCAGCATCAGCTCGGTCACCGTGATCACCGACACCAGCGACGTGTCCTTGATCAGGCTGATCAGCGAATTGGACAGACTGGGCACCGACAAGCGCAATGCCTGCGGGACAATAATGTGGCGCATGGTCTGCCACCAGCTCAAGCCCAAAGACAGGCCCGCATCCCACTGTCCGCGGTGCACGCCGGCGATGCCGCCTCGCAGGCTTTCCGACAAGTAGGCGGCCACGTTCAGGGTCAAGGCCAGAATGCCCGCCGTCACCGGCCCCAATTCAATACCCACTCCGGGCAGACCATAATAAATAACGAAAATCTGCACCAAGAGCGGGGTGCCGCGCATTGCGCTGACATAGAAAGCCGCCGCCTGCGCCAACAAAGGCACCCTGGCGACGCGCAGCAAGGCCACGATAAAGCCCAGCGCCAGCCCCAGCACCATCGCGACCACCGCGAACATCAAGGTATAGCCCGCGCCTTGCAATAACACCGGCAGCGCCGATTCGAACAGGACAATCCAGTCAGTCATTCACGTTTTTCCAAAAAGCCGACGCCCCCGCGCAAGCAGGGGCGTCTTGCCCTATCCACTCAAAAAGGAGCGTCGCTTATTTCTTGGCCGCCGGCGCTTTCGACACATCGATGCCGAACCACTTGACCGAGATCTTCTTGAAGCTGCCGTCGGCTTTCATATCGCCTAGAGCTTTGTCTATCGCCGCCTTGAACTGCGGATTGTTCTTGGCGAACGGGATCGCCATCGTCGCCACTTCGCCCACCGGCGCGCCGGCCTTCAGCGGCAACTTCGCCTGCTTGATGGCGAAGGGAATCAGCAGGCTGTCGTTCAGCGCCGCGTCCACGCGGCCGCTGGCCAGATCCTGCAGATATTCAGGCGCGCCCGGGTAGGTTTTCACCTCAATGCCGGGCACGGCCTTGGCCATGTCGGCGTAATTGCTGCCCTGTCCCACGCCCAGCTTCTTGCCTTTCAGATCCGCCAAGCTCTTGAACGCGCGGGTTTCGTTCTTGCGCACGATCAGTTGCGCGCTGGAATACGTATAGGGCTGGGAAAAGTCGAACACTTCCTTGCGCTTGTCGGTCAGACCCACCTGGTTAACCACAATGTCGAACTTGCCGGCCAGCAAGCCCGCCAGCAAACCGCTCCACTCCGCGGTGGTGAATTCCGGCTTCACTTTAAGGCGCTTGGCGATTTCGGTGGCGATCTCGACATCGAAGCCGGTCAATTGCTGCTTGGCGTCCTTGAAGTTGAACGGCGGATACGTGCCTTCCAAAGCGATTTTCAGACTGCCGCGCTGCTTGACCGTATCCAGCAGGTCCGCCGAAAACGCCTGGCCAGCCAGGCCTGCCATTACAAGAATCGTCATCAGCTTGCGCATATCAATATAACCTTTGGTAATTTTGAAAAACAAAATAATCAAAATTGAGAATATCACTAGCCGCTGGCGCTGCCAAGTTCTAGATAGGACAATGGCCGCAAACTGCGGCCATTCATCACTCTTGCCTCACTCGGCCACTTGCAGGCGCTTGCGAACGGAGCCCCAAGCTTTACTCCCTAAACCAATCAATACTGCGAAAACAAAGCCCCCCAGACCTGCAAGCAACACCATTGCCGCTCGCTTGGGCCCGGTTTTTTCCAAAGGCGGGCTCGCTGGCAACACTACCTGCACATCCTGCGACATCAACGCTTTTGCCACCAAAGCCTGTTTCTGCAGCTCTTCCAGCGTGGCCTGGTAGAAGAACAAATCGCGCATCGTGGCCAACTGCCGCGGGGAGATCGACTTTACCAGCGGACTGCTGCGCTCCAATTCCGCGCGCAATTGCAACAAGGACGACTGTACCGGACTATTCCCCTCCATTTGCTGGGCGTTCATTTGCGCTTCCAGACGCGCGAAACTCTCGATCACCCGCGCAGACTCGCTGTTCAAGAAGGCATCCGTTACGCCACCCAACTGTTTCTGCTGACGCCTCGCCTCCAATACCTGGCCTTGCACAACCTTGAGCCGCTCCTGCAACACCAGATATTTCTTGCTCTGTTCCGTCACGTGCAAGCCCAAAATCCGCTGCCGGGTCTGCTCCACTAGATAGTTGGCAAGCCGGGCAGCAAATGCCGGGTCCACATCGGTGACCGAGACCTCAAGCAAACCGTCTTTACCTGCGGTGACCTTTAGGTTATCCAACAGGCTGAGCTTGGTCTTGTCCATCCCTACCACATCGTAATGCTTGGCCAGTTCAAAATGAGCCACGGCCTCCCCCAGCATCGCGTTGTCTTTCAACACGCTGGCTCCGCCTTGAGGCCCCAGCGGCGCGGGCACCAGAAGCAAAGAAGTCGCCGCGAATCTGTCCTGCATACTCAAGGCCAAGGCTACCGCCGCCAGCGCGGCGACGATGGGCAGGAAAACCATCAAACGCCATTGTTCCTTGCAAAAACAAACAACATCAATCAAACCAATTTCATCCACAATTTCAGCTTGGCGTTCCAAAACGTATTCCCTTTTATCAACATCCAGCCGGCATCATATTGCCGCATCTCAGTTTACTTCCAAAAAAAAGGCATGCGCCAGAGCCACATGCCTTTTCTTCAGTTAATTATGATTAAACATTAAATAAGAAGTTCATCACATCGCCATCCTGAACCACATAATCCTTGCCTTCGGCCCGCATCTTGCCGGCCTCCTTGGCCTTGGCTTCACCGCCCAGCGCAATGAAGTCAGTATAGGCAATGGTCTGCGCACGGATGAAACCGCGCTCGAAATCGGTGTGGATCACGCCGGCCGCCTGCGGCGCGGTGTCGCCGATGTGAATGGTCCAAGCGCGCACTTCCTTAACGCCGGCGGTAAAGTAAGTTTGCAGACCCAGCAGCTTGTAACCCGCGCGGATCAGGCGGTCCAGACCCGGCTCTTCCAAGCCCAGCGTCTCCAAGAATTCGGCCTTGTCGGCGTCGTCCAGTTCGGCAATCTCGGACTCGATCGCCGCGCATAACGCCACTACCGGCGCGCCTTCCTTATCGGCCAGCTGCTGCACCCGCTCCAGCAACGGATTATTGCTGAAACCGTCTTCAGCCACGTTGGCCACATACATCGCCGGCTTGATCGTCAGCAGACACAAGGGCTTGACCAAGACCATTTCTTCCGGGCTCAAGTCCAGCGAGCGCGCCGGCAGACCTTGATCCAGATGCGGCACCAGCTTTTCCAGTACCGCGATCAACGCGCGCGCGTCCTTGTCGCCGGATTTCGCCTTCTTGCCCTCGCGGTTCATCGCCTTTTCCACCGCGGACAGATCGGCCAGCGCCAGCTCTGTGCCTATGGTTTCGATGTCGGCGATCGGATCCACCTTGCCGGCGACGTGAACGATGTTCTCATCCTCGAAGCAGCGCACCACGTTGACGATGGCGTCGGTCTCGCGGATATTGGCCAGGAACTGGTTGCCCAGGCCTTCGCCCTTGGAGGCGCCCGCCACCAGGCCGGCGATGTCGACGAATTCGACGATGGCCGGCTGGATGCGTTGCGGATTGATGATCTTGGCCAGTTCGGCCAGCCGCTGATCCGGCACTTCCACGATGCCGACATTGGGCTCGATGGTGCAGAACGGATAGTTGGCGGCTTCGATGCCGGCCTTGGTCAGCGCATTGAACAGGGTGGACTTGCCCACATTGGGCAGGCCGACGATACCGCATTTCAGACTCATGTCCGCATTCCTTCGAATTCTTGAAAAATCATGTTCTGCCGCAGCATAGCGGCAAGCCGGCGATTTGCCCAGCCGCTCATTTGGCCGCGGTGTGCAATTCCTTCATCGCCGCCGCCATCTTGCCGCCGATGGCCGCCGGCAATTGCCGTAAAGCCTGCTCGATCGCCTCGTCCAACGCCTGCTGTTCCTCGGCGCGCGGCTTCTTCAGCACGAAATTGGCGACTTCGTTGCGATCCCCCGGATGGCCGATCCCCAGGCGCAAACGCCAGAAGGCCGGCGAGCTCAGTCGCGCGGCGATGTCCTTCAAACCATTGTGGCCGCCGTGGCCGCCGCCCTGCTTGAAGCGGGCCGCGCCGGGCGGCAGATCCAGCTCATCGTGCACCACGAGGATCTGGTCCGGCAGAATCTTGTAAAAATGGGCCAGCGCCAACACCGCCTGTCCGGACAGATTCATATAGGTCATCGGCTTGAGCAGCCAGACATCCTGTCCCTCGATGTCCACGCGGGCGACGTCGCCTTGAAACTTGCCTTCCTTGCGCCAGTTGCCCTTATAGCGCCAGCACAACTCGTCCACCAGCCAGAAACCGGCGTTATGGCGCGTTCTATCGTATTCGGCGCCGGGGTTGCCCAGGCCGACTATCAGGCGAATGCCGGACATATTCTCTGTTCCAAATGAAAAAGCTCGTTGCGGGCCGACGGCTAGCAACGAGCTTTTCAACCGTTACCGTCAGACGGCACGGCAGCTAGATTACACGCGAGCGAAGTCGATGTGCATTACTTGCTGTTTGTACGGGTGCATTTGGAACGCAGCCACTTTAACTTGTTCTTTCTGGCCGTCGATCACCAGATCCAGAACGGAAGTGTGGAACGCTTCGTTCTTCAGCGCGTAGTACATGGTGTTGTGGTCCAGAACGATGGATACGGCTTCTTTGGAAGCGCCGTAAACAACGGCCGGAACCTGGCCGGCGTGACGCAGGCGGCGGCTCGCACTCGTACCCGACTCTTCACGCTTGCTGGCGGTATATTCAAAAGACATGGCAAAACTCCAGTTTCAGATTAAAAGCACCCGGCCCGCCGCGACCAGCGGGCCCGATGTTCACGGCAGGCAGGCGCCCGCCGCAACCAGTTCCTCATTGAAGAGGTAGGACACCGATTCTTCGTTGTTGATCCGGCGCAGCGTCTCGGCCAGCAGGCCGGCGATGGAGGCCACCCGGATGTTCGGGCAGGCTTTGGCCTCGGCGGTCAACGGGATGGTGTCGGTCACCACCACCATATCGATGTCGGAATTCTTGATGCGATCGATCGCCTGACCGGAGAAGATCGGGTGAGTCGCATAGGCCAGCACGCGCTGGGCGCCGCGCTCCTTCAGAGCGCTGGCCGCCTTGCACAGGGTGTTGGCGGTGTCGATCATGTCGTCGACGATCAGGCAGGTGCGGCCGGACACGTCGCCGATGATGTTCATCACCTCGGCCACATTGGCTTTGGGACGACGCTTGTCGATGATGGCCAGATCGGTATTCAAGGCTTTTGCCATAGCACGGGCGCGGACCACGCCGCCCACGTCCGGGCTGACCACGATCAGGTCTTCGATGCGCTGCGAGCGGATGTCCTTCAGCAACACCGGCGTCGCGTAAACGTTGTCCACCGGGATATCGAAAAAGCCCTGAATCTGGTCGGCGTGCAGGTCCACGGTCAGCACGCGGTCGATGCCGGCGCTGGTCAGCATATTGGCCACCAGCTTGGCGGAGATCGGCACGCGGGCGGAACGCGGGCGGCGGTCCTGGCGCGCGTAGCCGAAGTACGGGATCGCCGCGGTAATACGACCGGCCGAAGCGCGTTTCAGCGCATCGGCCATAGTCAGGATTTCCATCAGATTGTCATTGGTCGGCGAACAGGTCGACTGCAAAATGAATACGTCGCGTCCACGGACGTTTTCCAGCAGCTCCACCGCCACTTCGCCGTCGCTGAACTTGCCGACGTCGGCGCGTCCCAACGAGATATCCAGATGTTTGACTACGTTTTGGGCCAGTTCCGGGTTCGCGGTCCCGGTGAATACCATCAAACTGTCGTATGCCGCCATGATTCGTGTGCCTTAGCTAGATAAAGAAAAAGCGTGTAAGGGATTCTTACACGCTTTTTTCATGCTCTCTCTTATTGAGAGAAAGTCTTGGCTGGGGAGGTAGGGATCGAACCTACGAATGCCGGAATCAAAATCCGGTGCCTTACCACTTGGCGACTCCCCACTAACCTTTATTCAGCGCTGTCGATCAAGGGATGGACATCGAGTCCTTTTGCTAAAAACCCCTTATATTTTATCGACACCGCCTGATAAACTTTATCGGCTTCGTCTTTAGACTGGCACTCCAGAAACACACAGGAACCGGAACCAGTCATCAGCGGCGAACCATATTTTCTTAATTCGGTCAGCACTTCATTCACCGCTGGGTACATATTCGAAACAACATTTTGCAGATCGTTTCGTCGCTGCTGCGTTGTTTCGAGGATTCGCATTATGCCGACGCCCCCTATCTCTGTCAACACCTCATGCGAAAAATTTTGAAATACTTTGCCGGTGGGCACTTGCACCTGAGGGTGAATTACCACATACCATGCCGGCTTCAATTTGATTTCATTCAGTTTTTCGCCTACGCCGGTGGCCAGCGCGCTGCGGCCAAAAATAAACACCGGAACGTCCGCCCCCAACTTCAAGCCCAGTTCCTGCAACGCCACCCGCGGGAGATTCAGTCCCCACATGCGGTTCAAGGCCAGCAAAACGGTGGCGGCGTCGGAGCTTCCGCCGCCCAAACCGCCGCCCATCGGTATCTTTTTGTCCAGACGAATGGCCACGCCCAGCCCGCACTGGGCATGGGCCTGCAATAGACGCGCCGCACGCACCGTCAGATCCTGCTCCGGGTCCACGCCGGCAATCGGCGTTTCCAGCACGATGCAGCCGTCGTCGCGCAAAGCCAGCGACACGGTGTCGCTGAAATCGATGAAACGGAACACCGTCTCCAGCAAATGATAGCCGTCCGAGCGCTTACCGACGACGTGCAATAAGAGATTGAGCTTGGCCGGAGCCGGGAAGTCTTGGAATACGGGGGAACTCATCAACAAAACACCATGGCAATCATTGAAATAACACGAATATGGTGATGCGGTCAGCGCCAATCACGGGCTACCACTCTTACCGTCAATCCGTCTCTGGCCAGGTCCACGCGCTTGGGGTAGCGCTCGCCGGACTCGGCCTCGCGCACGAAGCGGATGCGCCAACCCTGCTGCAGCAATTCGCCGTCGGGACGGATCTCGCTAGTTTCGCCCGGCACCGGCATGCCGCGGATCCACCAGGCCAAGCCGGACAGCGGCAGCGGCCACCCCAGGGTTTTCTCGGTCAGGCTTTCCACATCCGGCGCCTGCCAGGCCTTGCCGTCCGCTAGCAAAGTGACGCCGCCTGCGTCGCGGATCACTTCGGCCACGGTATTGCCCAGCGGCGAGTTGATCGCCAGCTGGTCGCGCTCGGGCTGGTGCCGCCAATCGAAGTTGGCGACATGCCCCTTGCCGTCCAGATTGATCGACAAGCGCCCGCTGACCGCGAACGGCTGGTCCGCGGATTGCGTCGCGGAGGGCATGAACACCGCATCCCGCGTCGCGCAGCCGGTTACCGCAAGAGACAAGGCCAGGATCAGACCGCCCCACCTCATCAATGCGCCCCCAGACGGCGCATGGTATCTCGCAGCACGTCATGTTCCGGGCTAGCCTCCAGCGCCTTGCTCCACACCGCCAGCGCCTCCTCTTTCTTGCCCAGCTTCCACAGCACCTCGCCCAGATGGGCGGCAAGCTCCGCGTCCGGCAACAGCGCGTAGGCTTTCTGCAGCGTTTTCAAAGCCGCGTCCAGGCGGCCCAGCTTGTATTGCGCCCACCCCAGGCTGTCCAGAATGGTGGGGTTGTCCGGCTCGCTCTTCAGCGCCTTCTCGATATAGCCGAGCGCTTCCTGATGACGATTGGTGCGGTTAGTCAGGGTATAACCCAGCGCGTTCAGCGCCTGGGCGTCGCCCGGCTTTTCCTTCAGTACTTGCTTGAGATCCCGTTCGGCGTTGCCGACGTTGCCCAGGCTGTCCGATACCAGCGCCCGCTCGTACAGCAGTTCCGGCGCCTTGGGCATGCGCAGCAGCGCCTTGCTCAACAAATCGTGAGCCTTGCCCGGCTGCTTGGCCTCGCGCGCCAGTTGGGACTGCAGCAAGGCCAAAGTAATTTTCTCCTGGTCGTTGCCGCCCAAGGGCGCCAGACGCGCCAGGGCCAGATCCAGCTTGCCGTCGCCCGCCTCCATCACCGCCAGCCGGCCTTGCGCCGGCAGGAATTGCGGCCCGGCGCCCACCAACTCGTACCAGCCCTTGGCCGCGCCGACGTCCTGGCGCTCCTCTGCGATCTGTCCCAGGGTGTAACGAATGAAATTGGCCTCCGGATGGCCGGCCTCCAGCGCCTGGCGCAAATGCCGCTCCGCCGCCGGAAGATCGCGCATCTGGTAAGCCATCAGGCCGGAAGCGTAGAGCAGATCCGGGTTATTGGGATTGCCCGGCAAGAGTTGATCGAAAGCCTGGCGCGCCTCGGCGAAGCGCTTGGCGCCCACCAGCAAACGCGGCTTGGCCAGCTTCAGCTCCAGGCCGGCGTTCGGCCGCCGCGCCAGTTCACGCTGCAGAAAATCGATAGCCTGCTCCGGCTGCTCGCGGCGAAGCCGGTCGACTTGCCAGGCCACCGGCAAGTCCCAGGCTGGCGCGATCTGCGCCAGCCGGTCGAACTCGCGGTTCATCGTGGCTTGGTCGCCAGCTTCGGCCGCCACGGCCAAGAGCGCGAAGCGCGCCTCGGCCAGGTCCGGATAACGGGAGGCGAACTGCTTGACCAAATCGTAGGCGGCCTGCTTGTCGCTCTGACGCGAGGTCAGCCGCGCCAATTGGACGAAGATCGCCGGCGCCCGTTCCGGCTCTTTCTGCAGTAACGCCTCGATAAGCGGCTTGCTTTCCGCCAGTTTGCCGGCGCGCAGCAGGGTGATGAACAACTGCTCTCTCGCCGGCACCGAATCAGGCGCCAGCTCCATCCACAAGGTCAAGGCTTCCGAGGTTTCCTTCAGCAGCCCGGCGAACATAGAAAACTCAGCGGCTCGCTGCGCCAACCGCGGATCACGCGTTTGGCGCGCCAGCTCCAGATAGGTCACGGCGGAAGCGCCCACCGAACCGCGCTGGGCGGCGATTTCGCCGGCCACCACGCCATAGAGAATTTCCGGCGTCAGTTCCGCCTTGGGCAGTTGGCTTTCGTCCTCTTTCTGCGTTATCGCGATCTCGTCGCCGGCCGGTTTGCCGGCATTGACCGACTTCGCCGCGCCCGGGTGCTTGAAATTGGCGCATGCCGACAGCAGCGCGACCATCAGCAAAGGGAGTGTTTTTTTCAGCCGTTGCATTCGCATGGAGTCAGAGACCTGCTTATAAACCTGTTGAATGCGTAGAATAGCATGACCTGTTTTTATCTTCGCGCCATTCTACCCATGCCTGAACTGCCAGAAGTCGAAACCACCCGCCGCGGGATTCTGCCCCATCTATTGAACGCCAAGCTGGACGGCGCCGTGGTCCGCCATGCCGGCCTGCGCTGGCCGGTGCCGCCGGAGCTGCATGCCACCTTGCGCGGCCTGACGATACGTTCCGTCGACCGCCGCGCGAAATACCTGCTGCTGGGCACCGACGCCGGCACCCTGATCATCCATCTGGGCATGTCCGGCAGCCTGCGCTACCTGCCGGCGGACACTCCGCCGGAGAAACACGACCACGTCGACCTGCTGTTGGGCCCCGATGTATTGCGCTACCGCGATCCGCGCCGATTCGGCGCGGTACTGTGGCATGTCGGCGCCATTGAGCACCATCCCTTGCTGCAAGCGCTGGGGCCCGAGCCGCTGTCCGACGACTTTGACGGCAACACGCTGATCCGGGCCGCGCAACGCCGCGGCAGCGCGGTCAAGCTGATGCTGATGGACAACCACGTGGTGGTCGGTGTCGGCAACATCTACGCCAACGAGGCGCTGTTCCACGCCGGCATCCATCCCACCCGGGCCGCCAAGGCGGTGCGCGACGGCGAATACCGCCGGCTGGCCGAGGAAATCCGCAGCGTGCTGAACCGAGCCATCCAGGCCGGCGGCAGCACGCTGCGCGACTTCGTGCACAGCGACGGCAAGCCCGGCTATTTCCAGCAAACTTATATGGTGTACGGCCGGCAGGACCAGCCCTGCCGGCAATGCGGCACGCCGATCCGGCATTTGCGCCAGGGCCAACGCAGTTCCTACTATTGTCCGCTATGCCAGCCATGCTAGAGTTACGGCCTCAACCTTGCGCACCGAGCCTCAAAGCATCTTGAAGTCAACCGCCACAACCTCTTCGCTCACCCGGATAGGACGCGTCGCGCGCCTGTTCGGCCACCTGGCCATCGGTGTCTTCATCCTGGCCACCCGTTATTCTCGGCTGGCCCACGCCGAACGCGCCGTCGTTACCCGGCGCTGGGCCGCCCACGCGCTGAAAATTCTGGGCATCAGCGTACGGATCAACGGCGTCAATCCTGGTTTTTACCCGCCCAACACCTTGTTGGTGGCCAACCACATTTCCTGGCTGGACATCTTCGTGCTCAATAGCTGCACGGTGTCCCGCTTCGTCGCCAAACGCGAGATTCGCTCTTGGCCGGTGCTGGGCTGGCTGGCGCACTTGGGCGGCACCCTGTTCATCGACCGCAGCAAGCGCAAGGACGCCAGCCGCGTCTACAAGGCATTGGCGCATGCGATGGAAAACGGCGCCTGCATGGCGGTGTTTCCCGAGTCCACCACCTCGGACGGCCTGAATCTCTTGCCGTTCAAGGCCTCGCTGTTCGAAGCCGCCTTGCTATCGCGCGGCACCGTGCAGCCGGTGGGCTTGCGCTACTACGGCGCGGACGGACAACAAACGCTGGAGCCCGCATTCATCGGCGATCTGAGTTTTCTGCAAAGCGTGCGCAAAGTGCTGGCGATGCCGGCGATGGAGGTAGAGGTCAGCTACGGCCAGCCGCTGAAAGCATGGGAAAACGGACTGGAAACCCGCTTTGCGCTGGCTGAGCGGGCACAACAGGAAGTGGCGCGCGCGCTGCGCCTGAGCCCGCCTCCTGCCGCGGAAGCGGCGCAGGAACCGGCTCGGCAACACTGAGCACCGGCTGCGAAGCCTCGCCAATGCAAAACCCCCGTCAGGGGGCTTTTTCTTATCCGTCGGCGGCCTCGCTCACAGGCTGAGCCTCGCCATCAGGTTATCGAACAAATCGTCGGCCAGCTTGGCATAGCCCTGCTGCGAGAAATGCACCATGTCCGGCCGCGCCAGCTGTTGCGCCTGCCAGCGCTTCATGCTGCAAGGCCCGCCCATCGCCTGCTCCCAATCCCAATACAGCACATGGCTGTCGCGCGCGACTTTCTGCTGGATGCGCTTGACCGCCGCCAACTGCAGCGGCCGTCCCGGCGAACACTCCTTGCTGGCCGCGCCGCGCTTGCGCGCGGCGTCCTGCGCGCCCAGCATCAGGATGGCCGCCTGCGGCAGGTCCCGGCGCACGGTGTTGATCGCCGCCTGCAGATTGAGCTGGTACTCGATCAGGTCCAGGCGATCGTCAAAGGCTTCGTTGACGCCGTAGGCCAGGATCACCAGATCACTGCTGCGCTCCGCCAGCTGCGCGCTCCAGTTCTTGCCCCAGCGCTGCCAGATCGATAGCTGGGCGCCGTTGCTGCCTATGCTGTCCAGCACCACGCCGGGCGCCAGCCGCTCCAGCTCTATCCCACCCAGCTCCACCGCCGGCAGCGCGCCGGCGCGCACCACAAAGGGGAAATACAGCTTCTGTTCCACCGTCTGCCAGCCCCTGCCCGCCTCGGGCGGATTCAGTTTGCGACTGCCGTGACCGTCGTCCACTTCCAAGGCGCCGGCGCCGTCCTGGGACGCGCGCACGCGGAAGCGCACCCGCCACAAGCCGTCCAAAGGATTGCGCGGCAACACGCTGATGGCGGCGCCCGGTCGCTGGGCCTGAGCGATATAACCGCCCAGCGGGAAGTCCGGATCGCCGTCCTTGCGGCTATTGGTCAAGGTCCAGCCCTCGCTGCGCGCTATCACCAGGGCGTGGCGCTGGCCCGGCACCGCCATCGGCGGCGTCCAGCCGATGCCGGCGTCGCCGAACTTGGCCTGGAAGCGCTCGCGCAGCTTGCCCGTCAGATAATCGGCCGCGGTATGCGAATCTCCCAGCTGAGTGACCCGCACCGGCTGCACGGCGGTGGAAATCGCCTTCAGCCGCGACGCCAGCCTTGCCAGATTAATCTCGCCGAAATCCTGTACCGGCGCGGCCAGCGCCGATGCCGCAGCCAGCCAGCAGGCCAATGCCGCGCTGATTCTCCACTTCATTCAAACCTCAATTCTGCCAACACGCGCCGCGCCAGCAATACCTGGCCTTGGCGAGTGAAATGAATGCCATCTGCGGTACGTACCGCCACTTCGCCTTGATCGGGCAGCGTCATGAATTTGGTGAACGCTTCGTCCACGCTGCCCAAGGCTTCGCGGGTGGACAAATAACGCTGGCCTGCGCCTTCGACTTCCTCGCGGAAGATGCCGTTGATGTAATGCACGCCGCGATTGAGCTTGTCCTTGCCCATATTCGGCGCGCCCAACCACAGTAATTGCGTCCGGTGCTTTCGGGCCGAAGCCAGGATGGCTCGGATGCGTTCGCGGTAGCGCTGCTCCCACTCCTCGGAGGCGAAGCGAATGTAGCGGCTGCCGCCCACCATGTCCCAAGTATCGTTGGCGCCCAAGAAGACCACCACCAGGCCGGTGTCGGGATTAGCCGCCAACTGTCGTTCTATCGTGTCCGGCCAATTGAAAAAGTCCGGGTAGGTCAGCCCCGTGCTCTGCTTGCTGAGATCCAGCGCCTTGATCTGGTGCAGCTTGAACAAGGGCCGCAGCAAATGCGGCGCCACCCCCTGCATCATGGAATCGCCGGCCAGCAACACCTTACTCCCCGGCCGCAGCAAGATGCGGGGATCCTTGGCCGCCGCTTGCGGCGGCGGAGCCGACGGCGACGGCAATGTCTGCAACGGGGCAGCGCTAGACGCAACCGCCGTTGTCCGCGTCGCGGCGGGCTCCGCCGGCGCCGCCTCCGGCGACAAAGCCGGCCGCAAGCAGCAGGCGTTGAAATAGGCGATCATCTCGTCGTCCCAACGATCCAGCCTGGTCAACAGCCCTCGGCTCTGATCGCGGAACTCCCGCCCCAGTTCCGCTCCGAGACGCCAGACACTCAACTCGGACAAGGCCTCCAGCTGGCTGGGACGGTGAAAGGTCTGCCGCCAATAGGCGTTGATGGAGCTCTGCTCAATCCAGCACAGCAGCAACATGCTGCTGCCGAGGATGGCCAGGGCCTGACGGATGGCGGAACGGGCGATCATTTGACGCTTGCCTCAACGCGGTAAGAACCTGTTTACGATCTGCTGTGCGTCGGCGATACGGCGTTGAAAACGAGCTCAAAATGCTCATGTACCACGTGTACATTCCGCTTTTTCGCTCGTTTTCGCCTTGTCTCGCCTTAGCTCGCGAGATCGTAAACACGTTCTAAGAAATAAAAAGCGTGGCAGCGGAGGCGCCGCCGCGCTGGCGCGACTAAAACTGGTAATAAATAAAACCTGGAATGCCCGGCGGCGACACCACGATGATCAACAAGGCGCAGCCGGCCAGCAAGCTGGGCTTGCCCCACCACGGCAGGCGGCCCAGTTGGGCGATGCCGCGTTCGCAAGCCGTGCCCAGATAGGGCTGCGCGGCAAACGCCGCGACGCTCAGCGCCAGGAAGCCCGGCGCGTTCAGCGTCAGTTCCTGATCGGTGCCGGCCATCGCTTCCAAAAAGCTCCAGGCGTCTTCCAGCGACGGCGCGCGGAAAAACACCCAGGCCAGGCAGACGTAATGGAAGGTCAGCAGACGCGCCAGCCAGGTCAGCCGCCGCGACAAAGCCTCCTTGCCAAGCAGCTTGTCTCCCAGATTCAAACCGACCACCCCAAGGCCGTGCATGCCGCCCCACGCCAAGTATTTCAGGCTGGCGCCGTGCCATAGGCCGGACAACACCATAGCAAGCAGCAAATTGAGCTGGGCGCGGGCAAAACCCAGCCGGTTGCCGCCCAAGGGGATATAGATGTAATCGCGAATCCAGCTGGATAGCGACATATGCCAGCACCGCCAGAAATCGCGTAGATTGTGGGCCAGATACGGCGCATCGAAATTACGCGGCAACTGTATGCCCAGCAACAGCGCCAAAGCGGTGACCAGATCGGTATAACCGGAGAAATCCAGATAGATCTGGAAGGCGTAGGCGTAGAAAGCCGCCCAGACCTCCAACACATGGTAGGTTTCCGGCGCGCTGAACACCGGGTCCACCCAGGCGCTGGCCAGCCAGCCGGCCAGCCACAGCTTCTTGGCCAGGGCCAATACGATCAGCCCCAACGCGCGGTCCAGTTGCAAGATGTGGCGGCGCTCGCCGCTGCGCAGTTGCTCCAGCAGACCGGTGGCCCGGCATATCGGCCCGGCCAGCAAGGTCGGGAAAAAAGCCAGAAACAGCCCCAACTCCCTGGCCCGGGCAAAACGCAACTCGCCGCGGTACAAGGACACCAAATAGCTGACCGATTGAAAGGTGTAAAAGGAGATGCCCACCGGCATCAGGAAATCCACCGCTGGCAATATCGCCGCAATGCCCAACGCGTGCAAGGCCGCTTGCGCGCTTTCGCGGAAGAAGTCGAAGTATTTGAATACCGCCAGATTGCCCACCGCCATCAGCAGACCCACGCGCAACCAGCGCTTGGGACGTACGGAATCAAGCATCCGCGACGATATCAGGGTCAATAACAGGGTATAAACGGCTAGAATCAGCGCAAAACGCCAATCAAGCTTGGCATAAAAGGCGTAACTGCCCAATAACAGCAAACCATTCTGCCAATCCGTGCGCTTGCGGCACAACCAATACAGGGCGAAAAAGGCGAGGAATGCCAGTGCGAACTCAATCGAAAGGTAACTCATGCAAATAAAAAAACGGCTCTGGCAAGAGCCGAGATTATGACAGCCATAGGGCCCGGCTGACTATGGCTTGCCGATATTTTATTTACGACGACGCCGCCGCCAATATGCTTTACGCGGTAATTTCGCGATAAGCCGAACACGGCAAGGAAAATAAAGCTTGGTCGCCCAAACGCATCGCGGTCAGGCTGCCGCCCCACAAACAGCCGGAGTCGATAGCCACCACATCCTCGGTGATATGCACCCCCAGCGCAGACCAATGCCCGCAGATAATCGGCATCTCGCCTTGCCAGCGTCCCGGCGCCTCGAACCAGGGCGTCAGGCCGGCCGGCGCGTTCTCCAGCTCGCCCTTATAATTAAGATCAATCTCTCCGTCGCGGTTCAAGAAACGCATCCGGGTCATCGCGTTGACGATCACTCGCAAACGGTCCGCGCCGCGCAGTTCCTCGCTCCAACGCGTCGGCCGGTTGCCGTACAAGCGCGACAGGAATTCACGATGCCTGGGGCCGGACAGCCCGGCCTCCACTTCCTCCGCCAGGTCCAGCGCGCGATCTATGCTCCACTCCGGCAGCAGCCCAGCGTGCACCATCGCGTAGCCCTGCCCGGCTATCATCATCGGCTGGCAGCGCAGCCAGTCCAGCAGGACCTTGCCGTCGGCGGCGTTGAGGATGTCCAGCACCGTATCGCTGCGGTGCAGTTTGCCGAAACCCTCGGACACCGCCAGCAAATGCAGGTCGTGGTTGCCCAGCACGATCTCTACATGATCCTGATGCTGGAACACCCAACGCAGGACTTCCAGCGACTGCGGCCCGCGATTGACCAGGTCGCCCGTCAGCCACAGGGTATCCTTGCCGGGATTGAAGTCGATTTGCCGCAGCAATTGCTGAAACGGCTGGAAACACCCTTGAATGTCGCCAATAGCGTAGATGGCCATATAAACTCCATGCGTGGCGGATCGATCCAAACTGTCATCCGCGGATAGCGCCATGATACCGCATGCTACAATGCACGGGCTGAGTTACCGATTTACTGCGCCCCGCCGGGCCCCTTCCCCCGATACCGCCATGTCCGCTCCCTTGCTCAATCCGCCGCAACGCGCGGCGATCCAGTATCTTGACGGCCCCTTGCTGGTGCTTGCCGGCGCAGGCTCCGGCAAAACTCGGGTCATCACCTTCAAGATTTCGCACCTGATCCGCGAAGGCGGCATCAGTGCGCGCAATATCGCCGCCATCACCTTCACCAACAAGGCCGCGCGCGAGATGCTGGAACGGGTGGGCAAGCTGATGACGCCGGCGGAAATCCGCGGCATCACCGTATCCACTTTCCACTCGTTGGGCATGCAAATGCTGCGCCAGGAAGCGCCGCATCTAGGCTATAAACCGCAATTCTCCATCCTCGACGCCTTCGATGCCGGCAAGATCATCTCCGACATTCTGAAAACCACCTCAAAGGACGAGGTGCGCAAGGTGCAGAGCCAGATCTCTCTATGGAAGAACGATCTGAAAACGCCGGACCAGATGCTTCTGGAAGCCCAAGGCGAATGGGAAAGCATCTGCGCCACCACGTATGTGGCCTATCAAGACACCTTGAGCGCCTACCAGGCGATGGACTTCGACGACCTGATCCGCCTGCCGGTGCAACTGTTCCAGCGCAATGAAGAAGTGCTGCAGAAATGGCAGCACAAGCTGCGCTACCTGCTGATAGACGAATACCAGGACACCAATACCTGCCAGTACCAGCTGGTCAAACTGCTGACCGGCCTGCGCGGCATGTTCACCGCGGTGGGCGACGACGACCAGTCCATCTACGCTTGGCGCGGCGCCAATATGGAAAACCTGCGGCTGCTGCAAAGCGACTTCCCCAAGCTCAAGATCATCAAGCTGGAGCAGAACTACCGCTCCACCGCTCGCATCCTGCGCGCGGCCAACTCGGTGATCTCCAACAACCCCAAGCTGTTCGAGAAACAATTGTGGAGCGAACTGGGCCTGGGCGAGCCCATCCACGTGATTCAGTGCAAGGACGAAGAGCACGAGGCGGAGACCGTGGTGCAAAGGCTGCTGGCGCACAAATTCGAATACCGCACCGAATTCAAGGACTACGCCATCCTCTATCGCGGCAACTACCAGGCGCGCATCTTCGAACAAGCCTTGCGCAACCAGCGCATCCCTTACCAGATGGCCGGCGGCCAGAGTTTTTTCGACAAGCCGGAAATCAAAGACATGCTGGCCTATATGCGCTTGATCGCCAATCCCAACGACGACCCGGCCTTCATCCGCGCGCTGACCACACCCAAGCGCGGCGTAGGCGCCACCACGCTGGAACGTCTGGGCGCCTGGGCCGGCGAACGCGGCAAGAGCCTGTTCGCCTGCGCCCATGAGGAGGGCTTCCGCCTGCAGGTGCAAAAAGCCCAACTCGAACCGTTGGAGCAATTCTGCGACTTCATCGCCAATCTGCAATACCGCGCCACCCGCGAGGACGGCGGCCCGCTGGCGATGGAGATGATGCAGGCCATAGGCTACGAGGCCTGGCTTTACGATAGCGAGGACAGCCCGCGCATCGCCGAAACCAAGTGGAAGAACATCCTGGAAATGGTGAGCTGGCTCAGCCGCAAAGGCGAGGACAGCGGCAAGAACCTGGTGGAACTGACCCAGACCATCGCGCTGATCACCATGCTGGAAGGCCGCGAGGAAGGCGAGGTGGACGCGGTGAAGATGTCCACGCTGCACGCATCCAAGGGCTTGGAATACCCTTATGTGTTCCTGGTCGGCACCGAGGAAGGCATCCTGCCCCACAGCGAATCGGTGGACAACGGCATGGTGGAGGAAGAACGCCGGCTGATGTACGTCGGCATCACCCGCGCGCAGCGCATGCTGACGCTAACCTATTGCGTCAAGCGCAAGCGCGCCGGCGAATGGCAGTTCGTCGAGCCGTCGCGCTTCATCGCCGAGATCAACGGCGATGATCTACGCCACTTCGGCAAACCCGGCGCCGAGCCCATCGTCAGCAAGACCGAGGGCAAATCGCGGCTGGCCAACCTCAGCGCCATGCTGGCCAACAAGGAGAAACCAGCGGATTCCTGAAGACGCCGACGGCACAGGCGAGAACTTGCTTCCGCGCCGCCAGTCTCGGCCGGCCGCCCAAAAGAAAATGGCGCCAGCGGCGCCATATGAAGAATGAGGAACATCTCTGGGTGAAGCGAAAGTGGAAACCCACTAAATCCCCACACCAAGCCGCGAAGCGCCTGACGCTTCACGACCTAAACAGATGAACCCATCATGCACCATGCGCCTCCGAAGGGCACCTGTCCCTTCTTACAGCGGGGTTTTGTTGACATAGCACATTGCCATTTCATCCGGCAAAAATATCCCAAAAAACATAGAAATCCTTGCTTTTAGGCGATAAAAAACGCCTTGCTATGCCGCAAGGCGTTTTTTGCTGCGCTGATTAGCCGATTATTTGGAATTATTCACCATGTACTCGACAGCGGAGCGGAACTCGGCGTCGCTGCCGGTGTAACCGCCTTTGGCCGGCATCGCATTCAAGCCCTTGATGCCGATCTTGACCACTTCGTCCAGGCCCGGCTTCAGACGCACGGCCCAGGCCGCCTTGTCGCCGAACTTAGGCGCGCCGGCGATGCCGGCCGCGTGGCAGGCCATGCACACGCTGTCATAGATCTTCTTGCCTACCACGGCCGGATCGGCCGCCGCGGCCGCGCCGCCTGCGCCGCCCACCGGCGGTTCAGTGAACTTTCCGCCCGCGGAGTTGCCCATATAGGCTACCGCGCGCTTCACTTCGTCATCGCTCAAGTCGGTTGCGCCGCCCTTGGCCGGCATCGCGTTGAACCCCTGCAGCGCGTGCTGGGTCAGCATGTCCCAACCTTTGGCGATGCGCGAGCCCCAAGCGGCGGTGTCGCCAAACTTGGGTGAGCCGGCGAGGCCGGTGCCGTGACAGGAGATACAGATGCCTTTATATACCTGTTCGCCAGTGCGCATTCCCGGAGGCGCGTCGCTGGCCTTGGCTTCGCCGACCGGTTTCAGGCGAGACGCGATGGCCTCCTTGGTCATTACTTCGGCATCCACGTTGTAACCGCTGGTAGCCAGCTTGGCCAAAAGCCAAATTGCCACCACAAGAAAGACAACGACGCCAACCAGCACTTTGATGACCTGGCCGGGAGCCATTCCGTTCTCATTACTCATTACGAGCCTCGCCTGGAATTAATGACATTTAAAATAGGATAATTATACGGTAAGCCTGAAGGCAAGGCAAAACCATACACTGGACTCGGGTAAGGAAGTTGCGCTATGATGCGGGCCTGCCTCAAAGCAAGCACAGCGCACCCGTAGCTCAGTTGGATAGAGTGTCAGTTTCCGAAGCTGAAGGTCACAGGTTCGATCCCTGTCGGGTGCGCCACAACTTCTCGAAGTTTTCCGTTTTTCCCGCTTTTCCCCATTATTTGCCACGCTGAACGCCAAAACCACGTTTTTGTCGAAACGCGCCCTGCGCCGCCCTGCTTCTCTAGCCTCGCTGCAATAAAAAAGCGGGCCGCTCACGCGTCCCGCTTCGTTTTATTCGTCCGGCCTCAGGCCAGCGTGGCCACCGGCTCGGCCGCGTCGTCATCCTCTTCGCCGAGAAAGCCTCCGCTCTGGTGCGCCCACAGCCGCGAATACAACCCGCCTTTGGCCAACAGGCTGCGGTGGTCGCCCTCTTCCACGATGCGCCCCTTGTCCAGCACGATCAGCCGGTCCATCGCCGCGATGGTGGACAGCCGGTGGGCTATAGCCACCACGGTTTTGCCTTCCATCAGCCGGTATAAGCTGCGCTGGATCGCCGCTTCCACTTCCGAATCCAGCGCGCTGGTGGCTTCGTCCAGCAATAGGATGGGCGCGTCCTTCAACATCACCCTGGCGATGGCGATGCGCTGGCGCTGGCCGCCGGACAACTTAACGCCGCGTTCTCCTACATGGGCATCGTAGCTGCTGCGTCCTTTCGGATCGCTCAGAGTCAGGATGAAGTCGTGCGCCTCGGCACGGCGTGCGGCCGCCTCCATCTCGGCGTCACCGGCGTCCGGCCTGCCGTAGAGCAGGTTGTCGCGCACAGAGCGGTGTAACAAGGAAGTATCCTGCGTCACCATCCCCACCTGGGCGCGCAGGCTGTCCTGCGTCACATGAGCGATGTCCTGGCCGTCAATCAGAATGCGGCCGCCGTCCAGATCATAGAAACGCAACAGCAAGTTGACGATGGTGGACTTGCCCGCGCCGGAACGACCGACCAGACCGATCTTCTCGCCCGGGCGTATCGTCAGCGACAATTGCTCGATCACGGTCTTGCTCCCGCCGTAACTGAAGTCCACTTGGTCGAAGCGGATTTCTCCCTGCTTCACTTCCAAGGGCTTGGCGTCGGCCCGGTCATTGATCGAGACCGGCCGCGACAAGGTGGCGATGCCGTCCTGCACCGTGCCCACTTGTTCGAACAGCGAAGCCATCTCCCACATGATCCAGTGCGAGATGCCGTTCAGGCGCAGCGCCATCGCGGTGGCCGCCGCCACCGCGCCGACGCCGACTTCGCCCATGCTCCACAGCCACAAGGTGGCGCCGGCGGTGCTGGCGATCAGCAACATGCTCAGGCTGTGGTTGATGATTTCGAAGCCGCTGATCAAACGCATCTGACGATAAGCCGTGGCCAAAAATTCCTGCATCGCGCCGCGGGCGAAACCAGCCTCGCGCTGGGCGTGCGAGAACAGCTTCACCGTGGCGATATTGGTATAGGCGTCGGTGATGCGGCCGGTCATCAGGCTGCGCGCGTCGGCCTGGGCGGTGGCGGCCAGACCCAGGCGCGGCACGAAGAAATACAGCGTAGCCACGTACAAGGCCAGCCAGGCTAGGAAGGGCCACAGCAAACGGCTATCGAAACTACCGACCACGGCGATCATGGTGACGAAGTAAATCACCACGAACACCAGAATGTCGGCGACGATCATCACCGTTTCCCGCACAGCGATCGCGGTTTGCATCACCTTGGCGGATACCCGGCCGGCGAACTCGTCTTGATAAAAGTTCATGCTCTGCCGCAGCAGGTGGCGATGGAAATTCCAGCGCAGCAGCATCGGAAAATTGGCGGAAATACCCTGATACTTGATCAACGCCTGCAGGGCGATCAGCAAGGGGCTGGCCAGCAGAATGCCAGCCAGCAGCAGCAGATTATGGCGCTGCGCGTCCCACAACAGCGCGGGCTTGACCGAGCTCAGCCAGTCCACGACGGAACCGAGCATGGAGAACAGCAAAGCCTCAAAAGCGCCGATGCCGGCGGTCAGCAGAATGACGGCCGCAATCAGGCCGCGCAAGCCGCGGGTGCAGAACCACAAAAATGGGAAAAAGCCCTTGGGGGGTTGGGCGGGAGACGTGTCGGGATACGGATAGATCCGCTTTTCGAACCAGTTGAACAAAGATCGCTCCAGTGCAGAGACCGCCGCTTGGGCCGCGCCTGCTTTGGGTTTAATAGGAAGTAGGACAATAGCCAAGGGCTGGAAATCGCGCAATGGAAAATTAGCGCCGGCCATGGCTCCATTTGTCATATTCAGCCAATAAACACGAACGGAGTTTATTTGCCATCAACTACATTGGCTAAAACGCGACAGTCAGCAAAACTCCTCAAGCTTTTCCGTCTTGCGGCTGCGCAGGTCCACCACGCGGTGAATCTCGATGCGCAGCTGGCCGCGGTAGATGTTCCACATCACCAGCGCGGCCCGCCGCGCCTGCTCCTGGCTGGGGTGCAGCGGCCCGCTGTCGTCGACGCCGAACTGCTCCGAGATCAGTTTCAAACGATACATCCCCCTTGCGCCCCCCAAGGCCGCGACGGCTTCCATCACCGCCGACAAAAAGTGAGAAACTCGCCATGCCGCCGTTTCGTTAATCCTGCCAAAATAATTTCAATGGCATAATCAAACGCAAGCCAAGCGCCGTTTCGTAGATGGCGGCGTCCTATGGCTCGGTGTTTGACGTGGGGTAACAGCGCGGGCCTTTGGCCCATGGCATTTATTGACGGATTTTTCCGCTCTTGTGAATGATTCTACCCATAACTAGCGGTGTCAGGCAAAGATTCCTGAATTAATTCACGCAGTTGTAACATAAACCAAGGGCAGTTTTTCCAAACGCCGCGCTGGGCCAGGCGGAACCGCCGAGGAGGAGGCCCCGCGCTTTCGAAACCCGCTAGTGAGCCAGCGCGTGCACGTCGTGCAGCTGCGGACGGCGGATGCGCGCCAAGGCGGCATCTATCGTCGGGGTGTGCTCTCCCCAATAGCCGTGGCGCGCCAGGCAGTCGGTAGCCACCAGCGCCGCATCTATCATGAAGCGCTCTTCCAGCAGCAAATGCTCGACTTCGGCAAACGGCGTCAGGATGTGCTCTGCCACCTCGCCGTCCTGGCTACAGGGGATTTCGCCGGATTCCAACCACAGATCGAAAGCGTAAATCCATTCGCGATGCAGGCCTCGCTGCACGGGACGCTCGGCCAGCAGCAAGCTAGATTGCGGCAAGCCCAGCACCTGCTCGCGGCGCACGCCGGCTTCTTCCCAGCCCTCGCGCTCCAGCGCCAGCTCAATGGTCTCTCCGGCGGCCACGCCGCCGCCAACCAGATTGTCCATGCGATTGGGATCCACCGCCTTGTGCGGACTGCGGCGCCCCACCCACATCCGCACTTCGCCGGACGGCAACCGGGTCAACCCGTTCAGGTGCACGGCGCGGCTGGTCAGGCCCAGCGGACGGAAGGCGGCACGCTCCAACTCGAAATAAGGGGATCCATCGTGGCGGAAAGCGGTGAAGTTTTCATTGCGCCAGCCATTGAGCCACCCGGCCTGCTGCCAGCGTCGCGCCGCTTGGGCCAGCGCGTGGCTGATGCTGCGGTAACTGCCGTCTAGACGGCAATGCAGTTTCTGGTATTGCTCCTCGAACAGCTGCGACTCGCTGTTCAGCAAGCGTTCCTTCCACGCCGCGTTGACCCACCCCAAACGCTCCTTGCCGATATACAAAGGCGTGAATTGCTGACGATCAAAACGGGTGATCTTGTCGAGATAGGCCAGAACCGCATCCACTTGCATTGCCGACTCCGCTGCGATGTGTTTCGGGAAGGCTGCATCTTAGGATGCTTCTTCGGCTTTGACTATATCTGGCGTAACAGCCGGCAAATAAACAGATTATTTTGCGGTGGGATGTTGCGGAATTGTCTCGGCGGCCAATACGGAAACCACTTCGCCCGCCCAATTTAACAACAACGTCATTTTAATTTATCGGCCAGCCCGGAGTCACGTTGCGGCGCCGCGGCAGCCGCTTGTTCCCACACCAGCTGCGCGCCGGACACGACGAAGCGCTCCCGCGCCCGGGTGATCGCGGTATACACCAGCGCCCGGTTCAGCAAGGGCCCCGCCGCTTCCGGCAGTTGCAAACACACCTCGCCGAACTCGGAACCCTGGCTCTTGTGCACCGTCATCGCGTACACGGTATCGTGTTGCGGCAGGCGGCCGGGAGCGAACTCGCGCCAGCCGCCGTCGTCTCCGGGAAAAGCCACCCTCAAGCCGGCCTCGCGCTGCACCGTGAAGCCGATGTCGCCATTGAACAGGCCCAGGCCGTAATCGTTCTCGCTGATCATCACCGGACGCCCCGGATACCAGTCACGGCCGGTCGGTTTGTCCCCGTCGGCTTCCAGTTGCCGCTCGATGCGCAGATTGAAGGCCTCCACCTGCCGCCGTTCCGCCGCCAGCAACATGAAACCGGCGAAGGCCCGCTGGCGCTCGGCCAGCGGCTCGCCGGCGCGCACCGCCCGCCAATACGGCCGCCAGCGCGCCAACACCTCCGCCGCGTCCAGCGCCGGCACCGCCTCCACATCCCTCCACGCCGGATCTTGCAACACCACCCAACTGCCGGCGCCGTCGCCGGCGTTCACCCTCCTCGCCAGTTCGCCGATGCCGGAGTCGGCGCCGAAACGATGGCTGTGAGTGAGCAGCGCCACGCAATCGGTGAGCTTGCCCCCCGCGCCCGGCGTGGGCGGCAGAGTTTCGCCGCAGTTCGTCCGCAGCCAGTCCAGGGTGTCCGGGCGGTAATGGATGTCTGCGCATAAATCGCCCAGCACCGCGCCGGCGTCCACCGAGGCCAACTGATCGCGGTCGCCCAGCAGAATCAGCCGCGCCTGCGACGGCAAGGCCTCCACCATGCGCGCCATCAAGGACAGGTCTATCATCGACGCCTCGTCCACCACCAGCACGTCCAGCGGCAAAGGGTTGCCGGCGTGATGGCGCGGCGCCGCCGCGCCCGGGCGCAAGCCCAGCAGCCGATGCAGGGTCTGCGCCTGCTGCGGCAATTGCCGCAGCGTGTCCTCGGCCAAGACCAGCCGCGCGCGCGCGCCGCGCACTGATTCCGACAACCGCGCGGCGGCCTTGCCGGTGGGCGCGGCCATCGCCATGACCAGCGGCCGCGACGATAGGCCGGCAAGCAAGGCCAACAGCTTGAGCACGGTGGTGGTCTTGCCGGTGCCCGGGCCGCCGGAAATGACCATCAAGCGCTGGCGCGCCGCCAGAGCCGCCGCCAGCTTCTGCCGGTCCGGCCCCGTCGCGGACGCCGAACCGAACAGGGCCCCCAGCAACGGACGCAAGCGCGCACCGTCCAGCGCCGGCCCCGGCTCGGCCAGGGCGGCCAGGCGCTCGGCAAGCCGTGCTTCGTCGAACCAATGACGGGCGAAATACAAGCGGCCCGCCGCGTCCAAGATCAAGGGAGCGTAGTCGCCGGGGCGGCCGACCAGCGCGCTGGCCTGCAAGGCCTTGCGCTCCGGACGCTGCGCCAGCGGCAGGCAGACGTGGCCGGCCTGATTGGCGCTGGCCAGCTCGTGGATCAGCGCCAACGCGGCCTCGTCCACGCCGGGGTCGAGGCGGGCGAACAAGCGCGCCAGTTCGGCGGGCAACAGGGCTTGCTGGACAGACATGGGCGGGAATCCGGATGCTTTGCGCTCCGCGCGGCGCGGAGCTTGAATGGGAAAACTTGAAGCGCTTCAGCGCAATTTGCCGCTATCTTGCAGCTGCTGAATCGCCTTGTCCAATTGCGGCAACAGTTGCCGGTATTGCGGATGCAGGCGCAACATCACCGGCACGCTTCCCACGGCGTCGCCCGCCGCGCAGGGCTGCGCCTCCGGCGCGCGGTTCAGCAGCGCGTCCAACTGACGCTGGCTCAGGACGATGGCCTGCATGCTGCCCTGACGCAGGCCGCTAAGCAAATCGCTCTCGCTGGCGGCCTCCAGCCGCTTGAGCTGGCCGCTGGCGAAACCGGGCTCCAGCACAGGATAAGTCCGCCCCTGCAGCACGCCCAGGCTCAGGCCGTTCAAGCTGGCCGGCGTCGCGCCCTTGCGCCGTTTTCCGGCGGCGAAGCACAGCCGCAGCGTCTGCACGTCGATGGGTCGGGTGTAGAAGCCGGCCACCGGGGACAAGGCTCGCCAGGCCGGATTGACTCCCACCTCCACATCCACCTTGCCCACCTCGAACAATTGCTGCAGCCGCGACGACGGGTAGTACTCCAGTTCGAAACGGATGCCGCTTTGCCGGCCGATCAGCTCCAGCGCGGCGCGGTACTGGGTGGCCAGCGCGCCGTCCTGCGCGCTGTAAAGCGGGCCGAAGCTGTCGTTGGCCACGCCGGCGCGCAGGCTGGGCGCCGCCGCGGACACGGCCTGCGCCGCCAGCAGCAAGGCAATCAGCCTGACGCCGCGCTCAAGCAAGCCGGGTTTCCAGCGCATCGCAAATGGTTTTGAGAATTTTGATGCGGGCATAGTATTTATTGTTGGCCTCCACCAGCGTCCACGGCACTTTGCTGGTGCTGGTGCGGTCCACCATATCGCTGACGGCCAGCTTGTAGGCGTCCCATTTATCGCGATTGCGCCAGTCTTCCTCGGTGATCTTGAAGCGCTTGAAGCCGGTTTCCTCGCGTCCCTTGAAGCGCGCCATCTGCTCTTCCTTGCTGATGGCCAGCCAGAATTTGACGATGACGGCGCCGTTTTCGCTCAGTTGATGCTCAAAGTCGTTGATTTCGTAATAGGCGCGCATCCAGTCCGCCTCTTTGGCGAAGCCTTCCACCCGCTCCACCAGCACCCGGCCGTACCAGGTGCGGTCGAAGATGGTGATGCCGCCCTTGCCCGGCACATGACGCCAGAAGCGCCACAACCAGGGCTTAGCCTTTTCTTCCTGGGTGGGCGCGGCGATGGGCACCACTCGGTAGCGGCGCGCGTCCAGCGCCTGGGTGATGCGGCGGATGCTCCCGCCCTTGCCGGCGGCGTCGTTGCCTTCGAAAGCCAGCACCAGCGAATGCTGGGCGAAACGGGGGTGCCGGGTCAGCCGGTGCAGCCGGCCCTGCAATTGCTCCAATTCGGCCTTGTACTTGGCCTTGTCCATGGATTGGTTCATTTTCAGGGTGTCCAGCAACAGCTTGTTGTCTATCGGCGCCAGCAACGGCGGCGCGTCTATCAACTCGGCCTTCGAGCCCTGCGCCTGCGCCAACCGGTTGCGAATGGCGTTGAGCAGGGTGTTCCCCACCGTCAGGCTACGGTAATTGGCGTCCTCGCCATCCACTACCACCCAGGGCGCGGCGGCGGTGTTGGTCAGCCGCAGAATGTGCTCGGCGGACTTGCGTATCTTGTCGTAGCGCTCGTAATGCTCCCAATCGGTCTTGGTCACGCGCCAACTGCTGGCCGGATCTTTTTCCATTTGCTTGAGCCGCTTGTGCTGCTGCTCCCGGGTCAGGTGGAACCAGAATTTCAGCACCAGCGCGCCGTCCATGGTCAGCATGCGTTCGAAGCGCAGGATGTCGAAGATCTGCTTGTCCAGCGCATCGCGGTCGCTGCGGGCGAACACCCGGTCGAACAAGGCGTCGGAATAATAAGAGCCGAAGAACATACCGATGCGGCCCTTGGCCGGCAGTTGCATCCAGTAGCGCCACATCCAGGGCCGGGCGCGGGCGTCGTCGTTGGCTTCGGCGAAAGCCACGGTGTCGATCAGCCGCGGATCCAGCCATTCGTTGATCAGATTCATGGTTTCGCCGCGGCCGGCGCCGTCGAAGCCGTGAATCAGGATCAGCACCGGAAAGTCGGCCTTCTCCTTCAAATCGTATTGCAGGTCCAGCAAGGCCTCGCGCAATTTGGGCATGGCTTCGCGGAAAGTATTTTTATCGATGCTATGGCCGATTTCGGCGGATTCGAACATGATGCGTCCTTGTTATTGTCGGTTCGCCCCGGCGCTACTCTCCCCTTCCGGTCGCGTTCCACTTCAGATAGTTCAGCTTAGTCCCATGACCGCAGCTTGCGCACTCCGCATTCCTACGCATGCCCGGCGAACCATTGGTCCAACGCCTCCAGAAGGGCCGGCGCGGGTTGATCGCTCCAGATCCCGCAAGCCTCGACGCCAACGCCACGCAGATAAAGATAACGCACGCCGCCGAAGCGGGCGGCGAAGTCCACGCCGCGAGCGCTGAAATAGCGCCGCAGGGCCACACAGTAAATCAGGTATTGCAGGTAATAATGTTCTTGAGCGATGGATTCCGCCAGCCGCTCGGCGCGATAGTCTTCGTGCCACCCTCCCAGGTGGTTGGATTTATAGTCCACCAGATAAATGCGTCCGTCGGACTCGAACACCAAGTCCATGAAGCCCTTGAGAAAACCGCGCACGGTGGAAAAATCCAACTGCGCCGCCGCCGCGCGCAAAGGCGCGGCCAGGCCGTGTTCCGGCGCGGACAGGATGGCGGCCAGCTTCGCCACCTCCAACCTGGGCGCCGGCAACATGAACTCCATTTCCACCAGCCGCTTGCCGTCCGGCACTTCGGCCAGCTTCACCCCCGGATCGAGTTCCGCGTTCAGCGTGGCCGCCACCATTTCGCAAGCGGCGTCGCCCCACTCCGGCGCGAAGCCATGCTTGGCCAGGGCCAGCTCCACCGCCTGACGCAGGCCGGCGTCGTCCACGCCGAAGCTGATGGTTTCAAAAATCTCGTGCAGGCAGGTGCCGGCCTTGGCGCCGCGCGGAAAACCGAAACGATCCTGGGCCGGGGGCGCTTGCGGTTCCGCCGGCGCCGCCGGCTGCCCCGCGTCGTGGTCCGGGCTTTCCTGCCATTTGCCGGCCGCCTGAGCATGGGTCAGCGAGGTGAAACTGGCTACCCGCCACGGCGCGGCCAGCCGGCGCGCGAACGTTTGGGCCAGATAATCCCGCCCTGTTTCGCGCCGCGCGGCCAAGGCCGGCCCCGCGCCGTCCTCCTCCAGCACCGCGCACGCGCCCACCGCCGCGGCGTTGGCCGCCGCCGCGAAAGCGTCCAGCTCTCGCTTAAGCACCCCGGCGTCCAGTTCCAGCGCCTCCAGTTCCGGCAGCGCGCGCGCGTCGCGGCCATGCAGCAGCCAGCTCAAAGCCGCCGTCTCCATGCCGCGCACCCAGCCCCAGCACAGGTATTGGCGGTACTGCGCCCGAGTCAGCGACACATAGAGCAGGCGCAGCTTCTCCGCCAACAGCTCGCTGCGCGCCGCCAGCTTCACCCCTGCGTCGGCCGCGGCGTCCGGCGCCAGCCAGGATTGATCTTCAGCGTGGTAACGCCAGAACGCGGCGTCGCGCCGCTCCAGCGCGCCGCCCCACAGAAAGGGGCAGAAGGCCACCGGATACTGGAGACCCTTCGCGGTGTGGATGGTGACGATCTTGACCAGGGCCGCGTCGCTCTCCAACCTCAACACCGCCTCCTCTCCGCCCGGCGGTTGCGCCACCCGCGTCTCCAGCCAGCCCAGCAGCGGCGCCATGCCCTGACGCTGGTCGCTCTCTTGTTGCAACAATTCAGCCAGGTGCGACAAATTGGTCAACCGTCTCTCGCCGTCCGGCAGCGGCAACAAGCGTTCCGCCACCCGTTCCCGAGCGAAGAAATGCCGCCAGGCCGCCATGAATCCGCGCTCGCGCCAAAGCAGGTGGTCTGCGGCGTTGGCTTGCAGCTGCGCTTCCCAACGCGTCTCGTCCTCCACCCTGGCCAGCAATTCGCCGGCGTCGACCCCGGCCAGTTCCGTCACCAACGCCGCGCGCAAGCGCGCCTCGCTGGCCGGTTCCGCCCAAGCGCGCAGCAAGGCCAGCATCTCGCCGGCCTCGCGGCTGGCGAACACGCTTTCCTGGGTCAGCGCCACGCTGGCCACGCCGCGCTCCGCCAAGGCCTGCCGCACTCGGTCGCCCTGGCGGTGGGTGGACACCAGCACCGCGATGTCGCCGCCGGCCAAAGGCCGTCGAGCGTCGCCGGCGACAATGGCGGCGCGGCCTTCGGCGGCCAGCGCCAGCAAGCGCGCAATCTCGTCGGCGCTGGCGTTGGCCGCCAGTTCGGCGGCGTTCTCTCCACTGGCGGCCTTGTCCGCTTTCTCCGGCTGCAGCCATTGGAAGCAGAACGACGGCCTGTCGTCGTCGATCTCCAGCCGGCCGCCGGAGGCCGGTTGCGCCGCCACCGGCTGATAGGCGATGCCCTCGATCAGAAACGGCAGTTCCCGCGCGAACAAGGCGTTGACGGTGCTCACCAGCGGCGCCTCGGACCGGCGGTTGGTGTCCAGCGTGTAATGATGTTGCGCGTCTCCGCGCGCCGCCAGGTAGGCGAAGATGTCGGCGCCGCGAAAGCTGTAGATGGCCTGTTTCGGGTCGCCCACCAGGAAAACCGGCCGCTGCTGCGCGACGAAGCAATGTCGGAAGATCGCGTACTGGATGGGATCCGTGTCCTGAAACTCGTCGATCAGCGCCACCTGGAAGCTGCGGGCCACATGGGCGGCCAGCAGCGGTCCGCTAATCGGATCGGCCAGCGCCGCCCCTAGATCGGTCAGCAAATCGTCGAAGCTGCGGCTGCGCTCGCCCGCCCGGCGCGCGCTCAGTTGCTCGTTGGTCCAGGCGATCAGTTCCAACTTGAGCTGGGCCACGGACAGCGCCACTTCGTCCAGATAAGCGTCCCAGGCCCCCAGCCAGGCCCCCACCAGCTCGAACAAGGGGTGTTCCGGTGCGGCGTGGCCTTTCTTCATCCCCTTGGCCAGCGAGGCCGGCAGCAATTTGTCCAGCTGGCGACGGCTTTCCTTGTCCAGCACCGGCGTGGTTTCCGGTGTCGTCAGCAGGCTGTCCAAAGCGCCTATGGCGCGCTCGACGATGGCGGAGCTGTAGCTACGCGCGTTGAAACCCGCGGCGGAGCGCAGCAAATCGGCCGCCTCCGCCGCGTATTCCGGCCGCGCCGCCAGCGCCCGCCAGCCTTGCTCCACCGCGAGCAAGGCGCGCTCCAGGCCGGCGGTGTGCGGCGCGCGCATGCGCAGATAAGGTTTGGACAGATAGGGCCGGATGTCCGCCAGCCAGCCGTCCGGGGTTTCTCCGTTGTCCACCAGCACCTGGGCCAACAAGGGGTCGTCCACCACCCGTCGACGCCAGAAGTCGTCGACGATTTCGGTCAAGCGTTCCTCGTCGTCGCTAACCAGTTCCGCCTCGAAAGTCTGGCTGCTCTCAAAAGCGGCGTCGGTCAGTACCCGCTGGCAGAAGCCGTGGATGGTGTAGATGGCGGCGGCGTCGAAGCCGGTGATCGCGGCCTTGAGCCGCTGCGACGCCTGCTCCCGCGCCGCGCCGGGCGGAAAACGCGCCGCCAACGCCGACAGGAAGGGATCTCCGCCAACGTCGCCTTCTCCGGCCAGCGTCTGCGCCAGTTCGCTCAGCCGTCGACGCAGGCGCTCGCGCAGCTCGGCGGTGGCGGCCTTGGTATAGGTGACCACCAGTACTTGATCGACGGTGGGCGGCGGCTGGCCGTCGCGCTCTTCCAGCAATAGCCGGGCGAACAGGGCCGCGATGGTCCACGTCTTGCCGGTGCCGGCCGAAGCCTCGATCAGGTTGATGCCGGTCAGCGGGCAGTTCAGCGCATCCAGCGCTTGGGGAAGCAGGCTCATAATGGCGACACTTTAAAGCGATTTGAGCATTTAAACGACCCGGCAAACGGGATTAGATGCGCTTGTCCGCGCCGCGCGCCCGCGTTCAGAAGCGCTCGTCCAGAATCGCGGGCAGGATAATTTCCCGCGCGAAGGAGGCGTCGGACAAATTCAGCAAAGCCCGCGTCAAGCTCACCACGTCATGCAGCGGGATCAGTTGGCCGGCGCCGCGCTCGGCGGCTTGCTCGCGGGGCACGGACAAATCGTCCTCCGTGTTAAGGTAGCCCAATTGCAGGCAAGTCACGGCCAGACGCTGCGCGCGGTATTCCTCACGCAGCGCGTCGGCCATGCCGCTCAAGGCAAATTTGCTGGCGGCGAAAGCTACTTCGGGGCGGCCGCTGCGCGGCAGGCCCGATGTCGACCCGGTCAGGATGAGCTGCGGCTTGGCCGCGCCCGACATGCGCGGCAGCAGATGTTTGAGCAGCAGAATCGTCGAAGCGATATTGACCTGGACCACTTCCATCAGCTCCAGATCCGAACAACGGGAAAACGCATAAGACGACTCGAACGCCTCTCGCTCCCAAATACCCACATTGCACATCACCACGTCCAGCCGTTCCGGAAGCGCGCTCATGACCTGTTGCACGGCCAGGGCCGGATTGGACAAATCGGCTTCGATCCAGTCCACGTCAACGCCGGTTGGCGGCTTCAAGTCCTCCGGCCTGCGCCGGGAAACGCCGATCACCCGGTCCCCTTTTGTCCCCAGCCCTTCCACAAAAGCCTTGCCAAGACCCCGGCTCGCTCCAATGATCAGTATATTCACGGCCTCTCCAAAATGAATCCGCGCGGCGGTCACGCGGCGGCACCAGACGAGAAGGATACTCGATTCGTCAAATTTGTCGGCCGCGCCGGCAAAGGGGATAATCGCCGCCCGAACACCCGCACTCAAGGCCAGACACAATGAGCGACGCTGCAATCCGACTTTCAAAACGCATGGTGGAACTGGGCCTGTGCACGCGGCGCGAAGCCGACGCCTGCATCGAACAAGGCTTGGTGAAAGTGGACGGCCAGACCGTCACCGCGCTGGGCAGCCGGGTGGAACCGCAACAGCGCGTCGAACTCATGGGCCGGCCCGACACGCAGCGCGAAGCGGCGGTCACCCTGCTGCTGCACAAACCCGCCGGCGCCGAGCCGCTGGCCCTGCTGGGGCCGGACAGCCAGTTGCCGGGCGATATCAGCGGGCTGAGCTGGCTGCCGCGACATCGCCAGCATCTGCAAGGTGTCGGCGCCATCGCCGACCACGCCCACGGCCTGGTGGCGCTGACCCAGGACCGCAAGCTGACGCAGCGGCTGGCCGATTGCCAGCTGGAGTTCCTGATCAATGTCGACGCTGCGCCCGCCGCCGACGACCTGCAACAGCGTCAAAAAGGGCTGCGCCCCGGCGGCAAGCCGCTGCGCGACCTCAAGGTTTCGCGCCAGAGCGACCGTCAGCTGCGCCTGGTGCTCGCGGCGCGCGACGCGCGCTGGCTGGACGATATCTGCGCCGACTTGGGCGTCAGCCCGCTGGCGCTGCGCTGCATCCGCATCGGCCGGCTGGCCATCGGCCAGTTGGCCCCCGGGCAGTGGCGTTATGTGCCGGATTTCGAGCGATTCTGAGAGCTTAGCTTCATGCCCAGAGCCAATGCCGCCGCCGCGTTGCGCGCGGCGCGGCTCACATTGTCCGCGGCCTCGGCCAGAGCCTGTTCCTGACTGCACGGCCGGCTGACCGCGGCGAACACCGCATCCAGCCCGTGCGCGTGGGTCAGTTCGCTGCCCGCGCCCAAACAACCGCCTATCGCCAGCACCGGCACGCCATATCGCTGAGCGACGCGGGCGACGCCAATCGGCGTCTTGCCTTGCACGCTCTGGCTATCGATGCGGCCTTCGCCGGTCACCGCCAGATCGGCGTCGGCCAGCGCCGCGTCCAGGCCGACGGCCTCCGCGACGATGGCGCTGCCGGAACGCAGACGGCCGCCCAAGCAGGCCAGCAGCGCGGCGCCCATGCCGCCGGCCGCGCCGGCGCCGGCCTCTTCGGCCGCCGCCACGCCCGACGCGCCCTCCATCAACACCGCGAAATGCGCCAGCGCCGCGTCCAGTTCCGCCACCATCGCCGGCGTCGCGCCCTTCTGCGGCCCGAAGACCGCCGACGCGCCGCGCGGGCCAATCAGGGGGTTGTCGACGTCGCAAGCCACATCGATGCGGCAGGCCGCCAAGCGCGGGTCCAGCCCGGACAGGTCCAGCCGCGCTAGTCCCGCCAAGGCCGCGCCGCCAGCCGGCAGGTCTCGTCCTTCCGCGTCCAGCAGCCTCGCGCCCAAGGCCTGCAGCATGCCGGCGCCGCCGTCGTTGGTGGCGCTGCCGCCTATGCCCAGCACGAAACGGCGCGCGCCCGCGTCCAGCGCGTCGCGAATCATGTCGCCGGTGCCGTGGCTGCCGGTCAGCAAGGGATTGCGCCGCGCCGGCGGCAACAGCGCCAGGCCGCTGGCGGCGGCCATTTCTATCACCGCCACGCCGTCCGCGGTCAAACCGTAGCTTGCGGACAGCGTCTCGCCCAACGGGCCTCGCGCCGCAGCCTCGCGCCGCTGGCCGCCCAACGCGTCCAGCATGGCTTGCACCGTGCCCTCGCCGCCGTCCGCCATCGGCAGCTTGCGATAGCGAGCGGCGGGAAACACCTGGCGGAAGCCGTCCTCTATCGCCTGAGCCACCTGCAGCGCGCTCAGGCTTTCCTTGTAGGAGTCCGGGGCAATCACGATTTTCATGCGGTTTTCAATCACAAGAGATGACAAGAGCAAGATATTAGCGATTGACCAGCCGCGGCGGAATCCTCAGCACCAGCAAGGCGCCGGACAGCATCACGCCGGACAGGATGTACAGCGCCGGGTCCGTGCTGTGGGTCAGGTCCTTGATCCAGCCCACCAGGAAGGGGCTGACGAAACCGGCCACCTGTCCCAGCGAATTGATCAAGGCCAGCCCTCCGGCGGCGGCGGCGCTGCCAAGAAAGGCGGTGGGCAGCGGCCAGAACATGGACAGGCCGGCCAGCGCGCCCATGGTGGCCAGGGTCAGGCCCAGCATGGACAGCCAGACCGCGCCGCCGCTATTGGCCGCCAACAGCAGGCCCAGCACGCCCATCAGCAGCGGCAGCACTACGTGCCAACGGCGCTCCCCGCGCCGGTCGCCGGAACGGCCAACCCAGACCATGAAGAAGCAAGCGGCCAAGTAGGGCAAGGCGCTGAGCCAGCCAATGACGCCGGCGTTCTGGAAACCCAGGCTCTTGATGATGGACGGCAGCCAGAAGTTGATGGCGTACACCCCCATCTGGATGGCGAAGTAAATCGCGCCCAACATCCAGACATTGGCGTTGCGCAACACGCTGGCGAAAGACTGCTCCATTGGACGCTGCGCCGCGCGCCGCGCCTCATCGTCGATCAGAGCCTGTTGCATCGCCGCCTTTTCTTCCGCGCTCAACCAGCGCGCCTGGGCGATGCCGTCGTTCAGATAGAAATACACGCCCAGGCCCAACAGCACCGTGGGCAGGCCCTGTAACAGAAACAGCCATTGCCAGCCGGCCAGGCCGCCTTGCCCGGCGGCGAAATGCTGCAGCATCCAGCCGGATAACGGCCCGCCCAGCACGCCGGACACCGGGATCGCCGACATGAACAGCGCCATCACCTGGCCGCGTTTGTCCGCCGGAAACCAACGGGTGAAGTAGAGCACGATGCCGGGGAAGAAACCGGCCTCGGCCACGCCGGTGAAAAAACGCAGCACATAAAAAGATTGCGGCGTGGAAACAAACATCAGGCAGGCGGACAGCGTGCCCCACACCAGCATCAGCAGCGCGATCCAGCGCCGCGCGCCCACCTTGTGCAACATCAGGTTGCTGGGCACGCCGCACAACACATAGCCGATAAAGAAAATGCCGGCGCCCAAGCCGTAGACGGTTTCACTCAAGCCCAGCGCGTCCAGCATCTCCAGCTTGGCGAAGCCGACGTTGACTCGGTCCAGATAGTTGAACAGGTAACAGACGAAAATGAAGGGAATCAGCCGCCATACGGCTTTCTTGTAAGCGCCGGCCAGAATGTCTTGCCGCGGCGCGCTCAGGGTGTCGCTAGGGTTCAAATCCATCTCCTCTGCGCGCGGGGACCGTCCCTCCGGCGCGTCTCCTTGGTTCTGATGAATATTGTTTTTGTATCGTGCAGCTCATTCTGGTCAGCGCGCCCGGAAAATGCTTCATGCAAGCGCACTATTTATATCGGATCAATCCAAGGATATATTGGGCAAAAGCACATCAACGGGAGTGTCCATGTCCATTCTGACCACGGAACTGGCGCAAGACATCGTCAGCCGCACCATGCGCATCATCCCTTTCAACGTGAATGTAATGGATGCCCAAGGCGCCATCCTGGGCAGCGGCGACTCCGACAGGCTGGGGCAATTGCACGACGGCGCGCTGTTGGCGCTGGCGCAGCGACGCACGGTGGAAATCGACGACGTCACCGCCGGCAAACTGCACGGCTCCCGCCCCGGCATCAACCTGCCCTTGCATGTGGACGGCCGCATCGCGGGCGTGGTCGGCCTGACCGGCCAGCCGGAACAGGTTCGCCAGTTCGGCGAACTGGTGCGGCTCACCGCCGAGATGATTCTGGAACAGGCCCAGTTGCAGCGGGCGCTACAACACGACGCGCGCCAGCGCGAAGCCTTTGTGCTGGAGTGGATACGAGGCGAGTCCGGCGCGGCGCTGGACGCTTGGGCGCAGCGACTGGGGCTGAGGCTGGAACAACATCACGTGGCGCTGAGCCTGCAACTGGATGAAGAGGGCTTGGCCGCCGATCAGGCTCAGGCAACGCTGCAGCAGTTGCAATCAGGGCTGGCCTCACGCTGGCCGCGGCTGCTGAGCGCGGTCACCAGCCCTTACGAACTGGTGCTGGTGGAGGCTTGCGGCGAGGACGACGAAGCCGAACGCGAAACGCTGCTGCAACGCCGGCTGCGCTCACTGGCCGCCTGGCTGGAAGAGACGACGGCGCCCGGCTTCCGCCTGGGCATGGGCATTGCGCTGCCCGGCCGGGACGGCGCGGCCCAATCCTGCCTCAGCGCGCGCGCCGCCGCGCGCATCGGCCGGCAACGGCAACCCCAAAAGCAGGCTCACAGCTATTACGAACTGGCGCTGCCGGTGCTGCTGTCCGGCCTCGACCACGGCTGGCAGGCCCAACAATTGCGGCAGCCGCTGCAACGGCTGGAGCAGGCCGGCAAAAGCGGACTGCGCCGCACCGCCGAGGCCTGGTTCGCCCACCAGTCCCACCCCGGCGCCACCGCGCGGGCGCTGCACATCCACCGCAACACGCTGGACTACCGGCTGGGCCGCATCGCCGAAATCACCGGACTGGACCTGGAACGCCACGAGGACCGTTTCCGGCTCTACGTCGCGCTGCTGCTGGGTTGACACTCGCTCGTCGATAGCCGCGGCATGATGGCCGGATGCGCTACACTAGCGCTTTTCTCCCTAACGCCCTGCCATGACGCGCGCCACCTCTCTCTCCCGCCCTCTGGCCTGGACCGCCGCCGCAGGCTGCCTCGGCTACTACTTGCTGCTGGCGCTGCGCCCGGCCTGGCTCGGCGCCAAGTTCGCCGGCTGGCCGGCGTCCATTCTGCTGGCGCTGGCCATGTTTCTGCTGTTCTTCCTGCTGGCCGCCGGCTACGCGCTGGCCGCCGGCCGCGCCGACGACTCGGAGAGCCGATGACTCACGCCTCCGCCTTTTTCCTTTTATTCGTGTTGCTGACCCTGGCCATCACCGCTGCCGCCGCGCGGCGCACCGCATCGGCCGGCGACTTCTACACCGCAGGCGGCCGCATCCGCGGCTGGCAGAACGGGCTGGCTCTGGCCGGAGACTACCTGTCCGCGGCGGCCTTCCTCGGCGCCGCCGGCCTATATCTGTCCCAGGGTTACGATTCGCTGGCCTACGCCGTCGGCACCCTGGCCGGCTGGCCGCTCTTGCTGCTGCTGTTGGCGGAAAAGTTGCGCGGCAGCGGCTGCTACACCGCCGCCGCGGTGCTGGGCCGACGCTTCGACCACAACGGAGTGCGGCTGGCCGCCAGCGTCAACTCGCTGACGGTGACGCTGTTTTATCTGATCGTGCAAATGGTGGGCGCAGGCAAGCTGATTGAGCTGCTGTTCGGCCTCCCCTATCTGGCCGCCGTGAGCCTGGTGGGCGCGCTGATGGTGCTCTACGTGGCGCTGGGCGGCATGCTGGCCACCACCTGGGTGCAGATGGTCAAGGCGGTGCTGATGTTCGGCTGCGCGCTGCTGCTGGCCGGCGGCGTGCTCGCGCGCTTCGGCGGCGATCCGACGCGGCTGTTCGCCGCCGCCGAGGCGCTGCGCGGGCCTCAGGCCTTCCTGCCCAGCCCGGCGCTGAGCGATCCGCTGGAAGTCCTGTCGCTAGGCCTGGGGCTCTGCCTGGGCCTGCTGGGCCTTCCCCATGTGCTGATGCGCTTCTTCACCGTGCCGGACCGGCGCGCCGCGCGGCAGTCCGCCTGCTTCGCCACCGGCCTGATCGCGCTGTTCTTCGCCGTCAACATCGTCATCGGCTACGGCGCGCTGGCGCTGGTGGGGCCGGAACCCGGCTTCCACGACGCCGCCGGCAAGCTGCTGGGCGGCGGCAATATGGCCGCCATCCATCTGGCCACCCTGCTAGGCGGACCGGCCTGGCAGGGCCTGGTGGCGGCGGTGGCCTTCGCCACCATCCTGGCGGTGGTGGCCGGCCTGGCCATGGCCGGCGCCAGCGCCATCAGCCACGATCTCTACGCCGCCTGGTGGCGGCGCGGCCGCGCCGACGCCCACGCCGAATTGCGGGTGTCGCGATGGGCCACCGTCGGCCTGGGTCTGCTGGCGCTGCTGCTGTCCACGCTGTTCCAGCAGCAAAACATCGCCTTCCTGATGGGCCTGGCCTTCGCCATCGCCGCCTCGGCCAATTTCCCGGTACTGCTGCTCGCCCTTCACTGGCCCGGCCTCAGCGCGCGCGGCGCGCTGTGGGGCAGCCTGGGCGGGCTTGTCGCGGCGGCGGCGCTGATCGTGGCCGGCCCCGCTGTGTGGGTGGGCGCGCTGGGCCACGCCAAGCCGCTGTTCCCTTACGCCAACCCTGCGCTGTTCTCCGTGCCGCTGGCCTTTGCGCTGGCTTGGCTGGGTTCGCGCCGCGACGCAACGGCGGTATCATCGGCTAGCCAAACTTCGAATCGATCCCAACGCTCATGACCACACTGACTCTTTACGGCAACCGCCTGTCCGGCCACAGCTACAAGGTGCGCCTGGCGCTGATGCTGGCCGATGTTTCCCATGATTACGTCCATGTGGACCTGGCCGTGCCGCGCGAGCAGCGGCCGGAGGATTTCCGCGCCGCCAGCCGCTTCGGCGAAGTGCCGGTGCTGGTGGCCGACGGCACCGCGCTGTGCCAGTCCAACGCCATCCTGCAATGGCTGGCCAATAATTTCGGCCAGCTCAGCGGCGAGCACGGCAGCCGGGAAACCGTGCGCGAATGGCTGAGCTGGGAAGCCAACCGCGTTGGTCTGTCGGTGCCCAATCTGCGCTGGTCGCGGCTGAACCGCCTGCCGCAGCCGGAAGTGGAGGCCTGGCTGGAACAGCGCGCGCGCGCCGATCTGGACACTCTGGACGCCGCGCTGGCCGAACAACCCTATCTCGCCGGCCAGCGGCTGAGCATCGCCGACCTGTCCGCCAGCGCCTATCTATGGTGGCTGGCCGACGCCGGCCTCGACATCGCCGGCTGGCCGCGAGTAGAAGCCTGGCTGGAACGCATCGCCCAGCAACCGGGCTGGCAGCACCCCGACGTGCTGATGGCGCCGGACATTCCCGACTGACCGCCCACGGAGCCCCTCCATGTCCTCCCGTCCCGATTGCATCCAACACTGGAGCGAGTTGATCGAAGCCGACTCGCAAAGCTACCCCGACAGCCGGGAGCCGCTGGCGCGCGGCGCGGCGCTGGGCAAGCATTACGGCTTCGCCCGCCTGGGCATCCATCACGAACTCTTGGCCCCAGGCCAACGCACCAGTTGGCCGCACGCCGAAAAAACCGAGGATGAGTTCGTCCATGTGCTGGAGGGCGAGCCCGACGTCTGGCTGGACGGCGTGCTGCACCGGCTGCGGCCGGGCGATTCAGTCGGCTTCAAGGCCGGCACCGGCCTGGCCCACACTTTCATCAACAACACCGCGCAGCCAGTGCGCCTGCTCTGCGTCGGCGACGTCAACCGCGACGACAATCAGGTGCACTACCCGCTGCACCCGGCGCGCAACGCCGCCATCGGCCCGCAGCACTGGAGCGACGCGCCGGAGCGGCCCTTGGGCGATCACGACGGCTTGCCCGACCTGCTGCGCGCGGCCGGAGGCCCCTTCTGACATGCACGATTTTCTCCAGGCCGTCGCGGCTCTGATCGGCCCGGCCCACCTGCTGACCGACGCCGCCGACACCGCGCCCTACACCCTGGACTGGCGCCGCCGCTACCAGGGCCTCCCGCTGGCGGTGGCGCTGCCTAGCAGCACGGCCGAGGCCGCCGAGCTGGTCAAACTCTGCCGCCGCCACCAAGTGGCCATTGTGCCGCAAGGCGGCAACACCTCCACCTGCGGCGCGGCCACGCCTGACGCCAGCGGCCGCCAATTGGTGGTGGCGATGCGGCGGCTGCGCGCCGTGCGCAAGCTGGACGAGGACAACAACGCCATCACCGTGGAGGCCGGCGCCACGCTGCGCGAAGTACAGCTGGCCGCGGAACAGGCCGGACGGCTGTTTCCGCTGTCGCTGGCCTCGGAAGGCAGCTGCCAGATCGGCGGCAACCTGTCCACCAACGCCGGCGGCGTGGCGGTGCTGCGCTACGGCACCATGCGCGAACTGACGCTGGGCCTGGAAGTGGTGCTGCCGGACGGCCGAGTGCTGGACGCGCTGGCCGGCCTGCGCAAAGACACTACCGGCCTGGATCTCAAGCAATGGTTCATCGGCGCAGAGGGCCAGCTGGGCCTGATCACCGCCGCCACGCTGAAGCTGTTCCCGCTGCCCAGCGCCCGCGCCACCGCACTGATCGGCGTCGACGACATCGAAACCGCCATCCTCTGGCTCAACGGCCTGCGCCAGCGCTTCGACGACCGCCTCACCGCCTTCGAGGTGATCGAGGCCGATTGCCAACAGGCGATAGCACGCCACCGGCCCGGCCAATTGCCGTTCACCGCGCCGTGGCTGCTGTTGATCGAGTTGTCCGACGGCGGCGGCGACGCCGCGCTGAACGAGGCGCTGCTGGACTGGCTGGCCGGGCAGGCCCCGCGCGACGGGGTGGTGGCGCAAAGCGAGGCCGAGCGGCGCAAGCTGTGGCTGCTGCGCGAAGAGATTTCGGAAATCCAGAAACAGGACGGGCCCAGCATCAAACACGACATTGCGGTGCCCACCTCGGCCTTGCCGCAACTGGTGCGCGACTGCGGCGCCGCGCTGCGCCAAGCCTACCCCGGCGTGCGCATCGTCGCCTTCGGCCACGCCGGCGACGGCAATCTGCATTACAACATCAGCTACACCCGGCCCGGCAACGTCGATCTGTTCGACGACGAGCCCGCGGTCAACGCCATCGTCTACGACCACGTCTACCGGCTGGGCGGCACGCTGGCGGCCGAACACGGCATAGGCCAGCTCAAACCCCAATGGCTGGAGCGTTACAAGGACCCGCTGGCGCTGGAGCTGATGCGCTCGCTCAAGGCCGCGCTGGACCCGGATCGGCTGATGAATCCAGGCAAGTGGTTGTAAACGGCCGGCTCAGGCGCTAGCGCCGAAGCCGGCCGACAGGACCCGCGCCAAAGGCTCGGTCCAATCGCCCGGCTCGCTTTGGCGAAACAAACGATGCCCCGGATACCAGGGCGTGGTTTCGCTCTCCAGCCCCCAGCGCCAGTCGGTGTGATGCGCCGACAGCAATAAGGCGCAGGGCAGTCCCAAGGCGCCGGCCAGGTGGCCGAAGGCGGTGTCCACCGTCACCAGCCCGTCCAATTCCGCCAGCAAGGCGGCGCTGGCGGCAAAGTCCGCCAGTTCATCTCCCAGTACTTCCACGCCGCGCGCGCGCAGCCCGTCTCGTTCCGCCTCGTTCAACTCCGGCTGCAAGGCCAGCCAAGTGATGCCAGGCGATGTCAACAAGGGAAGCAGCGTCTCCAGATCAGGCAAAGAGCGGCAATGATCGAACTCGTGCTCCGGCCTGCCGCGCCACACCAGCCCGATTTTGCGTCCGCCGGCCGGCAAGCGCGCGCGCCAGGCGGCGCGGCCGGCGGCGTCGGCGCGCAAATACGCCGGCCCCGGCGTCGGCTCCGGCTGCAACAAGCCGGGCAAGCTCATCGAAAATACATGACAATCGTGCTCGGGCCACGGCCCGTCCAGGTCGACTATCTGCAAGAACTCCACAGGCCAGCCTTGGGCCACCAACAAGGGCAGCAAGGCCGGCCTGCAAGCGGCGACCACGCTCCCAGGCGAGCGCCGCAACAGCTGCGGCAAGTAACGCGCCATCTGCAAGGCGTCGCCGTAACCCTGCTCGAACCATAGCAACAGACGACGGCCGGTCAATGCCTCGCCGCGCCAGCGCGGCGACGTCAAGACCGGCGACGGCATGGTTTCCAGCCGGGCCTCGTGCAAGGGCCAGCCCTCGCCCCAACGCCGCTGGGTCAGCAGCAGATAGCCCAGATTACGGCGCAGCCCGGCGTGCAGCGGCTGAGCGTCCAACCCGGCGCGCAGCGTCGCTTCGGCCTCTTCCCAGCCGCCTTGCTGCGCCAGAGCCAGCGCCAATTGCTGATGCGCTTCCGCACCGGCCGGTTCCAGCGCCAAGGCGCGGCGCGCCAGCGGCTCCGCTTCCGCGCTGCGCCCTTGCCGCCACAGGCATAAGACCAGATTGCCCAGCACCTGCGCCTGTTCCGGCGCGCGTTCCACCGCGGCGCTCAGGCAGGCTTCCGCCTCGGCCCAGCGTCGTTGCGCCTGCAACAACAAACCCAGATTGGTCAGCGCGCCGGCATGGCTTGCGTCCAACGACAGCGCCCGGCGTAACAGCGTTTCCGCCTCGCCCCGCTCGCCGCGCTCCGCCAGCAACTGGCCCAGCAGATTGAGCGCGTCGACGTCGTCTGGCTCGCAGGCCAGCGCCCGTCGCAAGCAGTCCTCGGCCTCTTCCGGTCGCCGCCGATACAATAAACGGCCCAGGTTGAAACAATGGACGGCGGACTGCGGCCGCAAGCGCAAGGCCAGCCGATACTGGGCCTCGGCCTCGTCCAGCCGCCCCGCCTCCTCCAACAGCACGCCCAGATTGCCTTGGCAGGCGGCGTGCTCCGGGCGCTGCGCCAGTTCCGCGCGGTAATGCGCTTCCGCCTGCGCCAACTGGCCTTGCGCCATCAGACAGCGGCCCAGATTGTAATGGGCGTCCGGGGTCCGCGGGTCGCATTGCAGCGCCTGACGCCAACATTGCTCCGCCATCGCCAGTTGCTCCAGCCGCGCGGCGCACACGCCCAGCAGGTTCCACAATTCGGCGTTGTCCGCCTGTGCCTGCAAACCGCTTTGCGCGGCCAGCAGCGCGCCGTTAAGGTCGCCGGCCGCCAGCAAGGCCCCGGCGCGCAAGGCATCGGAAGTCGATTCGGTCATAAGTTTTCAGCGCCTGAAACGCAACCGTCCGGCCCCGTTTCGATAAACGCTTTTTGAAATCCGCTGAATATCGTCTCCCGCATAGTAACCAGCATCTCTACTTGATGAAAATGCCCTTTGCCGTACCCAGCTTGGATTTCCTATAAGCGTTGCGGTCTTTTTACCGGATACGCGGCAAGAACACGGAGCCTTCAAATAGGAAAACGGCCGGAAGAGCATGCTCCCCGGCCGTATTTTGTTTCGCGCGCAGTCTTAGAACCTGTTTACGATCTGCTGCGCTGCGGCGATACGGCGTTGAAAACGAGCTCAAAATGCTCATGTACCACCTGTACATTCCGCTTTTTCGCTCGTTTTCGCCTTGTCTCGCCTTAGCTCGCTAGAGCGTAAACACGTTCTTACAGACGGAACTTGTTGAACTCCGCATTCATCTTGCCGGCATTGAGCGACAAGCCGGTTAGCGTGCTGCTGACGTTCTGCAAGGAGTCGTCGTTTTCCAGCACATGGCCGTTGATCGCCTCCGAGCTTTGCGCAATCAAGGTGGTCGCCTTGTGCTGTTCGCTGGTGGAATCGGAAATCTCGTTCATCTTGGCCACCACGTCCAGCATCGAAGCGCGGATTTCCTCTATCTTGGCCACCGCTTCGCGGGTCAGTTCCACGCCCTCGTCCACTGCGGCCACGGTCTGGTTGACGTCGTTGACCGCGCGGCCGGTTTCGTCGCGGATCGCGCTGACCATATTGGAGATCTCCAGCGTGGCCTGGGCGGTGCGTTCGGCCAGCTTGCGCACTTCGTCGGCCACCACGGCGAAGCCTCGGCCCTGTTCGCCGGCGCGCGCCGCCTCGATCGCCGCGTTCAAGGCCAGGAGGTTGGTCTGGTCCGCGATGTCGCGGATCACACTGGTGATACCGGAAATTTCCTGCGAGCGCTTGTCCAGCGAGGACAGCATGGACTCCAGGCCCCGCACCGACTGCACCGTGCCCTCCATGCCGCTGGACAGGCGCTGCATATTGCTGGCGCTGGCCTCCAGGCTGGCGCCGGTCAGGCTGGTCAGTTCGTCCGCCTGGCGCGCGCTGTCGGCGATATGGGAGATCGACACCGTGATCTGCTCCAGCGTGGCCGCGTTGGACGAGGACACGTCCGAAATGTGGCGAGAGCTGTCCGCCACGCCGGCCACCAATTGACTGGCGTCCTGCACACCGTTGACCACGCCGGCCGCGTCCTGCTTCAGGCCGCGGAACAGCTGGGCCAACTGGGCGACGAAGGTGTTGAAGGCGCGCGCGGTGGCGGCTATCTCATCCTGGCCGTCGTCTTTCAGCCGCAAGGTCAGATCGCCCTCGCCGTGGGAGATGTCCTCCATCGCGTTCTTCAGCCGCACCAGGCCGGCCAGCATGCGGCCTATCACCAGGCTCGCCAACGGGATCATCAGCACGAACACCAGCGCGGTCAGGCCGGCGATGGTGTACAGCAAGGTGGTCAACGGCGCCAGCACGGTGGCGCGGTCCGCCGCCAAGGCCATCACCCAGTTGGTTCCCGGGATTTCCTGCGCGGACAACAACATGGCCTGGCCGCCGATCTGCACTTCCGACGCCTGATCGTGGCTAACGATGCCGGCCAAGCGCTCTGGCGTCAGTTCCGGCGCCACGCTGGTGATGGGCTTCAAGGCCAGGTCGGTTTGCGGATGGGCGATCACCGTACCCTTCTTGTCCATGATGAAGGCGTAGCCGTTGCCGCGCACTTTCAGGCCCAGCACCGATTTCACCAGCGCGTCCACCATCACGTCGCCGCCCACCACGCCGGCGAAAGCGCCGTTGTGATTGAAGGGCGCGGAAATGGTTACCGTCAGTTTCTTGGTGGCTTCGTCCAGATAGGGGTCGGTCACCACCGCCTGGCCGCTTTCCTTCGCGCGCTTGTACCAATCGCGGTCGGCCACCTTGTAGTCGGCCGGGGCTGTCCAGTCATCGGAAAACGACGAGCGGCCGTCGGCGTAGCCGGCGTAGTTGACGTTGAAGCCGCCGGCCTTGGCGCCGGTTTTCAGGAAGCGAATGGCGTCGGACTCCGACGCCATCGTGCTTTGCGCGACGATTTGCTGCTTCTTCTCTCCCAGCCAGGTGGTCACCACCGAGCTTTGCCCCTTGAGGCTGGCCTCGAACTCCTGGTCCAGACCCTGCAGTATTTCCGTGCGCATCTGCACGAAGACGATGACGACGAGCACCAGCCCGAACAATGCCATCAATAGCGCGTTCAAGGCGATCAGCCGGCTACGAAGAGATTTCATGAACAGTCCTTTTTTCTCGCGTGATTGACAACCATGGCTCCAATGCCGCGCATTGCCGGCGACACTCCCCATACCGTTGGCAGCCAATTGTTATTGTTGATTTATATCCGGCCAGTTTAACGGAAGTCACCCGTTATAAATATCAAATATGGGTACAGTTGTGACAGATTATGATTTTGTTTGATCAAACACAGGAGGATAGGGACATGGCCGGCCGGACAACGGGCAAAAAAAACCCCCTGCGGTTTGACAACGGCAGGGGCCAACACGAGGAAGAAACGTCGTCCGGCGGACCGGCCGACATTTCGAGGGGCTAACACCTCAAAACCATACGGTTTTCAGTGCAGCCGCCACTGTAGCGTAATTACTCTATTCAGTCCAGTCTATTCCGCCGACTGCGTCAGGAACGCCAGCGATAATCGCGGAACTGCTCGCGCAGCCGCACTTTCTGCAATTTGCCGGTGGCGGTGTGCGGCAGCTCCTCAACGAAGACCACGTCGTCCGGCGTCCACCATTTGGCGATCTTGCCTTCGTAAAAGCCCAGCAACTCTTCCACCGTGGCCCCTGCGCCGGGCTTGAGCACCACCACCATCAGCGGCCGCTCGTCCCACTTGGGATGCGGAATGCCGATGGCCGCCGCCTCCGCCACCGCCGGATGGCCCACCAGAATGTTCTCCAGCTCGATGGAGCTGATCCACTCGCCGCCGGACTTGATCACGTCCTTGGTGCGGTCGGTGATGCGCATGAAACCGTCGGCGTCTATGGTCACCACGTCGCCGGTGTTGAACCAGCCGTCGGCGCTGTGACTGGCGTCCAGCTCCCGGCGGAAATATTGCGACAACACCCACAGGCCGCGCACTTGCAGATTGCCGAAGGCCACGCCGTCGTGCGGCAGCGGCTTGCCGGCGTCGTCCACGATGCGAAGCTCGATGCCGTAGATCGGCCGCCCTTGCTTGCTGAGCAAGGCGTTGAGTCCGGCCTGGTCCAGGCCCTCGTGCTTGAGCTTGGGCGTGCCGGTGGTGCCGCACGGCGACAGCTCGGTCATGCCCCATAGTTGACGCATTTCCACGCCGTGCTCGGCCAGTTGCTCGATCATGCTTTCCGGCACCGCCGAGCCGCCGGCGATCACCCGCTTCAGGGAATGCAGTTTCAGATGGTTCTTCTGGCAATGCTGCAACAGCATCATCCATACCGTCGGCACCCCGGCGGTAACGGTCACCTGCTCGCTTTCGATCAGCTCGTACAGATTGACGCCGTCCAACTTGGGTCCCGGCAGCACCAGCTTGCTGCCGTTCATCGTGCAGCTGTAAGGCAGGCCCCAGGCGTTGACATGGAACATCGGCACCACCGGCATCACGCAGGCGCGCGCCGAGATGTCGAAGCTGTCCGGCAAGGCGCTGCCGTAGGCGTGCAGCACGGTGGAGCGATGCGAGAACAGCACACCCTTGGGGTTGCCGGTGGTGCCGGAGGTGTAGCACAAGCTGGACGCTGCGTTTTCGTCCAGCAGCGGCCACTGGTACTGGTCGCTGTGGCTGTTGACCAGGTCTTCGTAGCACAGCAGGTTGGCCAGCGGCGTCTGCGCCGGCATATGCGCCTTGTCCGTCATCAACACGAAGGTTTCCACCGTGCCCAGCTGCGACGCGATCTGCTCCACCAGCGGCAGGAAGCTCAGGTCGAACATCAGCACCTTGTCTTCCGCGTGGTTGACGATCCAGGCGATCTGCTCCGCGAACAGCCGCGGGTTCACCGTGTGGCATACCGCGCCGTAGCCGGACACGGCGAAATAGGTTTCGTAATGGCGGTAGCCGTTCCAGGCCAGGGTGCCCACGCAATCGCCCTGGCGCACGCCCAGCGCCGCCAGCGCGTTGGCCAGCTGGCGCGCGCGCCGCGCCGCTTCGCGATAGGTGTAGCGATGGATGGGCCCCTCCACGGTGCGCGACACGATGGGCGTGTCGCCGTGATAGGTTTCGGCGTGGCGCAGCAAGTCGGAAATCAGCAAAGGCCGGTCCATCATCTGTCCGCGAAGCATGGTTGTCCCCTCCATTGGCATGGTTATGGACATTCACCATACGGCGGCTAGAGTGGACGCTCCAATCAATTTTTCTGATGGCGCGGCCAAGCCGCATTTATACCCTCGTCATTGCCGGGTAATTGAAGAACAAAGACCGCTACAGTCCGCATCCAGCCAATTGCCGGCGGTCGGAAGACGCTGTAGCAATGCAACAGGCCCGTCTTCAACTCTTCACAGGCTTCTTGGCCAGCATCCGTTGCAAAGTGCGCCGGTGCATGTTCAAGGCCCGCGCGGTGGCGGAGATATTGCCGTCGTTCTCGCTGAGCACCCGTTGCAGATGCTCCCAAGTCACCCGTCGCAGCGACATAGGCTGCGGCGTAAGAGGCAGTTCCGGATTAGCTTGCTGATGCTCGAAAGCGGCCAGGATTTCATCCACGGTGGCCGGCTTGGCCAGGTATTGCACCGCGCCCAGCTTGGTGGCCTCCACCGCCGTGGCGATGCTGGCGTAGCCGGTCAAAATCAGAATGGCGCTGCGCGGGCAGGCGGCATGTAGCGCCGGCAGCAAGCGCAGCCCGCTGTCGCCGTCCAGGTTCAGGTCCAGCACGATGCGCGCCGGCGCTTCGCCGGCCAGCGCCAAAGCCTGAGCGGCGGTCTGGGTCGCCGCCACCTGAAAACCGCGCCGGCTAAGCGAGCGCGCCAACATGGCGACAAAGGCTTCGTCGTCGTCCACCAAAAGAAAATCCAGCATCAGGCTCCGTCCTTATCATCCACCAGCAAGGGCAGGCGCACCTGCGCGTGCACGCCGCCCTCCGGCCGGTTCAGCAAGCGCAGCGAACCGCCCAGCCGCGCCAGCGTGGCGTGGCTCAGCATCACGCCCAGCCCCATGCCCACCGGTTTGTCGGACGGCAACGGGGTCAGACCGGCGCGCTCCAACTGCTGTTCGGTCAAACAGCCTTGATGGTTGACGATGTCCAACAACAAGGCCCCCTGCTCCAGCCGCGCCGCCACCGTCAGTTCGCCGCCGCCGGCCTCGGCCGCGTTGTTGATCAGATTGAAAAACGCCGGCCAGAACGCCGGGTCCAGCGCCACCAGCGGGTCCGGTCCCTGCGGCGCCTGCCAATCCAGCCGCACGTCCGGCCGCAACGAACGCCAACCGGCCAGCCGCTCGGCCAGCGCGGCGAACAGCCCGCTCTCCCCCGGCGCGGACTCCGACCCCAGTTTCAAGCGCGCCAACGCGCTGCCGCAATTGGCCAGCTGCGCCTTCATCAGCCGCAAGTCCTCCATCAGCTCGGCGTCTTGCTGTCGAGTGGCCAGCAACTCGTCCACCAGTAGGGTCATGGTGTTCAAGGGCGTGGACAGCGAGTGGGCGGCTCCCGCCGCCTGCATGCCCACCGCCAGCAATTGCTCGTCGCGCAACTGGGTTTCCCGCGCCGTCGCCAGCGCCGCTTCTCTCAGCGCCAGTTGCCGCGCCAGCCAGGATACGAAGCCGGCGATCAACAGCGCCGACAGCGCGAAGCTCAACCACATCCCGGTCAGATGCATGGAAAAGATATGCAGCGCGTTGCCGTGGTCCACCGGCCAGGACAGATGCCACTCGAACAACAGGCCGTAAGCCGCGACGCTGGCCAGCGCCAGGGCCCAGGCGAACAGCCCCGGCGACAGCAAGGCGGCGAACAACACCGGCGGCAGAAACAGCGAAGCCAGCGGATTGGCCGCGCCGCCGGTGAAAGCCAACAGCTCGGTCAACACCAATACGTCGGCGGCCAGCCCCAGGCGCAGAGCCAGCAGAGGGTCGCCGCCATGGCGCAGCCACCACGGCAGGCAAACGTTGACCGCGGCCAGCGTCAACAGCGCTTGGGAGAGCAAAGGCCAGGGCAGATAAACATGCTGCCACCAGCAGGCCAAGGCCACCGTCGAGCCCAGCAGCAACATCAGCCAGCGCAGCCAACCTATCAGCCGCGCCGAGCGCGCGATATCCGCGGTCAGGCCCAGACGGGGGGAAGAAACAGGGAATCCGGCAATCATGGCCGACACTTTATCACCATGGGGCGGCCAGGGGCGCTGCGACACTTTGCCGCATTGGGGCGAGACATCATGCAATTTAGAATTGTCACCCTCAAATTTGTTAATGTTAGTTTCTAAAAAATGTCTAAAAAACACTATTTGCTGCCTATACCGCTGGCGCTCGCCGTCGGCCACGCCTTTGCCCAGGAGCTGCCGGAATTCCGCGGCGAGGAGGTCCTCGTCACCGCCGCCAAGGAGGAACAGCCGCTGAAAATGTCAGTGGATCCGCGCGCGCCGCGCCAGCCTCTGCCGTCCGCCGACGGCGCCGGCTTGCTCAAGAGCTTGCCCGGCTTCAACGTCATCCGCAAAGGCGGCGCCTCCGGCGATCCGCTGCTGCGCGGCCTGGGCGGTTCGCGACTGGCCATCCTCGCCGACGGCAATTTCGTGTTCGGCGGCTGCGGCGGCCGCATGGACCCGCCCACCGCCTATCTTTACCCGGACGCCTATGACGAAGTGAACGTGGTCAAGGGTCCGCAAAGCGTCAAACTCGGCCCCGGCCTGATCAGCGGCGGCGTCAACTTCGAACGCAAGACCAAGCGCTTTGACGAGGCCGGTGTGCGCTTCAACGGCAGCCTGACCGGCGGCAACGCCGACCGCAACGACGTCTACGCCGACGCCGCCTTCGGCTCCAGCCTGGGCTATGTGCGCGCCATCGCCAGCCGCAATCACGGCGGCGACTACAAGGACGGCAACGGCGCCAAGGTCCACTCCAGCTTCGACCGCGACAGCCAGACCCTGATCGCCGGCCTGACCCCGGACCGGGACACCACGCTGGAACTGGCTCTGGACCGCAGCCGCGGCCAGGCCGCCTACGCGGACCGAGGCATGGACGGCAGCAAGTTCGACCGCGACGCCTGGAGCTTCAAGGCCGAGCGCCGCAACCTCAGCGGCTGGCTGGACGCGCTGCGGCTGCAACTGGGTCACAGCTATGTCGACCACGTGATGGACAACTACACCCTGCGCCCGCAAACCGCGCCGGCCAGCCGTTCCGCGATGAACCCGGACCGCAGCGCCGACACCGGTCGCCTGGCCGCCGACATGGCTTTCGGCGACTGGGAAGTGAGCGCCGGTTTCGACTGGCTAAGCGACCGCCACCGCAGCCGCATGGGCAAAGGTGTCAATGCCGGCCAATACGTGGACCAACCGCGCGCGCCCAACCAAAGCTTCGACAATCACGGCGTCTACGCCGAGGCCAGCCACCCGCTGGGCGCGGGCGGCAAACTGATTGCCGGCCTGCGCCGCGACCAGACCCAGGCGGTGTTCGAGCCCAAGGCCGCCGCCATGGGCAAGCCGGCCCAAGCGCGCCAGGAAACCCAGTACCAGCTCAACGCCGGCTTCCTGCGCTACGAACACACGGCGGGCAGTTGGACCCGCTACGTCGGCCTGGGCCAAGCCGAACGCGCGCCTGACTTCTGGGAGCGCAACAAGAGCTCGACGCTGAACAGCGAAACCAACCGCCAACTGGACGCCGGCCTGCTCTACCGCGACGACAAGCTGCAAGGCTCGCTGTCCGCCTACGCCAGCCGCGTGCAGAACTTCATTCTGGTGGAAGGCGACGCCGGCGCCATCGGCGGCAAGGCCCGCAACATCGACGCGCGCCGCTACGGCTTCGAAGGCGACCTCAGCTGGCGCTTCGCGCCGGAATGGACGCTGTCCGGCAGCCTGGCCTGGGTCTGGGCCGCCAACCTCGATGAGAACCGCCCGCTGGGCCAGACTCCGCCGCTGGACGCCAAGGCGGCGCTGAAATGGGACAACGGCAAATACGCGGCCGGTCTGACCGTGCGCGGCGTGCAGCGCCAGGACCGCGTGGCGCCGGGCCAGGGCAATATCGTCGGCACCGACATCGGCGTGACGCCGGGCTTTGGCGTGGTGTCGCTGGACGGCGGCCTGCGCTTGAACAAACACGCCAAGCTGCTGTTCGGCGTGGACAATCTGTTCAACAAGGCCTACGCCGAAAGTGTCAGCAAGGGCGGCGCGATGGTGGCCGGCTACGACCGCACCCTGCAAGTCAACGAGCCGGGCCGCACCGTGTGGGGTCGCGTGCAATTACAGTTCTGATTCCGCGGCCTCTCGCCGCCATGCCTCCAGTCTGCTAGGCTGGAGGCCTTTTGCCACCGCCCCCTCCCCGCCGGATGAAAACGCCCTATCTGAAAATCCTCGCTTGCGGCCTGACCCTGTTCATCCTGCTCGGCCCGCTGGTAGCCTTGCTGGCCAGCGGCGTGGTGCCGATGATGGCTTATTTGATGGGCGCGATCCCGGCGCTGGGATTCGGTCTGCTGCTCTGCCTGCTGCGCATGCTGCTGGCCCGGCCCATCGCCGGCTGGCAGCAAGAATGGCCGCGCTGGCTGTTGGCCTTGGTCGCCTTCCTACCCGGCGCCTTCAGCGGCAGCGCGGTCACCTTCGTCTACGCCAGGCTGGCCGAGCCGCTGCTGTACAACGACCTGATGAACCTCTACCTTGGCGCGATGGCCGGCGGCGTCTGCAACGCGCTGTTCTGGCTGATGCGCTTCGGCGCGTCGCCCCGCCCCAGCTAGGCAAAAAAAGAAAGCCCGCCGAAACCGGCGGGCCGCAACCAAATGTAGAACGCTGGCGGCGTCAGGGCCAGCTCAGCCAGCATAGCCGGATTCGCCCGGCGCTCCCATGCGGCGAATTGCCGCAGTCCCAGAACGTGTTTACGATCTCGCGAGCTAAGGCGAGACAAGGCGCAAACGAGCGAAAAAGCGGAATGTACAAGTGGTACATGAGCATTTTGAGCTTGTTTTCAACGCCGTATCGCCGACGCGCAGCAGATCGTAAACAGGTTCTCAAAGCCGCTTCAAGCTGGCCTCCAGCCCGCCGCCCTCGCGGTTGGCCAGGCTCAAGCTCAAGCCGTGCAGCTCCGCCACCCGCTCGACAATGGACAGACCCAGCCCGCTGCCGGCCACGTCCTGGCCCGGCGGGCGGAAGAAACGCTCGCGTATCCGTGCCAGCCATTCCGCCGCCACGCCCGGACCGCGGTCCAGCACGCTGACCGCGTCCTCGGCCAGCACCAGCCGCGCCTCGCCACCCTCGGCGCCGTAGCGGATGGCGTTCTCCAGCAGATTGCGCAGCATCAGCCCCACCAGGGTTTCATCGCCGTTCAAAGGCAAGGCCCGTTCCGGCACGCAGCGCCATTCCGTCTCCAGCTTCACCCCCTTGAGCGCAGCCTCCGCCGTCATCTCCGCCAGCAAGCGCTCCGCCAGCGTCGCCCAGTCGATGGGCTGCCCTTGTCCCGGCCGGCTAAGCGGATCCAGCCGCGATAGCGCCAGCAACTGTTCCACCAGCCTCGTGGCGCGGTCTATGCCCAACATCAGCTGCCGCAGCGCGTGCTTGCGCCGGCCCTCGTCCGGCAACAGCTCCAGCACCTCGGCCTGCACTTTCAGCGCCGCCAGCGGCGTGCGCAGCTCGTGCGCGGCGTCTGCGGTGAAGCGGCGCTCATGCTCCAGCGTGGAAGCAATGCGGGCGAACAAGGCGTTGAGCGCGTCCACCAGCGGCATCACTTCCCGCGGCACCTCGCGCGACACCGGCTCACTGTCGTCCGGCGCGCGCTGGGCGATGCCGGCGGCCAGGCGCTTGAGCGGCCCCAGTTCGCGACGCACCGCCAGCAGAATCAGCAACAGCATCACCGGCAGACCCAGCAGCCACGGCAGCAATTGGGCGGACACCACCTTCAGCACCATGTCGTGCCGCAAGCCCTGCTTCTGCCCCACCGCCACCAGCCGCGAACCGTCCGGCGCGGCCAGGTAAATCAGCCGCCAGTCGTGATCGCTGTCCTTGCCGCGGTAATCGTAGAAGCCGCGCCGCTCCGGTTCGAAATCGAAACGGCGGCCTCGGCCGTCGCTGAGCAGCAGCCGGCCGTGGCGGTCCCAGACCGCCAGGCCGAAATCGTCGTTGTCCAACTGCCCCTTGTCCGCGTGCTTGAGCAGATGCTTGAGCTTGGGCAGATCGATCACCTCTTCGTCGCCGACATCCACCAGCAGCAGCTGCCGGGCGAACTGGCCCATCTGGGTGTCGAACAGCTCGTCCACCTCCTCATGCGCCAACCAGGCCGCGGTGGCGGAAGCCACCAGCCAGATCACCGGCACAATCAACAACAGCAGCAGCAATAGCCGCGCCTGCAAGCTGCGCGGTCCTCTCATGCCGGATCTCCCAAGGTATAGCCGACGCCTCGCAGCGTGCGGATGAAGGCGCTGCCCAGCTTCTTGCGCAGATGGTGCACATGCACCTCCACCGCGTTGCTTTCCAGCTCCTGGCCCCAGCCGTAGAGCTTGTCCTCGATCAGCTCGCGCGGCAGCACCCGTCCCTTGTGGCTGAGCAGCAACTCAAGCAACGCCAGTTCGCGCGCGGTCAGCTCCAGCGGCGCGCCGTCCAGCGTGGCCGCGCGCGCCACCGGGTCCAGACAGAGACGGCCGTGCCGCCATTCCGGATGGCTCTGGCCGTGGCGGCGACGATGGAGCGCGCGCAGCCGCGCCGCCACCTCCGTCAGCGCGAACGGCTTGACCAAGTAATCGTCGGCGCCGGCGTCCAGGCCGCCCACGCGGTCTGCCAGCGCGTCGCGCGCGGTCAACACCAGCACCGGCACGTCCTGGCCGCCGCGCCGCCAGGCGGACAGGATGTCCATACCGTCCATGCCCGGCAGCCCCAGGTCCAGCACCACCGCGTCGTAGGGCGCGGCGCCAAGCGCCGCCAGGCCCTGCTTGCCGTCGCGAAACCAATCCGCGACGAAGCCCAGCTGCTCCAGGCCTATCTTCAGCCCGTCGCCGATCTGAGCGTCGTCCTCCACCACCAAAACCCGCATATCCGTCTCCCCGTCGCCGGGCGTTCAAGGTCCCGGCAGCCTAGCGCGCTCTCGCCGCCGTAACAAGCGCCCCCCGCAAAACCTGATTGCAGCAGCCTGCGCTTAAGACAATCTTAAAGGCTGCGCTCAAGAAATTTCATCGCGTCGTCACTGAAATCTCACGCGACTGTCACCTGCCGCTGGCAGCATCGCCAGCAGTCCACAGGCCGACGGAGCCGCCATGCAGCCAGACCCCGCCCCCGACAGCGCCCGACAACTGCGCGCGATCTGGATTTCCGACGTCCACCTCGGCACCTCCGGCTGCCGCGCCGACCACCTGCTGGATTTCCTGCGCTTCCACGAATCCGAATACCTGTACCTGGTCGGCGACATCGTCGACGGCTGGCAGCTGAAAAAATCCTGGTACTGGAAACAAAGCCACAACGACGTGGTGCAAAAAGTGCTGCGCAAGGCGCGCAAGGGCACCAAGGTGATCTATGTGCCCGGCAACCACGACGAGGCGGCGCGCCAATACGCCGGGCTGGACTTCGGCGGCATCGCCATCCGCCAGGAAGCCGAGCACCGCACCGCCGACGGCAAGCGGCTGCTGATCCTGCACGGCGATGAGTTCGACGGCGTGATTCAATACGCCAAATGGCTGGCCTACGTCGGCGACACCCTCTACACCCTGATCCTGGAACTGAACCGCGGCTTCAACTGGGCGCGGCTGAAACTGGGCCTGCCGTACTGGTCGCTGTCGCAATACCTGAAGCACCGAGTCAAAAACGCGGTCAACTTCATCAGCAACTTCGAAATCATTCTCGCCGGCGAAGCGCGCCGGCGCGGCTTCGACGGCGTGATCTGCGGCCATATCCACAAGGCCGAGGTGCGCGACATCGACGGCATACTCTACGGCAACAGCGGCGACTGGGTGGAAAGCCTGTCCGCGCTGGTGGAACACCCCGACGGACGGCTGGAAGTGCTGTACTGGACCCAACTGGGCCAGCCGGCCGCCGCGCCGCCACCCCAAGCGGCGCAAGCCGACCACAAGGAACCGACATGCGCATCCTGATCGTCACCGACGCCTGGCTGCCCCAGGTCAACGGCGTGGTCCGTTCGCTGACCGAAACCGCGCGCGAACTGGCCGGCTTCGGACACCGGGTGGAAATGATCACCCCCCAGGCCTTTCGCACCCTGCCCTGCCCCACTTACCCCGACATCCGGCTGTCGCTGTTCCCCTACCACAAAGTGGCCGCGCGCATCGCCGCCTTCGCCCCGGACGCCGTCCACATCGCCACCGAGGGACCGCTGGGCCTGGCCGCGCGCCGCTATTGCCTGCGCCACGACCTGGCCTTTTCCACCGCCTACCACACTCGCTTTCCGGAATACGTGCACGCCCGCTGCCGGCTGCCGCTGGCCGTCAGTTACGCCTGGATGCGCCGCTTCCACAACGCCGCCCATTGCGTGATGGTGCCCACCCAATCCATCGCCGACGATTTGACCGCCCGTGGCTTCCGCAACGTCAAGCTGTGGAGCCGCGGCGTGGACACCGCGCTGTTCAGCCCCGGCCAGCGCGAGCGTCTGGACGGCACCGCGCCGCCGCGCTTCGTCTATATCGGCCGGGTGGCGGTGGAAAAAAACATAGAAGCCTTCCTCAAACTGGAACTGCCGGGCAGCAAATGGGTGGTGGGTGACGGCCCGCAACTGGCGCGGCTGAAACAGCAATACCAGGACGTCCACTTCGCCGGCATCTTTCCCCAGCACGAATTGGCGCGCTTTTACCGCGCCGCCGACGTCTTCGTGTTTCCCAGCCTGACCGACACCTTCGGCCTGGTGCTGCTGGAGGCGATGGCCTGCGGCACGCCGGTGGCCGCCTATCCGGTGGCAGGCCCGCTGGACGTGGTGGGCGACAGCGGCGCCGGCGTGCTGGACGCGGACCTGCGCGCCGCCTGCCTCAAGGCGCTGGAACTGGACCGCGGCCATGTTCGAGCCGTCGCCGAACGCTATTCCTGGCAAGCCGCCAGCCGCCAGTTCGAACAACATCTGCGCCCCGCGCGGCTGGCGCTGCCCGCCTCGCTGCCAGACCCAAAGGCCGGCTGAGCCCCTCTTGCATTGGGCGCGGCGGAGTCTTATAGTGAAAAGGTCGACACGACAAGGAGGGTTCCGAATGCTTTCACGGCAGAATGCCGGCGGCCATCCAGTGATACACGCGTTGAGCATTGGCCAATAACCACGGCCAGCCAAATCGGCACAGTCCGCAACGCCAAGCCAGCCTCCAAGACGGAGCATCAGCAGTCCCGGCCCGGCCGGTCCGCCAAATTCAGAGTTAGCAAACTTGAGATTACCGTTTGTCGATTTGCCCATTAAGAAAGAAGCGGTTGGTCTTTCTGTGATGTCCATCAAGGACACATGCGCGGCAGCCCGTCATGATGATGGCTCCGCCTCAACACGGCAACGTCATTGAGCTGTCTTGGACAGCCCGCTCTTTGGTAACGGCCTTGCGGCAGTAGCAGTGGTAGTGAAGCCAGCAAGGGTAAAGCGCACAGTATTTCTCTGTTATGTTGTCCAAGAGGGCGTCCCGCCATGGTGACGCCCTCTTTCGTTATGGCGAATCGGCAAATAACGCGCAGCGATAAACACATCAGAAAACAATCGTTCGGCTGCGACGGCAATGTCGGTTAACATGCTGTTCCAATTGAATTTAACGTCGCTCGCGCCGGGTTTTCCCAGCAAGAGCGAGCGGCGAAGCGACAAACCGGTTAAAATCGGCCCCAATATTTTTCGAGCTTCTACTTCATAAATTAGCGAGCAGCAAACCTTATGTCCTCTCCTAACCTGACCTCCGAAAAGGTCCTGTCCGTCCATCACTGGAACGACACCCTGTTCAGCTTCACCTGCACCCGCGACGCCGGCCTGCGCTTCATCAACGGCCAGTTCGTGATGATAGGCCTGGAAGTCAACGGCAAGCCGCTGATGCGCGCCTACTCCATCGTTAGCTCCAACTACGAAGAACACATGGAGTTCTACAGCATCAAGGTTCAGGACGGTCCGCTGACCTCCCGCCTGCAGCACCTGAAGGTGGGCGACACCGTGATGATCAGCAAGAAGCCCACCGGCACCCTGGTGCAGGACAATCTGCTGCCCGGCAAGAACCTCTACCTGCTGTCCACCGGCACCGGCCTCGCCCCCTTCATGTCCATCATCAAAGATCCGGACGTGTACGAGCGCTACGACAAGGTGATTTTGACCCATGGCGTACGCTGGGTCAGCGAGCTGGGCTACCACGACTACATCACCAAAGAACTGCCGGAAAACGAATTCTTCGGCGAGATGGTGCGCGAAAAACTGATCTACTACCCGACCGTAACTCGCGAACCGTTCCGCAATCAGGGCCGGCTGACCGATCTGATCACCAGCGGCAAGTTGTGCGCCGACATCGGCCTGCCGCAAATGAATCCGGAACACGACCGCGCGCTGATCTGCGGCAGCCCGTCCATGCTGCACGACCTGTGCGAGATCCTGAACGGCATGGGCTTCAAGGAATCGCCGCGCATGGGCGAGCCGGCCGACTACGCGATTGAACGCGCCTTCGTCGAAAAATAAGCCGAAGCCGGGCTCCCGCCGCAATAAAAACGCCATCCTTCATGGATGGCGTTTTTCTATTCCAACGGCTGACGCTCTGTCCCACTGCGCCCGCCGGACAGGGAGCGAACGCTTATTTCAACACGCTCTCCAGCGCTTTCAGACACAAGGCCACGTTCTCGCGGCGCGCGCCGTAACCCATCAGGCCGATGCGCCAGGCCTTGCCGGCCAAATCGCCCAGGCCGCCGCCTATCTCCAGGTTGTACTCCTGCAACAGACGATTGCGCGCGGCGGCGTCGTCTATGCCTTCGGGAATATAGACCGCGTTCAACTGCGGCAAGCGCGCCGCGGCGTCCACCACGAACTTCAGTCCCAGCTTTTCCAAGCCGTCGCGCAGAATCAGATGCATATCGCGATGGCGCTGCCAGGCCGCCTCTAGGCCCTCGCCGGCCAGCTGGCGCAAGGACTCATGCAACGCGTACAAGGCGTTCACCGGCGCGGTGTGATGGTAGCTGCGCTTGCCGCCGCCCCAATAGGCCATCACCAGGGTCTGGTCCAGAAACCAACTGGGCACCGGGCTTTGCCGCGCCTGCAGCTTGTCCACCGCCGCCGGCGAGAACGACAGCGGCGACAGGCCGGGCACGCAGGACAGGCACTTTTGGCTGCCGGAATACACCGCGTCCACGCCCCATTCGTCCACCCGCAGTTCCACCCCGCCTAGCGAAGTCACCGCGTCGACGATGCTCAGGCAGCCGTGACGCTTGGCCAGCGCGCACAGCGTCTTGGCGTCGGACAGCGCGCCGGTGGAGGTTTCGGCGTGGACAAAAGCCAGGAAACGCGCGTCCGGGTTGGCTTTCAGCGCACTCTCCACCGCGTCCGGGTCCACCGGCTGGCCCCAGGGGCTGTCCACCAACACCGGCACCGCGCCCAGCCGCACCACGTTCTGGCGCATGCGCTCGCCGAACACGCCGTTGCGGCAGACGATGACTTTCTCGCCCGGCTCCACCAGATTGACGAAGCAGGCCTCCATGCCGGCCGAACCCGGCGCCGACAGCGCCACCGTCATCGGGTTTGCGGTCTGGAACGCGTATTGCAGCAGGCTTTTCACCTCGTCCATCATGCCGACGAACAGCGGGTCCAGATGGCCGACGGTGGGGCGGGCCTGGGCGGCCAGCACTTCCGGATAAACGTCGGATGGGCCCGGCCCCATCAGAATGCGGCGCGGCGGCAGGAAGGCGGAAACTTGCGGGGCGGCTAACATGGAAGCTCCTTAAGCGCGAAATGAACGAAGGCGGTTTCAACGCCGGGGCATGCGGCCAGCATCGAAGCACTTGAGTGTAACAGCATAAGGCCGCCGGGCGCGCCTGTCCTGGCGGCGGTCCCGTTCACAAAGAAAAAGGAGGCCGAAGCCTCCTTTGAGTCTTGGCCTCCCTGAGGGGCCTATTTTTTTAGCGAGCCAGACGCGGAGTCCGGTTTATTTGGCAGCCGATGCAGCGGCCTTCTTGGCCTTGCCGGCGTGCTTCTTGTGTTGAGCGGCCTTTTTCTCCACTTTCTTGGCCGGAGCGGAGGCTTCGGTCTTGGCGGCCTGGGATTTTTGCGCCGGAGCGGAAGCTACTTTTTTAGCGTGCTTGGCGTGCGGCTTTTTAGCAGCGTGCTTGGCCTTGGCCGGAGCGGAAGCTTCGGCCTTGGCGGCCTGAGCTTTCTGAGCAGCGGAGGAAGCGGCCTTCTTCGCATGCTTGGCGTGCGGCTTCTTGGCGGCGTGTTTGGCCTTGGCCGGAGCGGAGGCTTCAGCCTTGGCGGCCTGGGCTTTTTGCGCCGGAGCGGAAGCGGCTACCTTTTCGCCTTTCTTGGCATGGTGGATCTTGGCCGGGTGCTTTTCAGCTTTTTTGGCGGCCGGCGCCATTTTGGCTACCGGAGCGGAAGCGGCCGGCTTAGCGGTTTCGGCGGCGAAACCAGCGGCGGAGCTCAGGCCGAAAGCGGCGGTCAGGGCAAGCAGAGTCAGTTTGTTCATGATGCATCTCCAGTTTCAGGCTTGGGAGCCTTGGGCTCCCGTTCACCGATCACATCGCGCCGGATTCGGCGCTTCCTTGAGACGTATCCTAGCCCTGCCCCCGCCCTGGGTCTGTTAGTCGCTTGTAAGCCCGTGTAACGTCAAGTACGGCATGTCCTCAAGGCTTCCTCTTCGCGATCGTCACCTGATACACCCCGCCAAACAAGGTGCGCTTGCTCCAGTCGAAACCGTCGGCCTCTTGCGCATAATCGCGGATCTCATGATCCCATAGCGCCTCAGCGAACGGCTCCAGAACGCGGTTCACCCATTTGAGCAGCCAGCCTATCGGCTGCCACGGCTTGGGCCTATGGTAGTCGACGAAGACCGCGCGGCCGCCGGGCGGCACTTGCGACAGCATATTGTCGACGATGGCGCGCTTCAGATGATCCGGCACCTCGTGCAGCAGGAAGAAACTGCAAATCAGGTTGAAATCGTCGGACTCCAGCCGGTAATTGCCGGCGTTGGCGCGCACCACCGCGGCCTGAGGGCGATCTCGCAGCTTGCGCTCGGCGTGCTCTATCTGCACTGGGGTGATGTCGGTGAGCACGAAGCGCCCGTCCTTGCCCGCCCGGTCCGCGGCTCGCTGCACCAGGTCGCCGTAGACGTGAGCCACCTGCCACACCTTGTCGCCGGGCCGGATCTGCTCCAGATAGGCACGCATCAATCTTTGATCGTTGAAGAACAGCAAGACGCGCACAACCAGGTTGCGGTCCAGCCAACCGGCCTTGCGCGGATTGACGTAAGCCCAGTCGTATACCTGGGTCATATATTCCGGCACGCCCTCGTAATACGGGTCTACCGGCAGTTTGGGGTGGTTTTGGGTCATCGCGCAGCCATCTGAAAAGCAGGAAAGCTCCAGACTAGCAAAACCGGCCGGCAATATTTTTGAGGCAAGCCAAGAAAGCTGGCGGATAGGCCGGCTGCCACCGGCCTTTAGAATAGTGGAAACGCTCAATCCGCTAGCGTCAGCACCACCGGAGTGTGGTCGGACGGCCGCTCCCATTTGCGCGGCGCCTTGTCGATCACGCAGTCCAGCGCGCGCGGCTTCAGCGCGTCGCTGACCAGGATGTGGTCGATGCGCACGCCCTTGTTGCGACGGAACATCATCGCGCGGTAATCCCACCAGCTGTATTGCTTCTCCTCCTGATTGAACAGTCGGAAGCTGTCGCTCAGGCCCAACGCGATCAGACGGCGGAAGGATTCGCGCTCCGGCGTGCTGCACAACACTTGCTCGTGCCAGCTTTCCGGGTCGTACACATCGCGGTCTTCCGGGGCGATATTGTAGTCGCCCAACAGCAGCAACTGCGGATGGCGCTGCAACTCGGCGGCGACATAGCGCTCCAGATTGGCCAGCCATTCCAGCTTGTACGGATACTTGGGCGAATCCACCGCCTCGCCGTTGACGAAATAGCCGCAGATCACCCGGATGCCGTTCACTGTGGCGGCGATCACCCGGCGCTGCTCGTCGCCGTAATCGGGGATGCCGAGCACCACATCTTCCAGCTCCAGCGGCGCGCGCACCAGAATGGCCACGCCGTTGTAGGTTTTCTGGCCGAACCAGGCCGCGCGATAGCCAGCCGCTTCGATCTCGGCCAGCGGAAACACATCCTGATCCATTTTCAGTTCTTGCAGGCAGAGCACGTCCACCGGGCTGTCGGACAGCCATTGGATCACCTGCGGCAGGCGGACCTTGAGGGAATTGACGTTCCAGGTGGCAAAACGCATCGGCGGGCTCTCCAAATGTTTTTCATGCAAAGGCCGACACCATAACCGCAGCGCGCGGCACTGCCAAGCTTTGGGCGGCGACAGTTGCCGACGTCGATTATTTGATGGTTGATTAAACAAAAGTGTTTAAACAAATAAACAACAGCCGGACAACGGGAATTTGCCAAGGCTCGGAACGCCGGCCTATGATCGAAAGCGTCGTTGTAACCGGAGCAAGTTCTTGACTATCAAGCACAAGCAGCACGATGTGCAACAGGCATTATGCCCGACGCGCAATCCCAACCGCCCTCGTCTGGCGCCGTTGACCCCGCCCTTCTCGATGCGGACCCCTACCTTCCAGCACCGCCACACCCTGCAGCCGCTGACGCCGTCCGTCAAACCAGAGCGGGGCGACTGAATCTTTTTAGCCGCGCGATCCGCGGCAAAAAAAAGGCGCCTCCGTCTACACGGAGGCGCGCAATAGACACTATATCAATCTACCCTGATATGCGTCTGGCTCGCTTGCTGCTCTGGAGATAACCCACTGAGCAAAAAATTAGAGCCGCGGCGCTTCACAAGAGTTCCGACAAAGCCCGGAATATTTTTCCCCCGGCATAAAACGGTCGTTTCAAACTGTTTCCACCATGCCGGAATGGCGCAACAAAGCGTCGATCTGCGGATCGCGGCCGCGGAAAGCGCGGAAGGATTCCAGGGCCGGACGGCTGCCGCCCACCGCCAGAATCTCGTCCCAGAAGCGCTTGCCGGTGTCCGGATTGGCGCCGCCAGCCTCCTCAAAGGCCGCATAGGCGTCCGCGGACAGCACTTCCGCCCACTTGTAGCTGTAATAGCCAGCCGAATAGCCGCCGGCGAAGATGTGGCTGAAGCTGTTGGGGAAGCGGTTGTAGGCCGGCGGGAAATTCACCGCCACCTCGCGACGCACCTCGTCCAACAAGGCCAGCCAGTCGCCCTTGTCGGCGTCGAAGACGCTGTACAGCTGCAGGTCGAACAGCGCGAACTCCAGCTGGCGCACCGTGGCCATGCCGCTCTGGAAGTTCTTGGCCGCCAGCATCTTGTCGAACAGCTCGCGCGGCAAGGTCGCGCCGCTGTCCACGTGGCTAGTCATGCCCTGCACCACGTCCCATTCCCAGGCGAAATTTTCCAGGAACTGGCTGGGCAACTCCACCGCGTCCCATTCCACGCCGTTGATGCCGGCCACGCCCAGTTCGTCGACGCGGGTCAGCATGTGATGCAGACCGTGGCCGAACTCGTGGAACAAGGTGATCACTTCGTCGTGGGTGAACAGCGCCGGCTTGTCGCCCACCGGACGGGTGAAGTTGCAGGTCAGATAGGCGATAGGCGTCTGCACCTGACCGCTCTTGCTGCGGCGGCCGCGCGCGTCGTCCATCCAGGCGCCGGAACGCTTGCCGTCGCGGGCGTACAGGTCGAAATAGAAACTGCCGACCAGCTGGCCGTCCTTATGGATGTCGAAGAAGCGCACGTCCGGATGCCAGACCGGCGCGCTGCTCGGGCGCACGTCCACGCCAAACAGCGTGGACACCACGCCGAACAGGCCGGGCAGCACTTTGCTTTCCGGAAAGTACTGTTTGACCTCCTGCTCGGAGAACGCATAACGCGCCACGCGCAGCTTTTCCGCGGCGTAAGCCAGATCCCAGGCTTCCAGCTTGGCCAGGCCCAGTTCCGCGGCGGCGAAGGCTTCCAGTTCCTGGCGGTCCTTGACCGCGAACGGTTTGGCGCGCGCGGCCAGATCGCGCAGGAAGGCGATGACCTGTTCCGGGCTTTCCGCCATCTTGGTGAACAGGGACAGCTCGGCGAAGTTGGCGAAGCCCAGCAGTTGGGCTTCCTCGCGCGCCAGTTTCAGCTTTTCACGGATGATGGGGCTGTTGTCGCGTTCGGACGGGCCGAACTCCGATGCGCGCTGCACATTGGCCTGGTACAGCTTTTCGCGCAGCGCGCGGTTGTCCGCGTACTGCAACACCGGGAAATAGAACGGGAACTGCAAGGTGATCTTGTAGCCGCTCTTGTCGTCGCCGGCCGCGGCGGCGGCGAACAGCTCCAGCGAATCCTCGGGCACACCGGACAGCTCGGCCTTGTCCTCGATGTACAGGCTGAAGGCGTCGGTGGCGTCCAGCACGTTCTGCTCGAACTTGGCGGACAGCTCGGCCAAGCGCGTCTGAATGGCGGCGAAACGCTCTTTTTCCGCCTGCGGCAATTCCGCGCCGGACAGGCGGAAATCACGCAGATCGTTGGACACGATCTTCTTGCGCGCCGCGCTGTAATCCGCGTGTTCCGGGCTGGCCGCCAGCGCCTTGAAGCGGGCGAACAAGTCCAGGTTCTGGCCCATCTCGGTCCAGAACTCGGAAATGCGCGGAATATTGGCGTTATAAGCCTCGCGCAGCTCCGGCGTGTTCACCACCGCGTTCAGATGGCCCACCACGCCCCAGGCGCGGCCCAGGTGCTCGGTGGCGTCGGTCAGCGGATCGACGAAGCTTTCCCAGCTGGGCGCGCCCTGCTCCGCGGTCAGCCGCGCCACCGCGGCGCGCGCGGCGGACAGCAATTCGTCGATGGCGGGGGAAATGTGCTCCGGCTTGATATCCGCGAAACGGGTCAGTCCGGAAAAGTCCAGCAAGGGGTTCTGGCTCATATTGGCATCCTGTGGGGGTATGATGGAAACTTTACCCGATTTCAGATGAGGACAGACCGATGAAAAGCAATATCCGCCCTTATGACGGGCATCAGCCGCAAATCCACGACAGCTGCTACATCGACCCGGCGGCGGCGGTCATCGGCGAAGTCTCGTTGGCGGAAGGCGCCTCGGTCTGGCCCTACGCCGTGATCCGCGGCGACGTCAACGCCATCAGCATAGGCGAGAACTCCAACATCCAGGATTTCGCCATGCTGCACGTCAGCCACAAAAGCGCCGCGGACCCGGTTGGCGCGCCGCTGGTGATAGGCCGCAACGTCACCATCGGCCACCACGTCACCCTGCACGGCTGCACCATAGGCGACGAAGTGCTGGTCGGCATCGGCAGCATCGTGCTGGACCGCGCGGTGATCGAGCCGCGGGTGCTGATCGGCGCCGGCAGCCTGGTGCCGCCGGGCAAACGTCTGGAGTCCGGCTATCTTTACCTGGGCAACCCGGTCAAGCAGGCGCGGCCGCTGACCGACAAAGAACTAGCCTACTTCCAATACTCCGCCGAACACTACCTGCGCGTGGCGGCCAAGCACAAACCCAATCTGGAGAACTGAAGATGCAAGAGGGCGCGGAAGAACTGGAATACGTCGGCTTCTGGCTGCGGGTGCTGGCCAGCCTGGTCGACACCTTGCTGCTGTGCCTGGCGCTGGCGCCGGCGATCTGGCTGCTGGCCAGCGGCGGCGGCGAAAGCAGCCGCATGGCGGAAAGCGGCGACGGCTGGATGATGCAGGCCTTCATGATGCAAGGCCGCTTTGAGTTGAGCCCGCTGGCCGGCCTGATGATCAACTGGGTGCTGCCCGCGGCGGCGGTGCTGGCCTTCTGGTGGTTCAAGAGCAGCACGCCGGGCAAGATGCTGCTGGGCGCTCGCATTGTGGACGCCAAAACCGGCGCGCCGATGACGCCGGGACAGGCGGCGCTGCGCTACCTCGGCTACTTCGTGTCCAGCTTCCCCTTCTTCCTGGGCCTGATCTGGGTAGGCGTAGACGCCCGCAAACAGGGTTGGCACGACAAGATCGCCGGCACCGTGGTGGTGCGGCCCAAGCGCCTGGGCAAACAGCCTGTGCGCTTTGAGCAACAAGCCTGATTTTCCCTCGCGCCGCCAGCCCCGGCGGCGCGAGGGAAAATC